>NZ_JBICNX010000070.1:0-3486 GCF_043107035.1 Staphylococcus sp. 231237_7MaSpsaltlick
GATTTAAACGGTTCGTTTAAACAGAAGATATTGGTAGCAGCTAACAAAAGTTCTGTAATACAAGACTATGATACTAAGTTGTCCGCTTCATCTATGTGGGGACAAAAAATCGCTAACCATGCAATGGCTCATGGTCATAAGACTTTCCATATTGTTTTAAATGATTTTGATTATTACGGAGAAGCAAACGTACCAAATAAACAAAAAACATTTTCAGCAGAACCAATTATGAATACCATTATGAAAAAAATAAATTTAGCATATGGTGGTTTGAATCCATTTCAACCGTTTGGCGAAAAAGAAAAACAAATCCAGATATATAGTAATCATTTAGATAAATTAGTATATGAATTCTATTTATACACTAATAGGACAATGAAAAATGATATGATTACTAGTTTGAAAAAAGAAATAAATAATCATTATGAATCGGTGGGTATGTGGGACTCTGATGCTCATAAGTTCCCAGGAAGAATAAGAATTATAGATAAAAAAAGAGATAGTTATCCAACTGCAAGTGAGTTTTTATTAGCATTAACAAACTATGCGGATGAAGTTGAAGATTTAACTGACAGTAAAAAAGAAGCAACAGAAGAGTTAGTAACATCATTAGAGCAATTACTTAATACGCACAGAGCAACTATAGATACTTATACTACATTACCAGACCCAGATGAACCAGAAATCTATCAGTATTATTACCAATTAAATGATTTAGAGGGTGACATAAAAGAAGCACAATTCTTAAATATATTTGATTATATAGCAGCATCCGTTACCGAAGATGATATCGTGATGATACATGGTGTAGATCAACTTTCAACGGAAACTGCCAGATATATAAAAAGTACTGCAGATAAGCTTGAACAAAGAGATGTACGTTTAGCGTATCTATATGATGCAATTGGTAGAAAGAAAATCAATCAAGAAAAAGAAGAGCTTAATAACATAGAATATTGCGATATATTCAATACAAACGGTATCTTCTATCAAGACTTAGAGAACGACTTTGATTTTACAATTTATGGTGCTATGTCAAAAAACGATATAAATACTTATCAAAAAACGATAGATCAAAATTTGCCAGAAGGATTAGTTAATGTGATGACTGAAACAGAACAAAGAGATCAATACCTAGTGAGAAGAAGGGAAGACCTTCAATCCAACTTCGTATACGCTAATTTTGGCTTATAGATAATACTTTAAAGCCTCTAGATAAAACTAGGGGTTTTAAATCTTTTATGTAAATTTGTAATGAGCTCATTTATAATGTACTTATTACAAATTTACATAAAGATAATATAGAGTGAGGGATTAGCATGAGTACTGGAAACGGTAATATTAAAAATTTTAAAAAGAATGTACCGTTTGAACAAATACCTCGGGAATTATTGCAAGCTTGTGATACTAATAGTAAACATAATAAAGACTTATCTTTACAAGCGATTGGACTATTATGTAATATACGTAGTTATGCTGAATCTTGGGATTTACATAAAACAGAATTATATAAGAGGTATGCAAAGAATAAAGAGGCATCTGTCAGACGAGCATGGGATGAATTAGTAGAAAATGATTATATTGTTCAATTAAAAAGACGTGAAGGAAATAAATATAAATATATATACTATGTAACAGTATATCCTTTTACAGAAAAAGATATTGCAGAAATAGAAAAAAATGAAGGTGCAAAAACAGTAAAAGATTTTAGTCACAAAGCGAAAAAAGCAGCAGATCAAGAAAATTTGGGCTCTGGGTTTTCAAGACCTCAAATTCAAGACTTGAATTTCAAGACCTCAAAACCCAGAGATAAGAGAATACAAATAAAAGAGAATACAAAAGAAGAGAATACAAATATAAAAGAAGAGGTAAATGTAGTGAATGGTATGCATGGAGAGAGTGATGATAATCATTCAAACCATTCAAATCATAACGATAATTCAATTACTATAGATTTCAAAGAATATATGCGTTTAAGAGAGTCAGAACGTATAAATAATGATAATGAAGATATTAAAAAAGCAATACTAGAACAATTTCCAGATAGACTTACATCATATATATGTAATTTTGATTTAGAAGAAGTTAATTTATTAAAAGACTATATTCTAATCAGTAAAACAGCATATAACGATAGTGTTCCAGTATCTTCAAAATTATTAATCGAAGATGTGGAAATGGAATTAATCCTAATGTTAAATAGAATAAAAAGAAAAATGTATGAGAAACAAGAAACCATTGAAATATTAAGAAAGTATATTATAAAATCTACAATCAATGTCTTTGTAAGATATGCAGAGGATCATTTGGAAGAAGAAATAGATTTTTCTAATGTAAAAAGAGATTGTTTCGAAAATATATTTGAATCATAACTATAAGAGAAATCATGGATTTGGTATCTATGAAGGCTTATGTTAATATTGCGTTATATAGAAAAAGACAACATGTGCTAACATGTTGTCTTAATGAGCCTGTTAAAAAGACAGTGGCTTGTAGTTTAATAAGAAGATTAAAATAACCTCTAGTTACTCGCCTAAGTATACATTCTAGACGGTTATTTTTTTTGTTATTGCTAAGTAATAGTGATTAGTGGACTAAGATGTTTAAATAATGCTTTTTCTAAACTAATATATTTTATATTCTTTATACATTGGTATTAATTCTTTGTAATATTGTCCTGTCGATTTTCGTTTCATTGTAACTGAAATTGAAAAAGATTTTACGACCCTATGAACTACATCATTACTAAAGTAACGAGTTTTTAGGAACGCTCATGACTTGTTTTACTTATTTCAAAGTAAAACAGTGGCCTAAGCTATTTGACTAAGGCTTGTTCCAAGCCAATATGCTTTATATTTTTGGCTGCATTGACATCTCTATCATGTTCCATATGGCATGATGAGCAACACCAATGGCGTATATCTAAAGTTTTTTTACCGCTATCATATCCACAATTAGAACATAATTGAGAGGTTTTATACGGATTGACAATAAGAAGTGTTTTTCCGTATTTTTTACATTTATACTCTAAAAAATTTCGGAATTCTCTCCATGATTGGTTAGATATACTACGAGCTAATTTATGGTTTTTTAACATGTTAGAAGTATTTAAATCTTCTAATACAATGACATCATATTGTGCCACAAAGTACGTAGTAATTTTGTGAATATAATCTTTTCTAGTGTTTGCTATTTTTTCATGTATACGGGCAACCTGTTTTCGAGCTTTTTGGTAGTTTTTAGCTTCTATTAATGGGGTACCTTCAGCTTTTGCTTTCAGTCTTCTTCTTGATAAACGTTTCTCCCAATAATATAACTGTTTTTGATATTTTAAATGTAATTTTTGAGAAGCAAATTTTTGGCCATCTGACGTGATTGCTAAATCTGAAATACCTAAATCAATGCCTACATTTTTTTGCGTTTGTGGTAAAGTTTGATTTTCACTTGTTACCAATAGCGTTATGTAATATTGACCTGTTGCTTTTT
>NZ_JBICNX010000071.1:0-3386 GCF_043107035.1 Staphylococcus sp. 231237_7MaSpsaltlick
CCACACAATTTTTGTTATGACGCTTCTCTAATTTGGGCGACCACATCTGAAGCAGGTTAAATTGATTCAGAGTACTTTTCTATTGAGTATAGTAAATATTAGTTTAAATTGAATATCAAAGGGTATTTTCAAATATACTCTTTTTTTAATACTTTCTGTCATTCAACAACCGTTATATGCGGTTGTTTTTATTTCTCTATACTATGTACTCAAAACTTTAAAAAGCTTGTTATCTATTTGTCTGAATTCAATAAGCAACAGAATTGATAATAATAAAAAAGGTTAGCAATTGAACTTATAATTGCTAACTTTTTGGGAAAAGTAAAGGAATCTAACATAGTAATAAGAGACAGTGTTTTAATATCCTTAATTTTAATTTATTAAACGTAGATTGAATTAATCTAAAAAAGTTTTTTGTCCTTTTCTCTTTTTACTAAATCTAAACTTTTTTCATCTTGCTTTATACCTTCATTTTTTCTACTTGAACCACCTATAAGTCCTTCATTTGGAAAATGTGCAAGCACATATTCAACAGCATTATGATCTGCGGTATTGTTTTCTTCCTCAAAGATATCAAAATAATAATTCGCTTCATCAGTAATAACTTTACAATCAAATTTTGGATACATATCAATCCGCCTACTTTCATTCAATATTAACCTATATATTATTAGGTAACCCTATACGTATTTGATAAACGTATTTTTGAGTGAAAAAAAGCGGTTGCCCCCTATAAAAGTCATTATAATTAAAATATTTTATATACAATTTATATCCCTAAATATAACCATTTGCTAGTTATTATCTCTAAAGTTTTTTGTTTTCATAAATTGCTGAAATAAAATATAAATGACAATTCTAACGAAACGTGCAACTATAATGAACATGATATCCATAAGTATATAATAAATTATTGAAGTCCCAAGCAATCCACCAAAAACTACAACAAACCATCTCAATAAATATTTCAAACTTTCAATTTCATTGCTCTCATTGGCTATTTTAGACACTATGGTCTGAGAGATACTTCCAATATCGACGTAGTAAAGCGTAGACCAACTAAACAATGCTACTAATATCAATTTGAAGACAAATGCTATATTTTTATTTGATTTTTTATTAAATAATTTCTGTTTCAACATACTTATCACCCTCATTCATTTTTATTCACCTTTATCTATTACTGTTTATGTGTAACTTGGACAAAATCGATAACCTTTAGTGCCTTATATAGTTTACTAACTTCATTTCACCCGAAGAATGGTTGAAAATTTAACTTTAATAATATGAATATAACTAATAACGTTGTAATACATAAAATTATATTGGTCATTTTAAATAAACCGACATTCTGTTTCGACACGTATATTTTCAACAAACTAACTAATATTCCATATATCATAGGCGGACACGCTATAAATAGCCTAGGTTCATAGTGAAGTCCGCTATATAGCAACCACCAATTTAGGTCAACATTTATTTTATCTGTTTCATATATATAGCAGTCTAGTACAACTAGCACCTAATTCGGATTATCTATGTCTATATCATCACGAATATTTGCATATAGCGCTTTTAGGAGTATCGTAATTATTTTTGAGATAATATTGCCTTAGTACTCTTTCCATATGTCTTTCTTACGTTCCATTTTCATCATTTTCACTTTGTATGCAGTGATGAGTTGGTCTATAGAATATAGTTGCTCAGCAATCTTAAACACAATTATCAATCCTCTAATAGAAGTAATTTCATCACAAAATTCTTCCATCATGTCATAAATCATTTTTGTATTAGTTAAGTAATCAGGGCTAATAAAATCTTCTAGTTTCCACGATTCAAAAAATGATTCGATATCATAATCATCAAACTCACACTGATTAGCAATACTTAACCCAAACACCAACATATCTGACAATTCATTTAACTGAACTTCAAATGCTTTATCTCGATTTATATTCAAATTTTCAAACGTTTGGAACGTTCCTAATGCATCAAACCATTTAAAGAACTTAACCACATATGCCGCTTTGCTATCCTCTAAGTTTAACGTTGGTAATCTACTGTCAAAATCTTTTTGTATTTGCAATAACTCTTTTAATTGATCTACTGTAATTGTGTTAGTCATTTTGTTCTCCCCCCCAATAATTTAATTTCTGCGTTTTATAACTATCTTCTTATATATAATTACGCTAACTATGAAAATTATACTAACTACACTTAACATTATAGAAAAATAAATAGTAGTTAATGGTTTAAAATAATTCGATTCTATAAATGCTTGTGATGATAATTGAATTGATATATAAGATAATATACTGCCCAACAACCGAATCACTAATAAAAATATAAGTCTATCTATACTTTTAAAAAATGTAACTGTTAATACGATTAATAGAGCAAATGGTATATATCCCCACATAGTTGATGTATTATAGTCTACTAATAATGCGATATACTCTATTGGTAAAAAACTTAATAGCGCTAACCACTTCATTTGTTTATTTTTCATCTTCTTTACCTTCTGATTTTGGAGCTATTTTATCTATAATCGGTCTTACTAGCGAACATAATATAAGGTATGGGATGATTATCCACCAATGGTTAAACCATTGAAAATCAGTATATAATAGTACAATCATTAAAATGGTTATTAAAATATACCACCCTATAAATAATATTGGCCTTATTTTATAATTACTCATTTATATCTCCTTTCATACTAATCTTTTCATGTCATTAGTAATTGCTTCTTAGCAACTTCAATACTTACAATAATCTTTTCTATAAAATCATCGCTTAATTTGTACTTATTAGCTAATCCAGCTATCTTAGTACCCGCTTCATAATCCTCAAATATTTTCACATTTTCTAAAAAACGCTGTTTTTGTTCATATGTTATTCTGTTTTTCTTAGTAGGTTCATCTTGAGAATTTTCATCAAAGAATTTATTAAGTTCATATACTTTTCTTGGGTCTATACCATACTTTTTCGCTATTTTATAAGGTGTTTGTTCTCCTTGTTCAATTTCCTTATGAATTAGATAGTTTCTATACCAAGTATTTATTTTTTTCTGTAATACAAATTCATAATCTTTATCAAAATCAATTTGAGTCTCACTTTTTCTATATCTTAAGTCCGATAATCTTTTTTTCTGTGTAGCAATGGGTTTGTTTATAAAATCTGAATCTTTACCCATTAATCTTTCTACGTCTAAATTCATTTGTTCATAGGGTATACATAAATTAACCATTTCAACTAACTCTTTTAACGTTTTCAGTTTATTTTCTTTCCTCTTAGTCGTTGCTTCACTGTCTAAGTCGGAAATAGCCAAATATAGAATTGACCTATCAACAACTACTTCTTTTGCAAGTGTTGCTGCTGTGCAA
>NZ_JBICNX010000072.1:0-3195 GCF_043107035.1 Staphylococcus sp. 231237_7MaSpsaltlick
TTAATAGTAGTGAATGTAGAAAGAAATAATGAACTTAAAACTTATATAAATTTTGGCCATCGTAGTACAGGTAGACAAGTAAAAGCTTTTGATGAATCATTGATAAGAAATTTTTATATAAGGTAAAGAATAACTATATAGCCGCTTCGCCTTCTTGTGTAAAACAAGGAGGTTTTTTTATATTTTGATTTAAAAATGCGAACATATGTTCTATAATGTTGATGAGGTGATTACTATGTATGATTATTATCAATGTGAAGATAGAGATATATTATGTATTGATTTAAAAAGTTTTTATGCAAGTGTCTCTTGTCTTTTGAACAATTTAGACCCTATGAGTACAAAGCTTGCAGTTGTAGGTAATACAAAAAGGCAAGGTTCAGTCGTTTTAGCAGCAACGCCTCCCCTAAAAAAATTAGGTATAAAAACAGGGTCTCGGTTATATGAAATACCTAACAGATCAGATATTTATATTACAAACCCTAAAATGAGAACATACATGAATGTTTCTGTGAAAATATCTCATATCATTTTAAAGTATATATCGCCTGAAGACTTTTGGCAGTATAGTATTGACGAATGTTTTTGTGATATAACTCACTCATATCATTTATTTGCCGAGTCCCCCTATCAATTGGCTTCTATGATTCAAGAAGATATATATAATCAAACTAATATAAAAAGTACAATAGGTATCGGTTCTAACATGTTACTAGCGAAGGTATCTATGGATATAGAGTCTAAACATACTAAAAATGGTATAGCAGAATGGAGATATGAAGATGTACCAAGTAAGTTATGGAAAATTAAAGATTTAACAAAGTTTTGGGGAATAAATGTCAAAACAGCAAAAAAGTTAAACAAGAGAGGTATATTTAGTATTGAAGATTTGGCGAATTATCCTTATCAATATTTAAAAAGAGACTTTGGTATTGTAGGCATAGACTTACATTTACATGCGAATGGTATAGACGAAAGCGTGATAAGCAGACCTTATAAAACCCAAAATAAAGGCTTGGGCAAAAGTAAGATACTATTAAGAGAGCATGTGGATGAAGTTTTTTATAGAACAAGAATGATTGATAAGTATCCTACTACAATTTCTATACAAATAGGATATTCAGTTGGTGGCGGTTTGAGAAAGCAATTTACTAATAAAAATGGATATCAATCGAGTAATGTAATAATAGAAAAACTATGGCAGTATGTTTTAAATGAAAGTGACCATACTGAGTTGTTTAGAACTATATCAGTGAACTTCACCAATTTTAAAGATAGTAATATACAACAATTAGAGCTTTTTAAAAA
The DNA here is from genome assembly GCF_043107035.1 of Staphylococcus sp. 231237_7MaSpsaltlick. Classification (NCBI taxonomy): domain Bacteria; kingdom Bacillati; phylum Bacillota; class Bacilli; order Caryophanales; family Staphylococcaceae; genus Staphylococcus; species Staphylococcus sp. 231237_7MaSpsaltlick. The sequence continues at coordinate 1,309 of NZ_JBICNX010000072.1, forward strand.
TGATAAAGAAGTGAAAGAAGAAATGATAGAAAAAGCTATGGATAAGGTTAAATTTAAGTATGGTAATCATATAGTTAAAAGAGCTATTAGTCTAACAGATTCTAGTCTATTAAAAAATAATGAAAAACTTATTGCTGGTCACAAGGCTTAAATTAGAAGTTTTAAAGATTTAGATGAGTTCGCAAAAGCGAACTTTATTGACAACGTGCATCAATGCACGATATTATTATATATAATAATTACTTTAAGGAGACGATATAAATGTTAGATACAGTAAGAAAACTAATGGAAACAAATATTAGTGCTGCTGAAATTAGCAGACAGACAGGCGTTGCAGATAGTATTATTAAACGTCTCAGACTTGGAAAGCAAGATTATGAAACGATGAGATATTATAATTTGAAGAAACTTTATGATTATCAATTATATTTAGAAGAACAAAAAGCAAAAGACTATACGTATGAACAATACGTAACAAGTTTGAAAAAAATAGAGAACATTGAAAATGTGGAAGAAAAATATGAGAGACTTTTAGAAATTAACTCAGACTTAGCTATTAAGTTACGTGATATTTTAAAATCACTAGGTATTAGCAAAGAATCTGATGTTACTAATTTGGGAGAAAAGGAAGGACAAACTTCTCAAGAAACTAGTATTGAACAATTATACAAATATATAGACCTTTTCATTAAAACTGGAAAATAAAATGATTGGGAGTTCAAAATATGAAAAAGCAATGGATGATTGAATGGGGAAATCTTTTGATACAGACGATAATAAGCTTGATGATAGCATTTTGTTATATATATTTATATAAGCATATAAGTGTGTATATTTTTACGATGCGTGAGGGTATTTTGAAAATGCTAGTCGATGGATATATGAATGTGCTTTTCTTCGGTTCCTCCCCTATTATAATATATCTAATTTTTCATAAGTTTTATCCATTACAGAATAAGAAATAGATTGTGAGGTATTAAATGAAGAAAATACTTAGTAGTATTGTAACTGTTGTAGTACTTATCATCGGTGCTTTTGTTTATATAAACGATGAATTTGATGGAAAATTCGATGTTAAAAGTGCAGTAACAGGATATACAACAGGTTCAATAGAAAATACAGACGATGATAAAAATTTAATTGGTGAAGAAACCAATTCAGAGAATTATAAGTTCATAAATGATAATAAAACAAGTTTAACTGAAGAGGATAAGAAGCTAATTGAAACTAAAGGTGATAGTGAATTTTGGGCAGATTATCCTGAACTAGATAAATATGGCAGAGCTGGAGAAGTAACAGCATTAGTTACCTCTGATAGCGTCTATCAACATTCTTCTAAAGTCCAAGAACGTCCATCTTTTGCATATAATGTTCATGTATCTGGTGAATATAAAGATGGAAACTTTAACAGAGAGAAGCAAACGTGGGAAGGAACAGAATCTAATAATAAGATATTACAGTTATCTGGTTATAGAGGTTATATTTATAATAAATCCCATTCTTTAGCTTGGTCATTGGGTGGAGACATGGAAACACATAATTTAACTTTAGGTACAAGAAGCCAAAACGTAGGAAGTAATAAGGATCCAAACGGTGGCGGTATGGGTTATGCAGAAGTCCAAGTTAGAAATGCAATATATAATAACCCTAAAACAAAAGTGTTTTACCAAGTTACGCCTGTTTACAAAGGGAAAGAGCTTGTACCAAGAGGTAGTCATGTAAGAGCATATTCTGTAAATGACGATGGTAATACAATTAATGTAAATGTGTGGGTTTCTAATACAGAAAAAGGATATAAAATAAATTACTCTGATGGAACATACATACAAGAATAATTTGATATTTATATTATGAAAAATTTCTACATAAAAGTTGATTGAAAAGACA
>NZ_JBICNX010000073.1:0-2958 GCF_043107035.1 Staphylococcus sp. 231237_7MaSpsaltlick
TAGCATCGATAATGGTTCGATTAGGGTAGACCCTAAATAGACATTATATATGTATTGATATGCTTAGCTTGTCACTTTAGGAGTTATTTTGCACCTATTTTAATCGTTATTTTGCATTACAAGTTAATAAGGTTAGAGTCAGGAGGTATATAGAAGTCCAATTTCTCAGTTCTAAAATTAAGAAATTGGACTTCTATCGTGACTCCCAAAAGGCGGTCTTATATGTCAAACGAGCGCTGATTCTTATTAGAGAAAGCGTTCCGATTGTTAAAGAAATGAGAATAAAGCGTTAAATGTACCATTTTCAAACAATATATAAATCCCTAACCCAATGAATACAATAGGTACAATCCAACGTTCATATTTCTCAATTTTTTCTGATACAAAATCTAAGGAAGCTAAGCGATAGCTGACATAACATAAAACAGCAACCATAATCAAAAAGACAATAACAGCAATAAAGATTTCAGACATATTTAAGGTCGTGAAGTACGGTATATAAATCGAAAGGTCATCCGCACTGGAAGCTAATACGATGAAAGTCATCGTCAAAAATAACTGATTAAATTTTCCAGAGGAGAATAAAGATAAAATACTACTTTCATCTTCATCCTCTTCTCCTTTAATCCACATTTTCACACCTAAGTAAAGTGGTAAAAGTCCAAGTAGTCCGATAACCCATTGCTGAGGAATTAAATTTACAACCCCCTGTGCAACTAAAAGACTTGCTCCTATAACAATTGCAGTCCCTATATATTGTCCTATCCAAATATGTTTCACCTGACCTTTTTTTACTTGCGAAAACAAAAGAATTAATATAACGAGATAATCAATTCCTGTTGCTACATATACCGCAGCTGCTGTAAGTATCGTTGCGATCATTTTTCCATCTCCAATATTTTATATTTTAGGGGTAGGACTTTTCTTCAAATTGAAAAGCCCCCTTGAATTGCGCACAGCGTGACCTTACTATTCTGTTTTCTACCTATTTATCCTTCACTCTCATCAGTCGTAAACTATTTAATGCTACCAAAATAGTAGCTCCCATATCGGAAAGAATCGCTATCCAAAGGGTTAACCATCCCGGGATAACTAATAGTAAGGCAATTATTTTAATTCCGATAGCAAAAGTGATGTTAGCTTTAATGATATTTAAAGTTTTTCGACTGAGTCTTACTGCAAATGGAAGCTTACTTAAATCATCTCCCATTAATGCAATATCAGCTGTTTCAATTGCAGTATCCGTTCCAGCACCGCCCATTGCAATTCCAACAGTAGATGCAGCAAGTGCTGGAGCATCATTAACGCCATCGCCAATCATAGCTACATTATCATACTCCGATTGCATTTTTTTAATATAATCTAATTTATCCTGTGGCATCAATTCAGACTGAATATCAGAAACGCCTACATGTGTACCGATTGCATTTGCAGTACCTTGATTATCACCTGTCAGCATAATTGTTTGCTTGATACCTAACTGATGAAGTTTTTGAATCACATTTTTACTTGTTTCACGAACCTCATCTGCAACGGCAATTACGCCGAGAATTGTTTTTTCCGTTCCAATAATCATGGCTGTTTTTCCTTGGTTTTGTAGGATTTTCACATTGTTTTCAAACCCAAGGCTAAAATCGGAAACATTTAATTCCTTGAAAAGTTTTGGGCTTCCAATATAGTAAGTAGTTCCGTTTACAATCCCTTTTATACCTCGCCCAGTAATCGAAGTGAATTCTTCCACTTGTACATTAGAATAAGGGATATTATCTTGCTCTGCCTTTTTCATTATTGCTGAAGCAAGTGGATGTTGTGAACGATATTCTAAAGCTGTAATGGTAGAGAATAGCTCTTTTTCTTCCACTTGGTCATTTAATACTTCAAAATCTGTTACCACTGGTACACCTTTTGTCAGTGTTCCTGTTTTATCAAATGCGACTGTCTTAATGGCTCCTAATTTCTCGAGATAGACACCACCTTTAACCAACACACCTTTTTTCGCTGCATTTCCAATTGCCGAGACAATCGAGATTGGAGTAGAAATAACTAATGCACAAGGACATCCAACTACAAGAACTGCTAATCCTTGATAAACCCATGTATCCCAACTGCCACCAAAGAATAGGGGTGGAACGACTGCAACCAAGGCTGCAATAACCATAATGATCGGAGTGTAGTATTTCGCAAATTTATCAACGAATGCTTGGGCTGGAGCACGCTCCCCTTGTGCTTCTTCAACAAGATGAATAATCTTGGCAATGGTTGTATCTTCTACGTATTTGGTGATTTTTACTTCAATTAGTCCCTCTTCGTTAAGCGTACCTGCAAATACTTCGTCATCTACCGCTTTGGAGACGGGAACAGATTCTCCTGTTATAGCTGCCTGATTGACAGCCGACAAGCCATTCACAATGATTCCATCCATGGCAATTTTCTCCCCTGGTTTGACAATCATGATATCACCCACAGCGATATCGTCCACATGGATTATTATTTCCTGACCATTTCGTCTAACTAGTGCTTCTTTTGGGGCGATATCCATCAATGAACGTATGGATTGTCTTGCTCTGTCCATAGAGAAGCGTTCAAGTGCTTCACTGATTGCAAAGAGAATAACAACAATAGATGCCTCTGCCCATTCACCAATAATGGCAGCTCCAATAACGGCAACGGTCATCAGGGTTTTCATGTCGAAATCAAAGCGTATCAAATTTTGAAAACCGACTTTAAATAATGAATATCCGCCAATTACAATAGAACCTACAAATAACATGGAAGTTACGAGGTTATCTTCTCCATTTACAAAGTGAGAAAGGTAACCAAAAGCAATTAGTAGTGTGGCAAACAGCAATGTACTATGTTTTTTATAAAATGGTGTTTTCTCTTCTTTATGAGCCTTAGTGTCATCTTTAACCCTTTGTATCGTTTGATTCGCTAGTTTTTCAGGAGATACTTTTAGAT
>NZ_JBICNX010000074.1:0-2902 GCF_043107035.1 Staphylococcus sp. 231237_7MaSpsaltlick
AACCCTTAACTAAACTTGCAGACGAATGTCGGCATAGCGTGAGCTATTAAGCCGACCATTCGACAAGTTTTGGGATTGTTAAGGGTTCCGAGGCTCAACGTCAATAAAGCAATTGGAATAAAGCAATATAGTTTTATTACTTAAAAGAATTCGTGATGTAATTACCTATTATGCTAGCAATGATTGATAAGATAAAGCTGATTATTATGCTTGTTATCATTTTGTTTTCATCCTTTCAATTTTTGATTTCGTTCCTAATATAAGAAAGGTTTTGAACCTTTCACGTTTTCCACTAAAAAAGCTCAAATCACGTAAGTGAAATGAGCTTTTAATGGTTTTTTTGTAAAAAGATTCAAAATTACCCTATATAGTTATGTTCTTTCGAAATCCTGTTTTTTTCTGTTTAAGAGAAAAAAGTACTTTTAATTAGCATTAAATAAGCGTTTTAGGGTGTATAATAATTTAATGATAGATATAAATAAGGGGTGGTTATTTGGATAATGAAAATACGAATAATAGTTTTGGTGGGTATATAATTCTTATTTTTACAATCTTTCTAGGTTTGTTGTTTTTCTTTTTTGGTGAAGGGTGGTTATTTTATTTAGGTTTACCTTTTCTTATTTTCGGATTTTTATTTTTATCAGCTCAATTATCAGAAGATGATTATGTAAAATATGCGATTTTTTCTGGTGGTATAGGCTTTTTATTATTAGCTCTGTATTTTGTTGATTTGGATTTTTTTGTTTGGAGGATTTTGTTTTTTGTATTGCTTGCAGGATCTTTTACATGTTTTATTTCTACTGCTCTATATATAGTTTTTAAAAGTAAGGGGAAATATTCATTTTCTAACTCTTTATTTAGTGTTATAAGTTTGGCTAGTAGTTTTTATACGGTATATAAATTTATAAAAGAGATTGTGATTTGAATGATGTTTGGTGGTTTTTTGAAACGAGTGTGAACGAGTTTCTTCTTGTCTTGATACTATATAGAAATAACGTTCTTTTTCAAAATATCGTTTTAACGTTGATTTGACAGTGTTTTCAATAGTTTTTAGTGTATAAAATAAAATTTGACATAAAAAAACTCCAGTAATAAGATTGAAGCATCCACTCATCAACTTAATACTGGAGGTCTTTATATATGCAAGATAATCATACAAAATATATAGACGAAAATCAAGATAATGAAACATTAAAAGATATTACGAAAAGTGGGAAACAACGCCCATGGAGAGAAAAGAAAATTGATAATGTAAGTTATGCAGATATACTGGAAATCTTAAAAATTAAAAAGGCTTTTAACGTAAAACAATGTGGTAACGTCTTAGAATTCAAGCCAACTGATGAAGGTTATTTGAAGTTACATAAGACATGGTTTTGTAAGTCAAAATTATGCCCAGTTTGTAATTGGAGGCGTGCTATGAAAAATAGTTATCAAGCTCAAAAAGTGATTGAAGAAGTAGTAAAAGAAAAGCCTAAAGCTCGGTGGTTATTTCTTACTCTATCAACACGAAATGCGATAGATGGGGATACTTTAGAACGAAGTTTAAAACATTTAACTGAATCTTTTAGAAGATTATTTAAATATAAAAAAGTTAGTAAGAATTTAATTGGTTTTATGCGTTCAACAGAAGTTACAGTTAATAAAAATGATGGTAGTTATAACCAACATATGCATGTCTTGTTGTGTGTTGAAAGTAAGTATTTTAGAGGTTCTGAAAATTATATTTCGCAAAATGATTGGATTGATTTATGGCAAAAAGCATTACAAGTTAATTATCGACCCGTAGCAAATATTAAAGCGATCAAACCAAATCAAAAAGGCGATAAAGATATTCAAGCAGCTATCAAAGAAACCTCAAAATATTCGGTTAAGTCATCTGATTTTTTAACTGATGATGATGAAAGAAATCAAGAAATCGTGAATGATTTAGAAAAAGGTTTATATCGAAAACGTATGTTGAGTTATGGTGGATTGCTTAAGCAAAAACATAAAATTTTAAATTTAGACGATGCCGAAGATGGCAATTTAATTAATACAAGTGACGAAGATAAAACAACAGACGAAGAAGAAAAAGCACATTCAATTACTGCAATTTGGAATTTTGAAAAACAAAATTATTACTTAAAAGATTTGAAACGTTAGCTTAAAAGCTAGCGTTTTTTTAGTAACTTATTCTTTTGTTTTTGTGTTTAAGTCACTAATTCTTATGTTTTTTGCCCCTGCGGGAACTATAGCGTTCAACCAGTATGGTTGCCCAGTTTTTACGCAAAAAATAATTTTGTGCGTAAATGGGCAGTGTTTATTTTTTTCTGCCCAGTTTGCTAAATTTTTAATTTGCATATAACTGGGCAGTGTCTAAAAAATTAGTCACTGGTTTTGCTCAAATTTTAGTTGGTGTAATTAAAATATATTTATTTGGCTCATATTTGCATTTTAAGAGCTTATATACGTTTTTAGGTATAAAACTATATGATTTACCCCTGAATCTTTAAAATGCCCCCTTAAAATTCAAAATAAGGGTATTTAATTTTTTAATAAGTCTTGTGATAAAGTTTGTTAAAAAGGAGTGATTTAAGTCATGAAAATGAATCAGTGGATAATAAGTTTAGTAGTTGGGGTTTTGATGTTTTTAGTTGTTTTTTATATTGGACAGACAACATTTTTACCTGCCTTATTGTGTGGATTAATAGGTTTTGTTTGTAATGTTTTAATTGGTTGGAATGCTAATCGTAATAATTAGACGACGCATTTATGCCGAGAAAATTTATTGACGTTGAGAAGAACCCTTAACTAAACTTGCAGACGAATGTCGGCATAGCGTGAGCTATTAAGCCGACCATTCGACAAGTTTTGGGATTGTTAAGGGTTCCGAGGCTCAACGTCAATAAAGCAATTGGAA
>NZ_JBICNX010000075.1:0-2833 GCF_043107035.1 Staphylococcus sp. 231237_7MaSpsaltlick
ATTTAAAATCAATAACATAATTGCTTTATTCCAATTGCTTTATTGACGTTGAGCCTCGGAACCCTTAACAATCCCAAAACTTGTCGAATGGTCGGCTTAATAGCTCACGCTATGCCGACATTCGTCTACAAGTTTAGTTAAGGGTTCTTCTCAACGATCAATAAATTTTCTCGGCATAAATGCGTGCTTTTAAAACTAAAGATGTACTTATCCAATAAATAAGCGTATACTTAATCTAACGTAATAAAAGCTCGTGAATTTAATTGTAGTGTATTTTTCTAGAATATCCTCTTTTTTATAAATGAAATTGTTACAAATATTATGTGCAAAAGCACTCGGAGGTATTCTATATGAATAACGGTACAGTAAAATGGTTTAATTCAGAAAAAGGTTTTGGTTTCATCGAAAGAGAAAATGGTAACGACGTATTCGTTCACTTTTCTAACATTGTTGGAGAAGGCTATAAATCTTTAGAAGATGGACAAAGCGTAGATTTCGACATAGTTGATGGTCAACGTGGCGAACAAGCAACTAATGTTGTTGCGGTCTAACGATAAATAAAAAAGTCCTGGTCTATTATAGACCAGGACTTTTTTATTTATCCAAAGGCACACTTACATACCAAAATGGTATCGTGCTAAATTCAAAAACACATGTGATAATCAAATATACTTATTTTGCATTTTAAAGGGGTATTTTAAAGATTTAAGGGTAATTTATATAGTTTTATACCTAAAAACTTATATTGGCTCTTAAAACGCAAATATAAGCCAAATAAATATATTCTCATTTCACAAACAAAATTTAAGCAAAACCAGTGGCTATTTTTTAGACACTGCCCATTTACATGCAAATTAAAATTTTCATGATTTTTTATAGTTCCTAACAGGGTTAAAATTTGTATAACGAAAGTATATTGTTTATATAACGTTAGTATAATAAAGCATTTTAACATTATACTTTTGATAATCGTTTATCGTCGTCATCACAATAACTTTTAAAATACTCGTGCATAATTCAACAGCTGACCTCCCAATAACTACATGGTGTTATCGGGAGGTCAGCTGTTAGCACTTATATTTTGTTATTGTTCTTCCTCGATTTCGTCTATCATTTTGTGATTAATTTCTCTTTTTTCTTGTTCTGTTAAGTCATAAAGTTCACTAGCTAAATATTCTTTTTGTTTCCAAATATAAAAAATTTGATAGATATATTCGGTTGGATCAATTTCTTTTAAATAATCTAAATCCCCATTTTTTAATTTCTTTTTAGCCTCTTTAAATAATCCTGAATAAACTAATACCTGTTTACCTTTAAGTGATTTATAAAATGCATCAAATACTTTTTGATTTATTAAATAATCACTATCTTTACCAGAATACTTAGCCATTTCATATAACTCTTTATTGTTATTTTGTCTTATTTTTTGAACTTGAACTTGTGTAATTTCTGAAATTCCCGTTACATCACGCCATAAATCTAACCATTCTTGTTGGCTAATATAATATCTTTTATCTGTGAAATACGATTTATTTACTGCAATTAACACGTGAAAATGAGGATTATAATCATCTCTTTTTTTATTATATGTAATCTCTAACTTACGAACATAACCCTTAATAATTGATTTAACTTTTTTACGTTCAACCATTTTTTTAAAAGACTTATTATAATGTTTTATCTCATCTTCCAACTGTTCATTTTGTACATTAGGCGTCGTAAGCGTTAAAAAAATAAATTCCTTTTTCTCTTGCTGCTTAATATATTGCATCATCAAAGATAAACCCAACGCATCTTTTCTAGCTTTTCTCCAAGCACAGACAGGACAAAATCGATTTTTACAAGAATTAGCTTTATATAATTTCTGTTTTTCTAAAGTTTTATCAGCTACAAAAGACAGAAATGTATTGCAATCTTGAACTAAGTCCATTTGATTCTCTCCAATATGACGTTTAATAAATTTCTGAAATACTTGATTTCTTTGTTTTTTCTCAGTATACTTTTCCATGTTATAACACATAAAAACAACTTAGTTTTCACAAACTATGACAATAAAAAAAGTTGCTTTTTCCCCTTTCTATGTATGTTTTTGATTAGACACCTAAAACGATACATTAATAGGTACGAAAAAGCAACTTTTTTTGGGTTTTAAGCCATATATACCAATGCTTTAAGGGTAACTATCCAAAATCGAAATAGTTACCCTTATTATCAAGACAAGAAGAAACTCGTTTTCAACTCGTTTCAAATTCCTAAATTAGGAGGGATAAAATGAAAATTAATAATGTAACAGAAAAGGATTTATTTTATATTTTAGACTTATTTGAAAAAATGGAAGTAACTTATTGGTTAGATGGAGGTTGGGGTGTAGATGTATTAACTGGAAAACAACAAAGAGAACACAGAGATATAGATATAGATTTTGACGCCCAACACACTCAAAAAGTTATACAAAAATTAGAAGATATAGGATATAAAATAGAAGTTGATTGGATGCCTTCACGCATGGAACTTAAACATAAAAAATATGGATATTTAGATATTCATCCCATAAATTTAAATGATGATGGTTCCATTACTCAAGCAAATCCAGAAGGTGGCAATTACGTTTTTCAAAATGAATGGTTTTCAGAAACTAATTATAAAGGTCGAAAAATACCATGTATTTCAAAAGAAGCTCAGCTTCTTTTTCATTCTGGTTATGACTTAACAGAAAAAGACCATTTTGATATAAAAAATTTAAAATCAATAACATAATTGCTTTATTCCAATTGCTTTATTGACGTTGAGCCTCGGAACCCTTAACAATCCCAAAACTTGTCGAATGGTCGGC
>NZ_JBICNX010000076.1:0-2792 GCF_043107035.1 Staphylococcus sp. 231237_7MaSpsaltlick
CCTCCTGTTCACGAAATAAACCGCTTCTAAAGACGATTTATATACTTTTCAACCATTTTACAAGCGATGTATCAATCGCTTGTATATGGCCTTTAAGATCCTTACTGTAATTGTTTTAGTTCTTCTTTAGCTAGTTTCAGTTCTTTTAAATTTCTTTGCTTTTCTTCTTCTGACAGATCTGTAAACTCCATTTCTAACTTGATGTTTTCAATAACGTGTTTTAATTCCATTTTTCTTAGTTTATTCATAATAAAACCACCTTTTTATTTGTTGTGCAGCTCGGAGTAATTGCTAATCCTTACTACACTTAATACTATACACTATTTTTCTTTATTTGTAAAGTATTTCTAATTATTTTTCCGCTTCTTTTTCTTTACAATTTATAACTAAATTAAAAAGGCTTCTATCTATATGATAGGAGCCTTAAACTATTTTACAACCTAATTTATACTATTCTACTTCTTCTAATAGTTCTTTCGAAGAATCGTTTATTAATAATGATGTTATGTCTTTTCTCAGTTTTAACGGTCTGGATGGCTTAGTTTTAAATTCCCACCATTCGTTCCCATCGTATGTTACGCGTTCTAGCCACCAATCATCACCGCATACAACTAAGTCTAAATAAATATCTTCTATACTACCTTCCTCATCAATCTCAACATCTGCTAATTTTTGAAATAGGTCTTTTGTAATCATAAACTCTTTACACCCAACCCATTCAACATCTTCCATTGTTTTGCCATTTGCATTTAATTCATTTTTCGTCTGTTCTAGTAATGTAATCATAAACATTCTCCTTTTAAATTAAAGGTTCACTATAGGCATATCCCCTAAATTATTAATAACTGGAATATACGATAAAGCAATTACACACATACCTAAATTTATTACTAAAGCTATCAACCGCTTTGATTCTTTTTCACTAAATATAGCGACACCTAAATATCCAAATATACCTATTATCATTATAGGTATTGGTATCAATGTAAAATAATCTACATTTGTTGCATCTGCTATAATCTTAAAAACCGTATAAAAACTTAAAATAACTGCTATTATTGTTAATATTTTATAATGATATACCAAATATAATAAACGTTTTAGCATTTTCATAACCGCTTCACTCCTTATTTTACTTCAATTAAAGTTAAATAGTTATCACCTATGACTTTGAATATCGCTTATCGTAAGCCATGAAATAACTTTTTATCGTAGGATACGCTACATATATCAAAATACCCAATATTACTACAAAACTTAAATACCCAATAACTAACCATTCGTTACCATAATTATTTTCATTAACATAGACCATTTGCAATGATGCGAAACTGTTATTAATCATATGCGCTACAATATTAACCCAAATACGTTTTGTCATAAGAAATAATAATGCAAATACAACACCTGCAAATACATAGGTCAGTAATGAAAAAACACTGCCTTGCTTATGCATAAAACCAAATACTACACTCGATACAATAATAAATCCTGTAATTTTTATGTACCTTTCATAATACTGAATTTTAAACTTATTACAAATAGCACTTGTAACATCACTTATAAGCATATATGAGTAACCTCTAAATACAATCTCTTCTATAATTGGCGATACAATACACGAAGCAATAAAAAACGGTATTAACATACCTATATGCTCTTTGATTAACTCATCATTAGCAAATCCTACATTACCTATAATCACAAGATATAATTGTTTAACAATTACCATCAATAAGAAAGCGATAATTATAAGCATAAAGCATTGTACTATATCCACACCATTTTTCCTTTTTTTGCTTTGTAATTCGAATGAATGCTTATTATTCACTGTACTTTTAGTGTACATTATAATGATTAAACCTAACATAATGAAAACACATGTAAGCCATACATAAAGGTGGTTAATATTTTCTGTTTCACCCGTAGTTAAATACAGTGAAAATATCATCATCCATATCATGGCATGATACCCTCGATACCATAATTCGTCTAAAAACTCTTTCATCCATCAAACACTCCTAGCCTTAACCTCTCGATCAGTTCGAATAGTAATTTTTAAAGATTGAAAAGAGGGGGCACAACCCCTCTTTAATGCTATGATAGTTTTTCGATTAACCAATCTGTACCCGCGTCGAATACTACTAATGAACTATAATCATAAGCCTTTATGCTTTCAATCGCTTCTTCATAGCTTTCATATCTTTCATACTCTTCATAGGACAGACCGTCATCGCCAGTAAGAAATTTTCTAAGCATCAATTTAGCTATATCAAAGTGAACATCTACTATAAATTCTTCATTATGAATCCAATTTGTGTAAGCAATTTGAATAGGAATATTATTTATTAATGCCTCTTGTCCATATTCTAATTCACAAAAACCATTTAACTCTCTTAGAACATTTTCATTTTCTTCAAATACTTGTATTAAATCTTCCATTTGTAATACCACCTTTTTATTTGTTGTGTAATTAACATCAACTGCATACCTTAGTACACTAATTAACACTTTTCTTCATTTTCAAATGACTGCATTCATTTTTCATTACAATAAATTTTTAAAAAGGGGATTTTTCACCCCTCTTTAATTCTATGATAATTTATCAATTAACCACTCTGTATCTTCTTCGAATACCGTAAGCGAATCAAATTCGTAACCTTTTATATGTTCAATTGCCATTTCTTTATTGTTGTACCTTTCAATCTCTGTATAAGTTAATCCATTTTTACCATATAAGTGTTTTTTTAGTGCTAATATTGATACATCAAAATACACATCTACGGTAAAAT
>NZ_JBICNX010000077.1:0-2664 GCF_043107035.1 Staphylococcus sp. 231237_7MaSpsaltlick
AGGAGAAAAAATTTATGAAACTAAAAGACCCACAATCCTATATCTTAGATAATGAGCTAGGCTCAAGAGAAGAAGTTGAAATAGACGAGCAAAGAATTAAAGAATTAGAAGAATATGATGAGCAAGAAGATAAAAATCCTAATAATAAAATTATTATTTTTACAACTATACTGATATTTATTTTAACCATAATTTTATCTGTTATTATACAGACGAATAAAAAATAGATAAAATCTTTAAAGTTAAAAATGTTCATTAGTGAAACAGGTATTATATTAAAAAAGCGTACGAATTTGTACGCTTTTTTCTTGTGTTATTATTAAAATCTCATAACAGGCAAATATTATGAGATTTTAGACGCTGTCAGAACGTCTCTTTTACATCGAGTAACATTGAATCAAAGTCTTTGTATGTTAATGATATATAAAATTATTTAGTAGATTCATTATAGTAAGCTAGATTAGTTGCTCTACTTGTTTTTATTCTCTTTTGCCTCTAATTTATTGAGATAACGATAAATAGTTGTACGTGAAACTTGCCACTGCTCTGCAATTGTTTTAATTGGCGTACCATTATCATAAAGTGTCTTAAGTAAGTTTAAATCTTGTTTATTTAATTTTTCAGGTCTACCTCCATATCGGCCTCTAGCACGTGCTGCAATTCGACCGGCTGAAGATCGCTCTAAAATTAAATTACGTTCAAACTCTGCAAATGCTGCGAATAAATGAAATAATAATTGTCCTGTAGAACTTGATTTATCCATCGTTATATTTTCTTCTAAACTATGAAAACTCACACCTCGTTCGTTAAGTTCATTAACTAACGTGATTAAATCCTCCATGTTCCGTCCTAGTCTATCTAATCTCCAAACAACAATCGTATCTCCTGACCTCGCAAATTCAATTGCTTTATCTAAACCAGGTCGCTTACTTTTTGAACCACTCATATGGTCATTAAATATCTTTTCACAACCATATGTATTTAATCGATCCTCCTGTAAATTCAAATTTTGTAATCCAGTTGAAACTCTTGCATAACCTATTTTCAAAATACAAACCTCCTATATACACCTTTAGTGTACCATAACTTAATTACAAGGTCTTTTGTGAACATAGATTTTTTGTTGGGTTTTTGAACACATAATTCTATGTAATACTTACTTATTTAGACATAAAAAAAGAGTGTACAGAAAATGGTTATTTTCTGCACACTCTTGTTATTTACATGAGACCTTTTAACATACCGTACCAATATATTTTAGGCAACAAATCTTTTTTGAAAATATACATACTTCTTCGTTCTTTAGCCTGGTTAAAAGGAAATGTTTCTTTTGGTTTTTTATTATAATCAAACTCGGCAAGTATTAATTTATTATAACCAGTAACGATAGGGCACGAAGTATAACCATCATAATGATGCGTCAACATTTCATTATCCATTACTTGCAATAGATTATTAACAACTATAGGCGCCTGTTTACGAATTGCTGCTCCTGTTTTGGAAGTAGGTACATTTGAAGCATCACCGAGCGCAAATATATTAGAGTAGCTTTTATGCTGTAATGTGGTTGGGTTAACATCTACCCAACCATCACTATCTGAAAGTGTACTTTCTTTAAGTACACGTAAGGGACCCATAGGTGGTGTTACATGTAACATTTCATAATCTATTGTCTTTCTATCATTTGTTTTAATGTGTTCAAATGTAGCCTCTTTTTTATCTCCGTCAATTTCAACAAGATTATAATTGTAATCGACAATTATATCCCTTTCTTCAACAATTTTCTCTAATTCTTTATTATATTTGCCTACGTCAAATAAAGCATCTTTTGGTGTTTTGTATATCACATTAGCATTAGAACGGATATTATGTTTTCTAAAATAATCTTCAGCTAAATACATAATTTTCATAGGTGCGCCTCCGCATTTGATAGGCGTATTAGGATGCGTGAAAATCGCGTTCCCTTGTTTAAATTTAGAAATTTGTCTCCAAGTTTCGCGAACATAGTCAGGTGAATAGTTAGAACAAACACCATTTTTACCTATATTCTCTTTTAATCCTTTAATAGAAGACCAATTAATCTGTAATCCAGGGGCTACCACTAAAAATTCGTAACTAACGACTGAATTATCTCCTAAAATAATGCTATTGTTTTCAGGTTGAAAGCTTGAAACAGCATTTTTTATCCATTGAACACCTTCAGGCATAACGCTTTTCATATCTTTACGAGAACTTTTTAAACTCGATACCCCAGCACCAACTAAAGTCCATAACGGTTGATAATAATGATATTCAGCTGGGTCTATAATTGCTATTTTTCCTTTTAAGCTTTGATTTTTTCTTAATAGTCTTGATGCCACGGTAATACCTGCTGTACCGCCACCTACAATAACAATTTGATAATATTTACTCATTTTTTCACACCCTTAAATTATTTTAATGATTCTGGAAAATCTTTATATCCTTCTCTAATATTCACGACATTTTCAAATCCTTTATTTTCTAAGATACCCACTGCGATTGAACTTCTAACTCCTGACTGACAATGTACGTATATTTTATCTTCTTTATTAAATGGAATATTTTCATTTAATAATTTACCATGTGGAATATTGACTGCTTGATCTAAGTGTCCATTATTCCATTCTTCATCATTACGTACGT
>NZ_JBICNX010000078.1:0-2607 GCF_043107035.1 Staphylococcus sp. 231237_7MaSpsaltlick
CTATTTAGTTGAGTTGAATAAACCAAAACCTGAGTTAATTGGTAAAACGATGTAAACAAAAATTGCACTATAATGATAGACTTCACATCTGTTTCAAGTATAAGGAATGTGAAGTCTATTTATGTTATTGGAGATTCGGTAGCAAAAGGTTCTGGTGCAAAAGAAAACTTCGGACAAATGCTTGCTAAGAAAATAGGTGCTAAAGTAATTAATGGTGCTGTGGGTGCAGCTACTATGTCTATGAATCGTGCTCACAGTATCTATGAACAAGCTTTAAAAATTACAAATACCGATTTAATAATTATTCAAGGAACCGATGATGATTGGCTATGTAATGGAGGCATACCTCTAGGTGAAGATAAAAATGATTTGAAAACTTATTATGGAGCTTTTTATCAAGCAGTAATGGCGATTAAAAAAAATAATTCAAATGGCAAAATTCTTTCTATGACGCCAACAAGACAATGTCCTGTTGATGGAACAAGAATAAGACGCAGAGATACTGATAAAAATAAACTTGGTTTAGTTTTAGAAGATTATGTAAATACTCATATTTCAGCTTGTACAGAATTAAACATTCCTGTATATGACGCATACCATACTGACTTAATAGATCCATATAATCCTGCATATAGAGCGAAAAACATGCCTGATGGACTACATCCGAATGAATTAGCACACGAAGTTATCATGTATGAGTTGATTAAAAATTATCATTACTTTTACGACTAAAGGAGGGGCTTTTAGTGACAGAGAAATTAATAACAAGTTTACATGCTGTATTTAATGAAAAGTATATAAACCAACATGAATTTAACTATCAAAAGTTAAACCGTTTTATGCAAAACGTTAATTTATATATGTATGCACACGGTAAGACAGATAAGAAAGCACATAATGCCGACCAGATTATTTATCAAAGACAAAGTATTGCAGATTTTTATAAATATTTAGTAGCTAGGTTAAATAATTTAGTTTTAGGGCATAACGGAGACGGAATTAATGAAGTAAAGGATGCACGAGTTGATAATCAAGGTGTTGTTCATCCAACACTGCATGAAAGACTTAGACATGAAAATTTATATTATACAAAGTTAATATCTGAACTTACGGAAGAAACAAAACAGAACCATGAAGAATTTTTAAATGCAGAATATCGTTTTGATCCACTAAATCAAGAAATGCAGTTCATTACTGATTTATCACCTAGAACTAATGCAGTAATGCAAAGTTTTTGGTTAGATTATAGAACGCATATTATATATATGACACAAGCTAGACCAGGTGGACATTATATGTTGAGTAGACTCAAACCTAATGGCCAATTTATAGATAGACTATTAGTAAAAAATGGTGGTCATGGCACACATAATGCTTATAGATATATTAAAGGAGAGTTATGGATTTATTCGGCTGTTCTAAGTGCTAATAAGAAAAATAAATTTGTACGCTTTAAATATAAAACTGGGGAAATTAATTATGAAGATGAACAAATGCAAGACGTTATGCCTCATGTATTTAATAATCGTTATACAAGTGCTATATATAATTCTAAAGAGAAGTTAATGATTTTCAGACGAGAATATACACAACAAGAGTCTAAAGATAAGAAATCATTGAATTTTATTGAAATTAGAAGCATTAATGATATTGATAATAATGTAGACAAAGTATTGTATAAATTTGATATTCCAGACGAATATACAAGCGCAACACAGCCTATGCAAGGTGTTACTTATGATGATGGAATTCTTTATTGGTATACGGGCGATAGTAATCCTAAAATACCTAACTATTTACATGCATTTGATGTTAAAAATGGTAAACATTTATGGAAACGAATAGTTACCATTGGTGGTATTGATGGAAACTATGTAGGTGATTTCCAAGAAGCAGAAGGTATGGCTATGTATTATGATGAAGATACTGGTAAAAAAGCATTATTACTAGGCGTAACTACTGGTCCAGGAAACAACAGACATCATGAAATACATTCAATTGCACAAAGAGATTTAAATGATAGCTTGAAAAATAGAGCGACGCCCGTATTAATGACTGATACAGGTGGTAGAGCCAAACCTTTACCTGCACAAGGATTTAGTAAGTTAAGTAATGTAACAGAAATTGGCCACTATTATATGTACACTGGAGATACATTGAATATTAAAGACTTTCCTTTAAGTAAAGAGTGGAGAGGATACGGATGGTTTTTTGATGTTTTGCCAGGTGATATAAATGGTGTTGTCAGACAAGTATTAACTAGATCATCATTTGGCCGTAATACAATGATATTTTCTAGAAATGTGGATGTGTTTACTAATAAAGTATCTGTGGGTTGGAGCTACCATAAAACATATGGTGAAATGTGGGAAACACCACCTAAGAGCATAAATAAATTGGCTGCTTTAAATATACCTGGTTTAGAAATTTATTTAACTGCTGAAGATACAAAACGATTTGTTGATTTTCCATCCCAATATAAAGGGGTAGCAGGTTTTGTATATTTAAGAGTTAAGTTATCACAAAATCAATATAAAGAATTTCTATTCAGAAATAATATAATTTCACCACCTGAAACATTAGAACGTACAACTCAAGGTACTAGAA
>NZ_JBICNX010000079.1:0-2538 GCF_043107035.1 Staphylococcus sp. 231237_7MaSpsaltlick
AAACATTTAATGCGTTATCTATTCTAACTATCCCATATTCTTTAACAGTAAATAATAATTTCACAACTTCAAAAAGATGGTCAATTTGTTTTTCTGATATACCACATAAGGCAAACCTTTCAAATGTAGTTTTGCCAATACTCGAATATTTAAGCTTTCTTTCTTTCTTTTCCAATTCACTAAATATGCTAGAATACTCTGACTGTATTTTCTTGTATACTTTAATGATGTTATTAATTTCTTCATAGTATTGTTGTTCCGCTGTAGATAGTGAACTTTTTATATTAACATTACTTTCATCGTCTTTTGATATATCTGTAATGATTCCATATCTTTCTAATTCATTCGCTACCATTTCTCTTATAACACCAGAAAAAGTGCTAATACCTCTTATTTTTCCGTATTTATTAATTAAATCTATAGTTTTTTCTTCAAACTCTATAATTTTACCTTTTCTCTCATTCATAAAAGCACCTCTACTTACCGAAAGTATATATAAAATATATATTTATTCTACATAATGTATAAGAATATATCAAATTATATAGTTAAAATAATAAAAATTTATAAAAAATATATAATTATTGACCGCTTCTTTTTAATTTTATCTAACAAAAATGAAAAATGTGTATATCGTTATTTACAATCAAAGAAAAATAGTGTATAGTTTTAAATGTAATCAAGGTTAGTGATTGCAAAGAATAACAAATAAAAGGGTGAGCTTATTATGGAAATATACAATTTGTTTTGGAAAGAAGATAAACGTGTAACTTGGGCGTTTCTAGGAAGTTATGATTCTAAAGAAAGCGCAAGAAAAGGTATCGAGGAAACTTTTGCTTTTCTAGATATATCTGAGGAAGAGGAAGAAGAATATATAAATGACTTTTTCATTGAAATAGTAAAATTAAATGACCCTGTAATTACAGAATTTGCAGAAAGGATGTAAGGTTATGCTAAATATGATAATCACAATAGTTATTGTAGCAATGATTTTAGGTTATCCAATGAGTTTAGCGAAAAGTATTTTTTTAGATAAATAACACAAATAAAGAATTAAAGTGAATTATTAATGTATTTTAGATCTGAAAAATTAGAAAAGGTGGATTTTAATATGAAAATATATAACTTATTTTGGCAAGAAAACTACGGTACATCGTGGGCATTTCTAGGAAGTTACGATTCTGAAGAGAAAGCAAAAAAAGGAATGGAAGAAAATTTTAAATTTCAAAATATAGAAGAAGAAGATATAGAAGACTATATAGATGATTATTTTATTGAAGAGGTAAATTTAAATAACTATATACTTAAAGAATATCATTAATAATTTGAACGTTTGTGAAATGAAAAAAGAGAGCTAAGACAATAAAGTCTTAGCCCTCTAACAAATAAAAAGGTGGGTTTACCACCTAAAAGGTAAATACAATTATACATTGAAATATATGAATAATCAAGGGCGAATGTGTTCGTTAATAGAAAAAACATTTGAGTATAAATAAAATACATCAGTTTTAATATACAAGGAATTAAAGAAGTGGTATATAATACCGCTTCTTTTTAACAAAAAAAGAAAAAAGTGTGCTAACTTGTTTACAAATAAAGAAAAATAGTGTATAGTATTAAGTGTAGTAAGGTTAAGGATTGATCGAGCTACATAACAAATAAAAAGGTGGTTTATTTATGAAATTACAAGATGTAGAACTTAAAGATGATGAAACAGAGTACGGAGGTAAATGTTTTGCTAATGAAACATTTAAAGACTTTGCTGGAGATGTTGGAGAAGAAGATGTTGAATACTGTAATACAGTTAAAGATTTCAACGAATTACTGAAAATGTGTGGGTTATTACCACTGACAAGTGAGAATTATCCAAACGTTGAAATTACAGATAAAGCAATAAACGAATTGTTTAAAGAAAATTAAAAATATGGAGGTAGCCTGTTAGGGCTACCTCAAACAAATAAAAAGGTGGTTTTATAAATGAAGCTTGCATATGAAAAAGCTATTAAACATATGGCAAAAATTACAAATGGACAATCAAATAGTATTAGTAGACCAGTATATAAAGGGGTGCGACACTATGGAAATACGCTTAGTGCAACAGATGGACACCGTTTGTTGTATATAGAAATTGAAGATGGAAATTATAAAGATGAAATTATTAACGTTAAGAATAATGAAGTAATAGAGGGTGTTTATCCTAATATTGAAAGGTTATTTTTAGGAGATGAAGATATAAAAATAATTTTAGACACAGAAGTAATAAAAGGCATTAAAAATGCTTTGACTTGTATTAAATCGGCAAATTATAAACAAGTTAAACTAATGGATGTAAATGGTTGGTGGACTATCAAGCCCCACGAAGATATAAAAATGATGCATGATGAAAGGTTAGATATTAGTTATGCAATTGGAAAGAGAGTAGACGGTGAACCTAAAGAGAGAGTATTTAACTTAAATTATTTAAAGCAAGCTATAGATTTTATTAAAGATAGAAAATCAAATGCTCAATTGATTATGACAGATAATAGTTTAGCACCT
>NZ_JBICNX010000007.1:0-302755 GCF_043107035.1 Staphylococcus sp. 231237_7MaSpsaltlick
ATAGGCTTCAATTTGACTATCTATCATTTTAAGCTGTGCTTCACAACTCTTAGTCTGTATATGCGAGGATTGTTTAGCTATATTAGGTATAATTAATATTAATAATAAACTTATTATTAGCAAAACCAATAACATTTCAATAAGCGTGAATGCTTTTTTATTAAATTTGTTTTTAAAAATATTCATATATCGTTAAAACCTCATTTCATTTTATTGTTTGCATTAAATCAAACATTGGTAACATAATGACTAAATATAATGACACAATCATAATTGCTATTATTAAAAATATGCATGGTTGTATAAACTTGATAATGAATTGCATAGATTGCTGAATTTTATCAATAATAATTTCACTGTATAATTTTAATTCAACTTCAAGATGTCCTTTTTTCTCACCTTCTTCTATAAAAATAACTAATTCATCTTCAAAGCATGATAATTTTGTTAAAATTTCACTCAAATTCAAACCTCTCTGTGTGCCAGTTGAGAGCGCGTCAGCTAGATAAGTTAAATAACTGTCGTCTTTTTGTTGGGAATATATATCAACAATCTTATGAAGACTAATCCCATTTTTATAAAATAGTGAAAACTCTGAAGACAATCGAAATGTTTTATAAAGTTTATAAAATTTTGAAACTATTGGTATTGATAACATTATCTTAAGTTTATGGTTTATTGGGAGTTTTACATACACTAAGTAAAATAGAATTATGAATATTAGTGCAACAATAAGTAAATAAAATAAAAAAGAAGGAAGATTCAATATTATAAAAGATAAATATCGTTGTGTTAAAGAAATTTCCACTCCCATACTATGATATAAATTTTGAAACTCTGGAATAATAGTATGATTTAGAACTATGAGCATAATGGTAAATATAGATAGTAAAAGCAGAGGATATTGTAATGTTTTAAGTAAGCGCTTCTTAGTTTTATAATTTTTCATTAAATATTCTTGCGCATGGGGTAAAGTCACTGTTAAATCACCAAACATCTCAGCAAAATAAATTAGCATAACAATTGTTTGTGGATACCTTAATAATTTAAGTACTTGAGAACAATCTGCTCCATGTTGTAATTCTTCCTTGATTAGCGCTTTAATGTTTAGAGACCTAATATTAGTATGCTGTAATAAAAAATTAAATGAGTCGCTTAAAGTAAATCCATGTTCCAGTAAATCTTTTAGTTTTGATAATAATATTATTTTCTCCTTTTCACTTAAAATAACACAAGGGATAAATTTAGAGATAACGTTCCATTGATGTTTCACAAATCATTCCCTCTTTTGACATTTTATTTAATTTATAAGACAAATTATGGAAACCTTCAGGTAATGTATAGCTATTTTTAAAGAAGTGATAGATATCTGCTTTGGTTATCTGTTCATATACAAGCTCTCTTTTATTTTCGTTAGTAGTGATAAGCCTTTGATTTAATATACTAACGATTGACTGTATAAGCTGTTGGACTGTTATACCCATTTCTAGCAGCCTTAATATTACACCTTTGCAATTACTGGCATGTATTGTCGAAAGCACTAAATGACCACTTAAACTGGCTTGTATAACATATTTAGCTACGTTTGCATCTCTTATTTCTCCTATTAAAATAATATCTGGATCACAGCGCAGTATCGCCTTAAAAGAATTCTCATAATTTATCCCTGCTTTTTCATTTAATGATATTTGTGTTATACCATTTATTAATTGTTCAACAGGTTCTTCAATCGTAATAATATTTAAATTTAAATGCTCTTTAGCATACATCAACATGTGATACATTAACGTACTCTTTCCTGAGCCAGTAGGACCACTCAATAAAATTAATCCTTGTTTTTTATTCATTAGATTGTATAGATGAGTTATGTTCTGATTGTTTTTATGCTTTTGAAAGTATTGCGGGATAATTCTAATAACGCAACTTTCATTTCCAAGAGATAAAGGAAGCGTAGAAATTCTAAGGAAATAAATTTGCTTTAATTTATAAATATATCTACCACTCTGTGCAGTATTATGTTTAGAGACATCTAAGCCAGCTTGATATTTCATATAGGTTAGTAATTTCAAATAATTATTTAATTGCAATGTCTCTATTGACTTCAATTCGTCACCGATTCTAAATTTAATCAAAACTTCTTTATCTGCAGGGATAAAATGAATATCTGACGCGTTAGAATTAATTGCCTTTTCAATCATACTATTAAACAATAATTTCAATAAAAAACACCTCCTACATATATACACGTAAGAGGTGTGAGAATTACTTTTATTTTTCATGACTAATATTAATATGAGCGTGCTTAATCCAAAAGAATTTAACCATGTAAATAAGGATTCAATTGTTCATCTTCCACTGTAGTATATGGTCCATGACCCGGGAATAAAGGTAAATCATCGTCTAATTCAAATAATTTATCTAATATTGAGTTAACTAATGTTTCGTGATCACCTTTATATAAATCTGTTCTTCCTATACCTTGTTTAAATAATGTGTCTCCAACAACAGCAAACTCATTAAAGACAAACGTTAAACTACCAGGAGAATGACCAGGAGTATGTAACACTTTGAAATTGAAACCTGCTACATTAGCATCGCCTTCTTCTAGTGATTGTGGCGTAGCATGGCTAATTACATTAGGTAATCCATATTGTTTGAACTTTTCTGAACCATTTTTAGTTGTATTTGTTAAGAAATCAAATTCCGATTTATGCATAAATACTGGCACATTGTATTTCTCAATAATATCGTCTAAAGCAGCAATATGATCAAAATGACCATGAGTAAGCAATACAGCTACTAATTTTTTATTAATTTGATTTAACTTTTTGATAATCAAATCACTATCATTGGCAGGATCAACTAAGATCACACTTGTATCATTTTCTATAAAATATACATTTGTTTCAACTAAACCTAAAGATAAACTCGAAATTTTCATTCTAGTTACCTCCGTTGTTTAAATATTGTTGTACAGCCTTAACTTTTTCGTTCATATTACGTGATTTATCTCGACGGTCATCAATTCTTATGTTAGTACATACACGGCTTAGTCCTTTATCAAATGGTAATTCATGAATCGCTTGTACAACTTCAAATAAATCTTTTAAATCGCCTTCAATTAATGTGTTCATTGGCGTTAATTGGTAATCAATTTTCCCTTGCGCTTTATATTCTTTTAATTTACTTTGAATTTCGGCAATATATTTACTTACACTCGGTCCTTCTGTTCCGACTGGTATAACAACTACATCTACGATAGCCATTATTTAACACCATCCTTTTCAATTATATAAGTATAAATTAAACCTGCAGCTCCTGTAATACCTGCATCATTTCCAAGCTGGGCTTGTACAATTTCAGTATTTTGTTGAGCAGGAGTAAATGTTAAATTATGATATTCTGTTTTAATATTTTCTATTAGTATCAATCCTGCAGTAGACATCCCCCCACCTAGGACAATGTATTTCGGATTGCTTGTTACACTGACGATGCTACATAAATAAGCAATATAATTAGCGACGCGTTCTGTTATAAAAATACAGAATTGATCACCAGCTTTGGCAGCATCAAAGACTGCTTTAGCACTCACGTTATTATCTTTGATTAATTGTAAAATTGAAGATTTAAATGTTAATTTAGGATAATAGAAATTAACAAGGTTTACTACGCCTGTAGCAGATGCCACTGTTTCTATACAGCCTGATTTTCCACAATTGCATTTGAAACGTTGGTCATGATCTACTCTGAAGTGACCTATTTCAGCGCCAGACCCGTTATGACCATGTACAATTTCACCGTTTGAAATAATGCCTCCGCCTAATCCAGTACCAAGTGTAATAGCAACTACATCATCAGCGCCGTTACCTGCGCCTTTGTGCTTTTCGCCTAAAGCAGCAACGTTTGCATCGTTGTCAACATAAACTGGACAATCTACAAATTGTTTGAAAATATTTCGCACATTGACTGTATCTTTCCAGTATAAATTGACTGCACCATTTACTTCGCCTGTTTCAAAATTCACAGGTCCAGGCACACCAATCCCAATACCTAAAACGTCTGAGAAAGTGTTTTCTGATTTATCTATATACTGTATGAAAGAATCATATATATTTTTTAATAGTAAATACCCTGTAGTATCTGAAGTATCTGTATCGATTGACCATTTTGATAAACGATTAAGATTTTCGTCAAAAATTCCTAGTTTACATGTTGTTCCACCAATATCTGCTGCTAATATAATTTTGTTCATTTAATTTTCATCCTTCTCTGATTTATTAAAAGGGTGCACTTCCTTTAACTTTAGTTCAAAAAATCTTATATATCAAGGTTTTTGGAGATTTTACACCAACAAAAGTTCCAGATACTAAAACTCTTTGAATCTAACCTTTATAAACCACTAAAATTAGATTTATATTTCCTTATTTACATTTTAATCTTAATCAATTCTCAATTGCAATAATTATGAAGCAACTTACTTAACAGTGCAAAATGCTTGTGATTTATATCTTTTATAACTAAAAAACAATTATACGTACAATATAAAAACATTGGATTTAGATTATCTTTATAATGCTTATGCTAGGTTAAGGTAATTTGTTATACATATATTATTTTAGGCCGAGACAACATTTGCCTCGACCTAAAATCTTTGTACGTTTATTTTTTTCTTTGATTAATAATTATTCGACATTTTAAATAATCATCGTTTGAAATAAGACCTATATTATATAGTGATTGAATTTCTTGTTCCATCATTTCATACATGTCTGCCTTATCTTTAAAATATACGATAAAACCAAATTTTTTAAGGAGTTGCTGCACGTCATAAAATGTATTAATTTGCTGAATCACTATCATCGCTCAATTCTTTATTTAAATTAATATAATCATTGTTACTAGGGTCAGATTTTAACGCAGCTTTTATATATTTCTTCGCTTTATCTTTGTTATCAAGTGACCTGTTCGCAATTGCTAATTGGTAGTTTAAGAGGCCTGAGTTAGGGTATTCTCTTAGCCCCCTTTCCCATGTTGCAATACCTTCTGCTTTCGAATCTAAGGTTGCTTTAATA
Organism: Staphylococcus sp. 231237_7MaSpsaltlick; assembly: GCF_043107035.1. Lineage (NCBI taxonomy): Bacteria > Bacillati > Bacillota > Bacilli > Caryophanales > Staphylococcaceae > Staphylococcus > Staphylococcus sp. 231237_7MaSpsaltlick. The sequence goes on from NZ_JBICNX010000007.1 coordinate 5,073, forward strand.
AGACCGCTTAAATAATATGTTCCATCATCAGCATATTTCTTATTAATAGTATGCTTTACCATATCTTTTGCATCATCATAATTTCCTTGTTTCATTTCGTTTGTAATAATCGTATTGTATATATTATCTTCTTTAATCGTAAAAATTCTTATTTGAGAGGCTATAAATAATACTAGTATTAATATTAGCAGAAACCAAAACCGATTTTTATTTGTTTTAAAATAATAGCCTATTAATGTTATTAATAAACCACCAATGAAGCCTCCTACATGAGCAACAATATTTACATTTTGCATAAATAACGATAACCCAATCATAATGACAAGTACAATTAATAATTGACCAATTAATTTACGGTTAAATTGTTTTCCAACGTACATAAACGTAAAAATTGCTCCGATCATTCCAAATATAGCGCCGCTAGCGCCCACGGAAACTGTATCAGTATTAAAAGATAGTGATGCAAAGTTACCGAATAAACCAGCGACTATATATATTACAAACATTCGCCAATGGCCAACGATGGCTTCTACAATTTTTCCAAATATAAATAGACTCAACATATTCATTAAAATATGTTCAAAATTATAATGTAAAAAGATAGAGCTAATCAATCTATACCATTCACCGTGCACCACGTTAAAATGAACAAGTCCACCAACATCTAATAATTTTAAATCTGAGAAACGATTTAAAAACAATGTCATAGCTAACCAAATAATGATATTAATTGCTATTAGAGTATATGTAACGGGGGCAAACTTAAGCATATGTTTTTCAATAGGATTGTTATTTAGAGCTCGTTTTTTATAGTACGATTTTGTATGCTTTGTTGTACGATTATACATTTTTTTTACCAAAAAGTTTGGCATAATTCTTTCAACATGCTCTGTTTCTCTAATAATTTTAACTTTAAATTTAACCGGATGAGTTTCGTTTAAGTTCTCATCTGTAAACATTTTATCTGTAAAAATATATAATTCATAATTCTTCGGTTCAAATCCTAAAAAAGTAATGATATTATTTTGGTTTTCTTGAATTCGAGTTTTATCAAATCGAACATCTTGAGTTGAATTAGCGCCATATTTAAATATTACAATACTTTCTGATTTCTTATTCGCTAGCCAAATTTCATCATTATCTTTATTAGTATGAACAACATGATAATTCAGATATTTAATCCAAGTATATATGGACTTCCAATAATGTTTTTCGGTAACCATATTTGCCTCCATTATTTAGTTGTTGCTATGATTAATTTTTCAACGGGCTCATCATGCGCTTCTGTTTCAAACGAATTCAATTGAAAATCATAAAGTAAACTAATAGTTGGTTGCTTATTATTACTTAAGAATTTATCAAAATATCCGCCACCATAACCAATGCGATAACCAGTGCTATTAAATACGACTCCGGGTACTACTAGTAAATCTAACTTATTGGTAATTTCGGTTTTTGTATTTACATGATTGATACCTTTGTCGTCCGGACCAATGTGGTTTAAATCATCTACATGTTTAAACGTCATGTCCTTTATTTGATAATTAGTTTCAGGTACAAAAACAGTTTTTCCGTCGTCTATCATTTGTTTAATAATAGGATATGTATTCACTTCATGTGGCATTGATAGTACAATACCAATTCGTTGTGACAGACTGTATTCATCAGTTTTAAAAAAATGATCTCTTAGATACTGATCCGCCTCTTGCTTATTTGCTTGTTGCATAAATTGTTTCATTAAATTAATATTTTTTTGACGCAAAGCTTTTTTTGACATATGAGCACCTTCCATAATACATACTTTTATTATTATAACGTTAAAAATTTGTAATGTCATTCAACTGCTTTTTAGAATAAGCCAAAAAATAACCAGATCCTGAATCAGAATCTGGTTTAAAATATTAATTATTTTGTTTCACGATGCATAGTGTGCTTGTTATCACGTGCACAGTGTTTTTTCATTTCTATACGTTCAGGATTAGTACGTTTATTTTTTGTAGTAATGTAGTTTCTTTCTCCACATTCTGTACAAGCTAGAGTTACGTTTACGCGCATGCTAATTCCTCCTTACCTTTTCAAAATACGACCTATTAATCATACCATTTACTTATAAAATTGAAAAGTATTATTTTTCAATAAAGACGACTATATCAGTATTTATAACAAAAACGCTTATTTTATTTTTCAGCTCGTTCTTTGAAATAGTAGTTTATAACATCTCTACCTAAGTCCCCACCATTTAACCATGGTTCAGGTACAGGTTGGTTTGTATACACAATTGAAAACGCAAGTTTAGGGTCTTTAATTGGTGCATAACCTACATACGTTGAATTTACTCTTGATTCACCGTTTTGGAAAACTTCAGCTGTACCTGTTTTACCTGCAGATGGAACTTCAGTATCGTTAAAGCTTTGATAACCTGTACCAGGCTTTTCATTAAATGCCATTTCAAAGCCATCTTGGATTTGCTTAATTTGTTCCCCAGAGTTATTTACTCTATTAAGGACTTTCCCTTTAACTTTCTCTTTAACAGGCCCTAAAGTATCTTTATTTGTTGCCTGTCTAATTTCTAATCCAATATGTGGTTGAACTCTATAACCATTATTACCAATTGTAGAAACATATTGGGCTAATTGTAGAGGTGTATAGGTATCATATTGTCCTATTGCTAAATCAAGGAAATTACCTGGATTATCTGTTAATGGTTCAATTTGTCCGTTTGTTTCGTTAGGTAAATCAATACCTGTTTTAATGCCTAGCCCTACTTGGTTTAAGCCTTTACGAAGCTTTTGACCTGCTTCAGAGATGTCATTTGGTAATGTCATATTCGCTGAATATGGCGATCCAGCCATCTTCAAGGCTGTCTTGAACATATAAACGTTAGATGAGTGCATTAGTGCTTCTTTATCATTTATCGTTTTCCTACCATCTTGGTTAAAGTAAGAGCGTTTTGTCAGACCACCAGCAAATTTCAATGGCTCATCGACCATTTGATCACCAACATTAATTGCATTATTTTGATAACCAGCTAATAAAGTACCGCCTTTTACAGATGAACCAACAGCAAATTGTGATGTAAAGGTGCCTATATCATAATCTGTTAAATCGCCGTTCTTATCAATTTGTTTACCAGCCATTGCTAAAATATCGCCGTTATTAGGATTTTGTACAACAATTAATGCGTTGTCCATATCCTTAGCGCCTTCACTACGCAGTTTAGATATTTGTTTCTCTAGGTATTCTTCGGTTTTTTTCTGTAAGTCAATGTCAATGCTAAGTACTAAATCATCTCCACGGGAACCTGGATTAATTACTTTGGAATCGATGACTTCACCTGATTTATCAGTGGTATACTTCATCTCTTTTTTCTTACCTTTTAAAATGTCATCATATTGATATTCTAGATATGATTTTCCTACTCGATCATTACGAGAATATCCTTTAGCCAAGTATTGCTCAGTTAGTTCTTTAGGAATACCTTCTTCAGTAGTAGATACATCTCCAAAGATACCTCTTAATGTATCACCATTAGGATATTTTCTATCCCAATCCATTGTCGTATTTACACCTGGCAAATCAGATAATTTTTGTGATACCGCTGCGTATTCTTCATCAGTCACATCTTCGTTTTTAATCATCTGTGGATCAAGAGCTGAACCAGACATCATTTCTCTATAAATAGCTAAGACTTGTAAATCTTTGTCACTTAATGTATTGGTTTGTTTTTCCCCAATTTTTTTATATAAAGCTTCGTCATAGTCATCTTGAGAAATACTTCCATCATCAAGTAATGCTTGTTCGCTTTGCATTAATGTTCTCGCTTTATTTGGATGTAATTGAATCCAATAGTCTTGTTTATCTCGATCTGTTATTTTGTCAGTGTTCATTTTAATTAAATCTGATAAATCTTTTGCAATTTTTAAAACCTCTGTTTGCGAAGTTTTTCTACCACGCGCGTATGTAATCGCTTTTTTAGAAGCGTTATCAACAAGGACTTTACCATTTCTATCTAATATGCGCCCTCTTGGTACGGCTTCATTAACTGTTAAATTTTCGCTATTTTTAATCAGTTGCTTATAATGAGAACCTTGTGCAATTTGTAAATAACCTAACCTTAAGACAACTACTGCAAAAATAAATACAATCACACCAAATATAAAGCTAATTCTTTTATTCATTGTATTTCTAATTTTTTCATCATTTGACTTTTCTTTTAATCTTTTTAACAAAACAGCATACCTCAATTCAAAAGTTCTCACTACAAATGATATATGAAATTAGCGAATATTTCTATTATTTTAATTAAAAAAATGACGACCTAGTAAAAGGCCGTCATAATCGCTAGCTCAATTATTTAGCTGCGTTATATAATTCATCAACTTTTTCCCAATTTACAACATTCCAGAATGCACTGATATAGTCTGGACGTTTGTTTTGGTATTTAAGATAATAAGCGTGTTCCCAAACATCTAATCCTAAGATAGGTGTTTTACCTTCAGTAATTGGATTATCTTGGTTAGGTGTAGTAACGATTTCTAAGTTACCGTTATTAACTACTAACCATGCCCAACCTGAACCGAAACGTGCTGCTGCTTTATCTGCAAATTCTTCTTTAAATGCATCTAAAGAACCCCATTGTTCTTTAATTTTATCAACAACAGTACCTTTTTCTTCTGAGTTTGGAGTTAATAATTCCCAGAATAATGAATGGTTTAAATGTCCACCACCATTATTGCGAACAGCTGTTTGAATATTTTCTGGAACACTGTCTAGGTTTGCAACAATTTCTTCGATTGATTTAGATTCTAAATCAGTTCCTTCTACTGCTGCATTTAATTTAGTTACATAAGTGTTATGGTGTTTGCCATGGTGAATTTCCATTGTTTGTTGATCAATGTGTGGTTCCAATGCATCAAAACCATAAGGTAAATTTGGTAATTCAAAAGCCATAAATAATCATCCTCCTAATTAATCTTTAAATAAAGCATAACAACTAATTATGATAACAACAATTAATCTGCTTAAAGTTTAATTGAAAAGTTATTGAATAATATTTGTCATCTTTAGTTACTCTATTAGTATATCTCAAATTGACCTTATTTAAACATGTTTATTCAACAATTTTAAAAATTCAATTTAATTCATACGAAAGACCTATGATTTATGGAAAATTTTTTGTATTTCGAATCTTTTTTGTACAATTTACAATCAAGCTTGTTGGCAAGTTTCACACACGCCATAAACCTCTAATTTATGCGTATGGATATCTACTTTAGGAAGAAATGCTTTAATTTGTTCAATCGGACAAAAATCAATCACCTTAGTATCGCCACATGATTCACATATAAAATGATGATGGTGATGATCTGTGCAAGCAATTCTAAATTTCATTTCACCATCCAATTCTGTACCTTCGACAATGCCTAAATCTTTAAATAAATGTAAATTACGATAAATTGTGTCGAATGATATCCCAGGGAAATTTTTATCCATTTCCTGTTGAATTAATTTAGCGTTAATATATTTATCTTCTGAGACAAATATATCGAGCATTTCACGTCTTTTATTTGTATATTTGTGACCGTGGTTTTTAATGATACTAATAGCTTCTTCAGTTTTCATCGTTAGCATCTCCTTTTATTGTTCTTGTTTTAAATTTCTGATACATCATCGTAATAGCGAGTATAAGTACAAGGAATACTACAATTACACCACCAGGGGATATATTCATGTAAAATGCTAATACGAGCCCTCCAATAACTGAAATCTCTCCAATAACAACACTTAAAATGATTAACTGTTTAAAACCTTTTGTGAGTCGCATAGAAATTGCCACAGGTAAAGTGATCAATGCACTCACTAATAAGATACCTACCACACGCATAGAGGCAGAAATAACCATTGCTACAATAATAATAAATATAAATTGAATCCATTTAGGTATTCCTATTACTTTACTATATTCTTCATCAAAGGATAATATAAATAATTCTTTGTAAAAAGAAAGTATAAATACAAGGACAATGATGACAATTACAATAATTGTAAATAGATCACTTAAGGTTACAGCACTGATAGAGCCAAACAATAATCCTACAATTTCTTGATTGAAGCCATCTGCTAGTGAAATAAATATTGCGCTTAACGCAATACCAGCACTCATAATAATTGGAATAGCAATTTCTTGGTAGTTACTATAAGATGTTCGTAACTTTTCAATGAGTAATGCACCGATTACCGCATATAAAATACCAAACCACATTGGGTTAATAAATGCCAAAGTTGGCATTACGGTTACAATAAACATCCCAAATGAAATACCACCAAGCGTAACATGACTTAATGCATCTGCAATTAATGATAGTCTCCTGACCACAATAAAAGCACCAATTAATGGTGCAATCAAACCGATAAGTAACCCACTTGCAAGTGAATATCTCATAAAATCAAAATTTAGTAAGGCTTCAATCATGATGAACAACACTCCCTACTATGCTGATGATCAACAAATTGGATAGGGTGACCATAAATTTTTGATATTTCAACTTCGTCTAATGATTTAAAGTCTTCAGTTGTTCCGTGAAAATGTAAATGCTTATTCAAGCATGCTACTTCAGTCGCTGTATCTGCCACAACCCCAATATCATGTGTAACAAGTATGATGGTTACACCTTCATGTTTTAGTGTATCTAAAGTTTCATAAAATTCACTCACATGTTTTGCATCAATACCACTAGTTGGTTCATCCAGAATCAGTACTGATGGTTCACTAATTAACGCTCGTGCAATTAACACTCGTTGTTGTTGGCCACCTGATAATTCAGCTATATTTTTATCAATTAAATGTTCAATGTTAAGACGAGATAGAACAGCTTTTACGCTTTGTTCATCTTTTTTATTGAACCACTGAAATAATTTCTTACGCTTGGTAAGCCCACTGATAACAACTTCTTTAACACTAGCAGGGAACCCAGCTTTAAATGCCTGTGCTTTTTGGGAAACGTAACTAATTTTTAGTAAAGACTGATTACCATTATAGTCTTTACCATCGACGTAGATTTGCCCTTTTTGAATTGGTAATAAGCCAAGTATAATTTTTAATAAAGTTGATTTTCCAGCACCATTAGGTCCTACAATTGCAACAAACTCTCCTCGATTAATTTTAATGTTTATATTTTCAAGCACCTGTTTGTTGTCAAAATAATAATCTATATTTTTTAATTCGAATACTGGTGTAGACATGTTTTCACCTCGTTCTATACTATACATCGAGATATCAATTATGTAAATAGTAATGTTTCCGAATTAATAAAAAAGAGTAACATGTGAATTCTAATTAAATCATCAGAGTTCACATATTACTCTTTTTTGTTACGGTTAAATAAATTGCTAATCTTTTTCTGATTTTAAAGCGCAAGAATATTTAATTAAAATCTTTACATTCTAATCCATTTTCAAGGAAAATCATTATTGATGCAAAATTTTATTCTTTAAATCCGGATCAAATTGTTGTTGTTTTAACATTTCAATCTCTAGTTTATAAGGTGGTTTTTTGTTCTTCTTATCTTCACCTACATAAGGTGTTTCTAATATTTTCGGAATCTCTTTAAAAGTATCGTGATGTACAATATAGTTAAGCGCATCAAAACCAATATAACCAAATCCGATATTTTCGTGTCTATCTTTATGTGCGCCAATATCATTTTTACTATCATTCACATGCACAACTTTAATTCTATCAACACCTATAATTTTATCAAATTCATTTAAAACGCCATCGAAATCTTCTTTGACATTATAACCGGCGTCGTGTGTATGACATGTATCAAAACATACTGATAATCTTTCATTATGATCTACGCCATCAATAATTCTAGCTATCTCTTCAAAATTTCTGCCAATCTCAGATCCTTTACCAGCCATTGTTTCTAATGCTATTCTAACATCGTTATCATTCGTTAGAACTTCGTTAAGACCTTCTATTATCTTTTTGATACCTGTATCTGTACCTTCGCCAACATGAGCACCTGGGTGTAATACTATATCTTTTGCGCCTAGTGCTTGTGTACGTTCTATTTCACTTTGTAAGAACTCCACACCAAGTTCAAAGACATGTGGTTTAATTGTGTTAGCGATATTTATAATATAAGGTGCATGCACAACAATATTTGATAGACCATGAGCTTTCATTACTTCATGCCCTTTTTCAATATTTAATTCTTCGATAGGTTTTCTTCTTGTATTTTGTGGCGCACCTGTATAAATCATAAATGTAGACTCACCAAACTTTTGAGCTTCTTCGGCTGAACCTTCTAACATTTTTTTACCATTCATCGATACATGAGACCCTAATAACATAAAATTCACCTATCCTTTTTTATTTTTTCTTTCTTGTCTACTCTTTTGTTTACTAAATTGCTTACGTTCTTTACGTTTTAAATCATCCAAATCACGTTTGAATTTCTTCTTATAACCTGGTTTTACTTTTTTCTTATTGCTTTTAACTTTATATTTTAATTGATTTGTTAAGTGATCATCTTTATTTTTACGTGATTGGCGTAAATTATGAGCTTTAATTGCTTTTAATTCATTGTCTTTAATATCTACGTTTTCAAAATGATAACCACGTTGTTCGATTAGCGCAACATTATTTTCTTCATCGGGACTGTATAAAGTAATTGCAACGCCTTTATATTGCCCTCTACCAGTACGTCCTACACGATGTGTGAAGAAATCAATATCATTTGGTACATCAAAGTTAATTACATGACTTACACCATCAATATCAATGCCACGTGATGCTAAATCACTAGCTATCACATATTGGAATTCTAAATTTCTAATACGTTTCATTTGTTGTTTACGTTCTCTAGGTGAAAGTCCACCATGAATCATACCTAATTTCAAACCAGCCGCATTGAGTTGGTTAGCTAATTCATCAGCACTGTCTCTACTATTACAGAAAATGATACATAAATATGGGTTTAGTATGTCAATTAACTTTAAAGTCTTTTCTATTTTAGCTTCACCTTTTGTCGGGATTAAATAGAATTCTATATTTTTTTTGTTCTTTTCTGTATTTTCTATCTCAACAAAATCGGGATTTTCAAGATATTTATTTAAAAATGGATGTAACGATTTAGGTATTGTCGCACTAAACACTGCAATATGCGCTTTCTCATCTAATCTTGTAGCAATATGATCAACTTCATCTATTAGCCCTAAATCTATCATTAAGTCTGCTTCATCAATGACTAAGTAGGATGCTAAGTGTACATGTAAATCCCCGTGTTTAGCTAAATCATTTATACGTGTAGGCGTACCGATAACAAGTTGTGGTTGATTCTTTGCACGACTACGATCTTTTTCAATATCTGTGCCACCTATGAATAGTTTTACTGACACATCTTCTTTAAATTTTGTTATATGGCTAGCAACATCAAAAAGTTGTTGCGCTAATTCTCTTGTAGGAGCTACAACAATTGCTTGTGGTTCTTTGTATTCTGTATCTATTGAATTGATTAACGGTAATAAAAACGCATGGGATTTACCTGTCCCTGTTTGTGATTGGCCGATTAAATTTACTTGTTTTATTATTTTTGGTATTACTCGGCTTTGAATTTCAGTCGGTTGATCAAAATTCAAATCTTTCACAGCGTCAATCAGACTTGGTTCTAAATTAAATTTCTCAAATGGGTGATTTGCCATGTCTTGGCCTCCTTAAATCTTCATCTTATCCATTATAAAGCATTACCGTATAATTTTGAACTAAATTATTATATCAGGTCAAATAGGTAATAATTGCCACAAAATGTTTGTCAGTAGTAATATCAATATAATTTTATAGCAACATCCTAATATTTCTCTCTAAGAATGCTTACTTTAATAAATTATGTTTGTCAAATATCAATTATATTTTAATTGTCATGCAATATTTCATATTAACGGCTGAAGCATTGATTACGCCTCAGCCACGAATTGTTGTTATAAATATTCAAATGGGTCTGTATTAATCACAGACGCTTCAATATTAAAATATTTGCTTTCAGTATTTAGCCAATCTTCTAAAAGTTGGCATAATCCTTCTCTCATTACATATTCACTGTAATGATTAATATCTAATAAATTAACACCTGCGATTTTAGCGTCTAATGCATCGTGATGCTTAATATCGCCCGTTACAAAGATATCAGCGCCTTTTTGTTTAGCTGTGTACTCAAATCCAATACCTGAACCACCAATAATAGCTACTGTTTCTATGTTAGCATTGATATCACCAGAAAAACGTACGCTTGGCATTTTTAATTGTGATTTAGCATGGTCCACAAATTTTCTCGCTGTCATCGCTTCACTAAGTTTACCTATCATACCCAAACCATAATTCGCTTGTTTTTTTAGCTCTATAAAATCATAAACCGGCGTTTCATATGGATGGTGTTGCGTTATTAAATCTTGTGTTAAACTTCTTTGCTGATGCTCAATCATAAATTCCAATTTATATTCATCTACATGAGCAATTTGATTTTTTTCACCAATATGCGGATTCGCATTATCTACTGGCTTAAATTGACCAGTGCCCTTACTTTCAAAAAAGCAATATTGATAGTCTCCCTCTTGAGCAACGCCTGCTTCGCTTAATGCATCTTTAAAATTGTTTAAGTTTTCCTCAGGAATAAATACTTGCACCTTATAATAAGATATAGTTTCAGGGTTTAAAATTTGTTGCTCTTTTAAGCCTAATTTGTTAGAAAGCATCGCATTTACACCTTGTGGGTGAACATCTAAGTTAGTGTGTAATGCAATAAGATTAACATCATGTTGAATTAATTTACGTATGATTAACCCATAACCATCTTGTTGAGTAATATTTTTTATGCCTTTAAAAATAAGAGGATGATGACAAATAATTGTATTATAGCCTTTCTTTATCGCTTCATCAACAATTTCTTCAGTACAATCTAGTGCTGTCAATATACCTGTTACTTTGTTAGCCTTATCACCAATTAATAAACCCACGTTATCCCATGATTCAGCTGTATTAAAAGGTACATGCGTATTAACGGTTTTTAATAATTCATCGATAATCATTTATAACACCTCGTTAATTAGATCTAACTCATCATTTATCTCATTTAAACGTTTAGCATGAGTATTAGGATTCAAATTATTTTTTATTTTTAATAACGCTTCTTTTTCACGTTCCCATTTTTTGTTAAATAAATCATTTTTATCTTTAACTAATTCAGGGCCGAATTTTAATTCTGCTCGAGTCATAGTTGGTTTATTTTCAAAATACTCAGCAACAATAATTTCATATATATGGCCCTTTTCTTCCATGATTTCTTCATTTATTATGCCATAATTTAATTCTGTAAGTTTGATTCTAATAGCACTTGACTGTATATTACTTTGTAACACTAACCTTGGTTTGTTATGCAATTTATCAGCGCCATCACTAATAATTTTGGCTATTAGAGGTCCGCCCATGCCACAAATAGTAATTGAAGTAATTGCATCTTCATGTTGTATAACTGTTAACCCATCACCTAGTCGTACATCGATATGGTTACTGAGTTGATGTTCACTAACATTACGTTTAGAGGCATCAAAAGGTCCTTTAATGACCTCGCCTGCTATTGCTTTTTTAGTTAATTTATTTTTTATAGCAAAAATTGGTAGATAAGCATGATCTGAACCAATATCTGCTAAATAGTCACCTTTAATATAATTACTTACTCTTTGTAATCTTTGGTTTAATGGAATCATAAAAGTGCTCCTCTTTTAATATGTAAAAAAGGAGCGGAAGTGAAATCAAAATTTTAAATTTGATCTCGAATTCCCGCTCCTTTTATCACTGACTTAGTTTTTAAAGCTATTGGATAGCGTATTGTACACTCCATGAGCTACTGTACATGTGTACATAGAGACGTAACGACATTGATAAATGCGTAGTTGATTAGTCTCAAGCACTAAAAATTAGTCCATAAAATCTTTTAGACGTTTGCTTCTACTTGGATGTCTTAATTTTCTAAGTGCTTTTGCTTCTATCTGACGAATACGTTCTCTTGTAACACCAAATACTTTACCAACTTCTTCAAGTGTACGTGTTCTACCATCGTCTAATCCAAAACGTAAACGCAATACATTTTCTTCACGATCAGTTAATGTGTCTAATACATCTTCTAATTGTTCTTTTAATAACTCATAAGCAGCATGATCAGAAGGGCTTTGTGCTTCTTGGTCTTCAATGAAGTCACCTAAATGACTATCATCTTCTTCCCCGATTGGTGTTTCTAATGATACCGGCTCTTGAGCGATTTTTAGTATTTCTCTTACTTTCTCAGGAGGTAAGTCCATTTCTTCACCGATTTCTTCAGGAGCAGGATCACGGCCTAAGTCTTGTAATAATTGTCTCTGAACACGGATTAACTTGTTTATTGTTTCAACCATGTGAACAGGGATACGAATTGTACGGGCTTGGTCAGCAATCGCACGTGTGATTGCTTGACGAATCCACCACGTTGCATAAGTTGAAAATTTAAACCCTTTATTAAAATCGAACTTTTCAACAGCTTTAATTAATCCCATATTACCTTCTTGAATGAGATCTAAGAATAGCATTCCACGACCTACGTATCTCTTCGCAATACTAACGACAAGACGTAAGTTAGCTTCGGCTAAACGAGATTTAGCAACTTCATCGCCTTGCTCAATTTTTTTAGCTAATTCAATTTCTTCTTGAGCATTTAATAAATCTACGCGTCCAATTTCTTTTAAATACATACGAACTGGATCATTTATTTTTACGCCTGGAGGTGCACTTAAATCATTTAGATTCAATTTAGAATCTTTATCAGAACTATCTTTTTCATTAACTAAACTAATATCGTTATCAGTTAATTGATCAAATAATTCATCCATTTGGTCAGAATCCATTTCGAAGTTTTGTAATTTTTCAGCAACTTCTTCATGGCTTAGGTGCCCTTCTTTTTTACCTTTTTCAATTAATTGTTTTTTTACATCTTCTAAAGTTAGAGATGGGTCAATGGTTTGTTTTTTAACTTTAACTTTATTTCCAGACATGAAAAGGCCTCCCGAATATAATATCAACTTGATATCAAAATATTTTATAGATAAAATTAGTGAAATCTACTCAAAACATTGTATCGTATACACATTAAAGTGTTATAAACATACAGACAAGTACATATTTTTCAATTCATTCTATTTTTATTGTGATTTACAATTTTTTCTAAATAATATTTTTGCAGTTCTAAATCACCCAATCTCGAAGCTTCTCGGAGCTTTTGATTAAGCGATTCAATCGTTTCTTCATTTCTATTAGTTGTCAGTGTATTTATATAGTCATCAATTTCATGTTCAAAAGGTTCTTCATTTATCAAATAGTTATCTAATGATATAAATGCTTCTTTAATTTCATTGGAATCAATGTACTGTAATACATCACTAATATTGAACGTATCATTTTCAGAGTAAAACTCGTGTAAAATATTAAATATACGCTTAAAATATTCATTTGTAAAGTCTTCTAATTGAAGTAATTTGTGATAATTTAAAAAAGTATCTTTATCATTCATAAAATGTTTAAGTAAAGCGCGTTCTGCTTTCTCATTCTTATTTAAATTATTGAATTGCGGCACGGATGGCACATGATAATCTTGAGGTTGATAATAATCTTGTTGCTGTCCTATTACATTATTTAGACTATCCAAGCTAACTTTAAACAATTCCGAAACTTCTTGCAATATCTTTTTCTGTAAAATAGTAGAACTCATATAAGAAATATCATTAGTGATTTCCTTTAAATATCGCTCATACGCTAAATCATTATTTTCAATTTCGTCTTGATGAGTATGCACTTTATAAATAACGAATGATTTTTTCTCATGCTCTACAAAGTAATTAAATGCTTCGGTGCCATGCTTTCCAATATACTCATCAGGATCCATATCTTTAGGTAATTGCACTACAAATACATTGAAACCTTGTTGTAACAGTATTTGTCCAGTTTTTAATGTAGCTTCTGTACCTGCGTAATCACCATCAAACATTAATGTAACATTAGACGTTAACTTTTTGATAAATGCTATATGTTCTTGTGATATTTGTGTACCCATACTAGCAACAACTTGTTTAAGCCCAGCTTGATCAGCTTTAATAACATCCATAAAACCTTCCAATAAAATTAATTCATCAGTTTTTCTGATGGATTTTCTAGCGTGATCAACGTTGTATAGTAATCTACGCTTTTGAAATATTGGTGTTTCTGGACTATTTAAATACTTTGGTTCTTGATTTGTATATGTTCTGCCTGAATAGCCGACAGTCCTTCCTTGTGCATTGGTTAACGGAAACATAATACGATCTCTAAAACGGTCATAATAACTAAAATTTTCCTCGTTTCGAGATAACAATCCAGCTTCATAAGCTAGTTGAATATCGTACCCTTTTTTCTTTAGAAAATCATGACAAAAATGAGAATTTTTAGGCGCATAGCCAATTTTCCTTGCATCAATCAGCGCGTCAGTAAAACCACGTTCTTTCAAATAATTTAGGGCTGCTTCACCTTCAACTGTTTTTTTCAGTGCATAATGATAATACTCTTGCATTAACTCATGCATTTCAATCATTTTCAAATCGTCTGAGGCAACTTGGTGCGAAGTCTCTTGGTTTACACCAGATGACTCTGTTTCAACTTTAATATTAACGCGCTCTCCTAATTCTTTCACAGCATCAGTAAATGATATATCTTTTATCTCTTGTGTGAATTGGAAAACGTTACCCCCTTTTTTACAACCGAAACAATGGCAAATTTGCTTATCTTCTGAAACGGTAAAAGATGGAGTCTTTTCATCATGAAAAGGACACAAACCTATATAATTGCGTCCTCTTTTCTCTAACTTTACATACTCGCTAACTAAGTCGAGAATGTCAGTTTTTTCTTTTATTTCATTAATTGTGGATTGTTCGATTCGCAAAATAATCACCTATTAGACATTAGTTACACTATTATAAATGTTTTATTTATTTTTTGAAACTATTTTGCTCTATAATACTAATAATATCATTAGCAGTTTCTTCAATCGCTTTATCTGATACATCAATTACCGGACAACCGATTCTTTCAACTAAGTTATGGAAATAATTAAGTTCTTCTTCAATACGTTGTTCAGTTGCATATCTAGCACTGTCTCCTAACCCAAGCTGCTTTAGACGTTCTTTACGAATTTTATTTAATTTTTCTTCGCTAATTTTTAAAGCAATGCATTTAGATGAATCAATATTAAATAAATCATCTGGCGGCGTGACCTCTGGAACAATAGGAATATTCATGACCTTGTAACTTTTATGGGCAAGATATTGAGATAATGGTGTTTTGGATGTTCTTGAAATCCCCAACAGAACAATATCTGCTTTCGATAAACCTTTAGGATCTTTACCATCATCATATTTAACTGCAAATTCGATAGCATCAATCTTCTTGAAATAGGCTTCATCTAACTGATGGACAAGTCCCGGTTCAAAATATGGCTGTTCATCAATTTTATCTAATAAAATATTCATTAACGGCCCCATAATATCTACAGATTTAATATTAAATTCACTGATTTTTGCTTCCATATATTTTCTTATTTCTGGTTTTACTAATGTATAAACTACAATGGCTTCTGTATCTTTCGCGACAGAAATCACTTCATCTACGTTTTCTAATGCTTCAATATATGGGTATCTGCTAATTTCACTATCACATTGGTTTGGATTAAATTGTGAAATACAGGCCCTTGCTACTAATTCTGCTGTTTCACCTACTGAGTCAGATGCGACTATTATTCTAATATTTTCCATTAATTTAATACCACCTATTCATTTAATAATGATACAAAGATTTTAGTTATTGTTGTTTTTGAAATACGACCTTTAACTTCATATTTACCATTTTCTTTTTTAACCACAATAGGTAAAGAATCGATTTCCTTTTCAATCATGAGATTTGCTGCAAATATTACCCTTTCGTCCTCTAAAACGTAACTTAAATTTGGCATGCGTGTCATAATAATATTCACTGGCATTGTATGTATATCTTCTCCAATCATTGATGCTCTCAATAAATCTTTACGTGAACAAACTCCCATAAAATCCCCATTGTTGTTAATTACAAATAGTGTACTAACATCTTCTAAAAATATAGTACATATCGCATCATAAACAGTCATCTCACTCTTTACTACTACTGGGTGAGATGCGTAATCTTTAACTACATATTGTTTTAGTTCATCGGCTATTAATTTATTTTTCGGTTTCCCAGAATAATAATAGCCAACGCGTGGTCTAGCTTCTAAAATACCAGACATCGTTAAAATGGCTAAATCAGGTCTTAAAGTCGCGCGTGTTAAATTCAGTTTTTCAGCTATACGTTCACCAGTAATCGGGCCATTATTCTTCACAATTTCAACAATTTGCTGTTGCCTTTTACTCAGTTCTATAACGCTCACCCCTTTAATCAATTTATTCAATTATACATTGAAATTTAAATTGCTACAAATACATATATTTACTTGCTTATAAACTGCCAATACATTAAAATTAGATTTAAAGCGAGTTAAGGATAGTGAAAGCTTAACAAAAATTAATGGCTACAATTAAATGATTTGTAAAAGCGAGTGTTCACACTAACTTGGGTGGAACCGCGGGTTAATAATATTCAGTAAACAAGCGCATATCTTGAATATGTGATTAAAAATGATTAACTCGTCCCAAGGCACAGATAAGATTTTATTTTCCGTGCCTTGGGACGTTTTTATGTTAAAAGGAGTGTATTTTTTATGGCAAAAGATATGGAAACAATTGTTTCATTAGCAAAACATAGAGGATTTGTATTCCCTGGTAGTGACATTTACGGTGGTTTATCAAATACATGGGATTATGGTCCACTAGGAGTAGAATTAAAAAATAATATTAAAAAAGCTTGGTGGCAAAAATTCATCACTCAATCCCCATATAACGTAGGTATTGATGCTGCAATTTTAATGAACCCAAAAACATGGGAAGCATCTGGTCACCTTGGTAACTTTAACGATCCTATGATTGATAACAAAGATAGTAAAATTCGCTATCGTGCTGATAAAATTATCGAAGATTACATGGCAAATGAAAAAGGCGATGAAAATTTTGTTGCCGATGGTTTAAGCTTCGATGAAATGAAACGCATTATTGATGAGGAAGGTATCGTTTGTCCTGTAAGTGGTACAGCTAACTGGACTGATATCCGTCAATTCAATTTAATGTTCAAAACTTTCCAAGGTGTAACTGAAGATTCTACAAACGAAATTTTCTTACGTCCTGAAACTGCACAGGGTATTTTCGTAAACTATAAAAACGTACAACGTACAATGCGTAAAAAATTACCATTTGGTATTGGTCAAGTAGGTAAATCATTCCGTAATGAAATCACGCCAGGTAACTTCATTTTCAGAACACGTGAGTTCGAACAAATGGAATTAGAATTCTTCTGTAAACCAGGTGAAGAAATAGAATGGCAAAATTATTGGAAGACTTTCGCAAGTCAATGGCTTAAAGATTTAAACTTAAGCGAAGAAGCTACACGTTTACGTGACCACGATGCTGACGAACTTTCACACTACTCAAATGCAACTACTGACATTGAATACCGCTTCCCATTTGGCTGGGGTGAACTATGGGGTATCGCTAGCCGTACTGATTTCGACTTGAAACAGCATAGCCAACATTCAGGTGAAGATTTCCAATATCACGACCAAGAAACAGGCGAAAAATATATCCCTTATTGTATTGAGCCATCATTAGGTGCTGACCGT
The DNA here is from genome assembly GCF_043107035.1 of Staphylococcus sp. 231237_7MaSpsaltlick. Taxonomy (NCBI): domain Bacteria; kingdom Bacillati; phylum Bacillota; class Bacilli; order Caryophanales; family Staphylococcaceae; genus Staphylococcus; species Staphylococcus sp. 231237_7MaSpsaltlick. Next base: position 22,928 of record NZ_JBICNX010000007.1, read on the forward strand.
GTAACATTAGCATTCTTATGTGATGCTTATGATGAAGAAGGTGTTGAAGGTAGTAAAGATTCTAGAACAGTATTACACTTCCACCCTGCGCTTGCTCCATATAAAGCAGCAGTATTACCATTGAGCAAAAAATTATCTGGTGATGCAATTAAAGTATTTGAAGAATTGAGCGCTAACTTCTCTATAGACTTCGATGAGTCTCAATCAATTGGTAAACGTTACCGTCGTCAAGATGAAATCGGTACACCATATTGTATTACTTTCGACTTTGATTCTTTAGAAGATGAAAAAGTAACTGTACGTGACCGCGACACTATGGAACAAGTTCGTATGCCAATCACAGAATTAAATGCTTTCTTAGCTGAAAAAGTTAAATTTTAATTTTATTATACTTAATATTACTTAAAAATAAACCAAACGTTAAATATAGCGTTTGGTTTATTTATATATATTTATACCAAGAGATTTTTGTGTAATGATTTTACTAAATTGGTAAGCATGAACATAGAGTGTTTAATTAGTTTTTGTTGAGCATTTAACGTATTAGTCCATACCACTGCTTTCATTTTAATTGTTTTCACAGATAACAAAAGCTAGATTTAACTTTTATCTAAATTTAATAGCTTTACTTCCCTTAAACTTCGAAAGTTTTATAGTAAGTATCATAAGGTTGATGTTTCTATCTACTTTATCGTCAATCCTTATAATAGGTTTTTGATCTTATATAATTATATTATAGGGTTACATAATATAATTATAGTTTATTAAAAGTAAGATTTTTCTTTTATTCGGATATATATCATTTAGTAAAAAGCTATAGCGTTTTTACTTTTGACTGTTTATATGAACTATACTTAAAAATTAAAAAAAACACCCTAATACAAGATTATTATATCTTATATTAGAAGTGCTTTCATACTTAGTCTAATTTATGTTTATTTAGTTGATTTTATATGCAAACTGATAAGAACCAATGCTTATAGGACGTAATCAAGATAAATTATCTAATCTATGTAATTGATTGATTAGTTTTTGACTTTTAAAATACATTCCTACGTATTCTTTATATAATAGTATCATTAATTCAGACATCTCATCGACAACATCGTCATGAATACTAAGTGAACTCATTTGATTAATTGGTAATTTTTGAAGAACATCTAGCAAATAAAGCGTCTTATTAGATAACAACATTGCATGTGAATCTTGATATTTAACACCTTGAGAAATGGCTCCATCAAACTTAAAACTATATGCTATTAATTGGGACTGATCATCATTGCCAGTAACAACACACTTATCGAATGTAGCATTAAATCCGAAACGGTTCATACATTTTAATAAAACAACTACAGACATCAGTTGCGCTGACACACCATTTTTAATTTTATCCAAAACAAAATGTAAAAGATCATAGCTATATTTAGAAACTTCATCTGCTTCAAGTGAACGATCAATTGTTTCGGCACATAAACTAGCAAAACTACTTTCATAAATATCTAAACGTAAGTGATAATTTTGTTCAATCACATCGACGGAGCTCAATGTTCCCATGCCTTTCCACTTAGAATAAATAAACAAGCCATACACAAATAATTGGGTGTTGGCTTGTAAACCACTCTTACTCTTTTTAGCTCGCCTTACCATTAAAGGTACCTTTGCGCCATGTTCGTTTAAAATTGTTATAATTTTATCGGATTCGCCGTAATCAACTGTTTTAATGATTATACCTTTTTGTTTAATCAACATAATAGCACACCGACTTCCAAAAAATTCTTTGCCTTAATCTTGATCTTCTAAATAGCCCATTTGACGTATAAAGTTTACTTTATTACGCCAATCTTTCTGAACTTTAACCCATAGTTCCAAATAGACTTTAGAACCTAGTAAACGTTCTATGTCGAGACGTGCACGTTTACCTACTTCTTTTAACTTTTTACCGCCTTTTCCAATCACAATACCTTTTTGCGAGTCTCTTTCTACGAAAATAGTAGCTTCAATCCTCACTCTATCCTCATCTTCTTTAACCATACGGTCTACGTTAACCCCAATAGCATGCGGTATTTCTTCGCTTGTCAAATGTAGAATTTTCTCGCGAATAAGTTCACCGACTACAAATTGTTCTGGGTGATCTGAAATTTGGTCGTCCGGATAATATTTAGGTCCTTCTGGTAAGTAAGATTTTAATACATTAATAAAATGCTCCACATTGTGTCCTTCTAAAGCTGAAATCGGCACAATTTCAGTGAAATCCAAATATTTTTTATATTTTTCAATTCGTGGCATCAGTTCGTCTGGATGTACTAAATCAATTTTATTCAAAACTAAGAATACTGGTGTTTTAATAGTTTTGAGCATATCCATAATATACTCATCACCACGTCCGATATCTTCGTTAACATTCACCATAAACATAATGGCATCAATTTCAGATAAGGTGTTTGTAGCCACACGCATCATGTAATCACCTAATTTATGTTTAGGTTTATGAATACCTGGTGTGTCTAAAAAGATAATCTGAGCATCTTCTTGTGTCATAACTCCTTGTATCTTATTTCTAGTAGTTTGTGCCTTGTCAGACATTATTGCGATTTTATGTCCAATTACACGGTTTACAAAAGTTGATTTACCAACATTGGGTCTACCTATAATTGAAATAAATCCTGATTTATGTTCTGTCATTAATTTAAATCCTTTCCTGAAAATCCTAATGGTAATAGTTCATTTACTGTCGACGCTATCATGTCCCCGTGATGATTTGTCATGTACACTGGCATATCATCATCGCATAGTTCTTTCATCACCTGTCTACAAGATCCGCATGGCGAAGAAGGCTCATCTGCATCAACAGTAACAGTAATTGACTCAAAATCCCCTGGTCGATAACCATCTGCAATTGCAGCCACTAAACTAGATCTTTCTGCGCATATAGACATAGGATAAGCAGCGTTTTCTACATTAGCACCATAATACGTTTTTCCATCTTTAGTCCTTAAATACGCACCAACCTTAAAATTACTGTATGGCGCATATGCATTTGCTTGAGCGTTTCTTACTTCTGTAAAATAATGTGATTGGTATGTCATAGTTTATCTCCCCTACTTAATAATAAGTTATCCTCAAATATTTTAATTTTGTTAATAGTTACGTCTTATTAGTATAAACAATATTCACCGAATTGCACTACTATTTAAATACATATGGTAAGAAAATAATGAGTCCTATAACTAAGGCAACGAGAGAAGCAAGTACTACGCTGAAAGCAGCAACATCTTTAGCTTTTTTCGCTAAAACATGATAGTCACTGGTAACCAAGTCTACGACATATTCTACAGCGGTATTAATTGCCTCAAACGCAAGCACTAGCCCAATTGATATAATGATAAAAAGCCATTCTACTTCATTAATTTTAAAAGCAAAACCCGCGATAATAACTACTAAAGCCAATAAAAGATGTAATAAAAATTTATAATCTTTTCTTATTAACACTAACATACCATGAAAAGCGTAACTAAATCGTTTCATATGCGCCTCTAATCTCTTGTTAATCCATAAGCATTAAGTATTTGTTCTTGTCGGCCGAACATTTCTTTCTCATCTTGTTCATTCATATGATCGTAGCCTAATAAATGTAAAAAACCATGTAGTGCAAGAAAACCAAGTTCTCTTTCAAAGCTATGACCATAATTATTAGCTTGTTCTTTCGCAACATCAGTACAAATAATAATATCACCTAACACCCTTGGCATATCAAGACCAGTTATTTCTGGTTCATCCTCTTCTAATGCAAAAGAGATAACATCTGTTACTTTATCTTTGTCACGATACATTTTGTTGATTTCTTGAATCTCTTCTTTATCAACAAATGTTACAGATAATTCTGCTTCTTCTTCAATATTTTCCTGTTTTTTTGCAAAAGTAAGCAATTCATCTATTTGTGTTAACCATTCATTTTGCACTAATTCTGTATGATCACTAAAATCTATCGTAAACATTTATTCTTCTCCCTCATAACGATCAATAATTTTACTTACTAATGGGTGACGCACAACATCGCTTTGGTCAAGATTATGAATACTTAATCCTTTTACATTTTCTAACTTTTTAATAGCTTCTTTCAAACCACTTTTAACACCTTTTGGCAAATCTATCTGCGTTTTATCTCCAGTTACTACCATTTTAGAACCGAAACCTAATCTAGTTAAAAACATCTTCATTTGGGCATGAGTAGTGTTTTGAGCTTCATCCAATATGACAAAAGCATCATCTAATGTTCTACCTCTCATATAGGCTAACGGAGCAATTTCAATTATACCTCTTTCTATAAATCTAGCAGTTTGTTCTCTTCCTAAAACTGTATTCAAGCCGTCATATAACGGTCTTAAATATGGATCTACTTTTTCCTTTAAATCACCAGGTAAAAAGCCTAACGATTCTCCTGCTTCAACGGCAGGTCTAGTAAGTACAATACGTTTTACGTTACCTTTTCGTAATTGTTTCGCGGCATAAACAACTGCTAAGAATGTTTTACCAGTACCAGCTGGTCCTACACCAAAAACTAAATCATTATGGTGCATTGCATTGACATACATACGTTGTCCCATTGTTTTTGCACGAATCGTTTTTCCATATGCATCTTTAGTTATTTCATCTTCGTATAAATCTAATAAGTATTGAATCGTACCATTTTGTGCCATTTTCACAGCAGCTTCTACATCTTTAATAGATATCGAAACACCTTGTTGGATGACTTTCAGTAAGTTTATTAGTACGGATTCTGCTTTCTCAACATGCTCAACTTGCTCACCTTTTACAGCGATTTCTTGTCCTCGAGCATGTACAATGACATCAAAGCCTTCCTCAATTGATTTAAGGTGTTCATCATTATTACCAATGAGTGCTTGCGCTTCGTTATTGTCATCTATTTGAATAATTCCAGGCATATAAGTACTCCTTTACAAATATATTCGTTACTTCTTATTTTATCCTATTAGATTTTAAGTTACAAAAAGTTTTTAATAAACAATAAATCATTTCAGATATTTATTCATTTGAATTTTCATGATTCAAGCTTACTAATCAAGTTACATCTTCATTATATCACGAAAATAGCAGATATTATTTTAAAGAGGATTGAATCGTAAGTGATTTCTACAATTTTAACAGAAGATTTACATTCTATCTAATTGAATAAATTAAGTAGCACTCAAATTGAGTAATTATTCAATAATAGTTAAAAAGGTTTTATTTGTACAGTATTTTGTAACAAAAAATAACGCCTTATAAAAAACCTACATATGTTGATTTTTATAAGACGTTAAATATTAAATTATAACCTTTTAGGTCTTTCCAGTACTTCTGACCAAATAATACCATTCACAACTTCATCATCGGCAAATCTAAACTGATCATTATTAGCAGGACTTTGAATAGCATGTGCATTCATTAATTGTTTCAAACGAAATCTTTTCGTTCTTTCAGATAAGTATTTATCTGCAATAATTTCACGTGCTTGTTTCTCAGTTCTCTGAAGTCTTTTCTCATTTTCACGATCGATTTCAGTTCGAACATCTTGTATTTGTCCCATTAAATCAGCTTCAAGCTCTTTTTGTAGCTTATCATCTTGTTGTTGTTGAGCTCGTTTTACTTTATCTGCTTCAGTTTCATTATCTTTTCTTGTTTTACGTTCAGAACTTGGTGATTCCATTTTTTCTGCACGTGTTTCTGTTGGTGAAGATTGAGAATGATCAGGTTGAGACATTTGCTCGGGTTCTCTTTTTTGTGACATAGGATCTTCATTGATATGTTTTTCAATCTCTTTAAATGTTTTACCTATTTCGTCTAAGAATCCGCCTTTTTTCGGTTGCTCACCATTACTGTTTGGTCGTTTATTTACTGGTGGCTTTTGATTTTGTCTATCTTTATGGCTATTATCATTAATAGCTCCGATTATTGTTACAATCACAGATATTACAAAAATAATAATACCTATATTCATTTAATCACCCCTAAAGTTATTTATCCGGTGATTCATCATCTTGTTGATTTGTACTTTGGTTAATAGAATTTCTCATACCTGTATCTGCTTCAACATTTTTCAAGTTGTAATAATCTTTTACGCCTAAATTTCCAGAACGTAAAGCTTCTGCCATTGCCAATGGTACTTCAGCTTCGGCTTCAACAACTTTAGAACGCATTTCTTGTACTTTCGCTTTCATTTCTTGTTCTTGCGCTACGGCCATAGCACGACGTTCTTCAGCCTTAGCTTGTGCAATATTCTTATCTGCAAGTGCTTGCTCAGTTTGCAAGTCTGCACCGATATTTTTACTAATATCAACATCAGCGATATCAATTGATAAAATTTCAAAAGCAGTACCAGAATCTAAACCTTTACTTAAAACAGTTTTCGAAATATTGTCTGGATTTTCTAATACTTCTGTATGATGTTCACTTGAACCAATTGTAGAAACAATACCTTCACCTACACGAGCGATGATTGTTTCTTCACCGGCACCACCAACTAAACGAGCAATATTAGCACGTACTGTAATACGGGCTTTGGCTTTTACTTCGATACCATTCATAGCAACACCAGCTATAAACGGAGTTTCTATAACTTTTGGATTTACTGACATTTGTACAGCTTCTAAAACATCACGACCAGCTAAATCAATAGCAGCGCCACGTTCAAATGGTAAGTTAATATCTGCTCTTTGTGCTGCGATATTCGCGTCAACTACACGGTCAACGTTACCACCAGCTAAATAATGGGATTCAAGTTGATTTGTAGTTAAGTTAAGCCCTGCTTTATGTGCTTTAATAAGTGGTGAAATAACTTTTCTTGGTGATACTCTACGTAATCTCATACCTACCAATGTACCGATTCCTACTTTAACACCAGCGGCAATTGCTGAAATCCATAATCCGACTGGGACAAATGAAAATAGTAACAATAATGCTATTACTACTATAGCGACAATAATAATTAATCCGATCATACTTTCTCTCCTTTATGATTCGTTTTCTCTCACAACAACTCTTGTACCTTCTACTTCTAAAATGGTGACTTGTTTATTTCTTAAAATAAAAGAACCATCAGATACTGCATCAATACGTTCATTGTTGTAAGTAATAATCCCTGCAGGTCTTAAATCAGTTGAAGTTGTTGCAGTTTTCCCAACTAAATGAGAGCGATCTTCGTGTGAAGTGTAGCCTGCTTCTGCATTTGTAGAATCTTTCAATACAACCTTGTCTAAAAATGGAATTTTCCGTTTAAATATCTTCACAAGTATCACCCATTCAATAATTGATAGTATTAATGCAACGATGACATTGGCAATCATATAAACTAAATTATCTCCTAAAGTAATAATACTAAAAACTATAAGTGCCATACCGATAATACCGATAACTGCGCCGACTACAAAAAGTTCAATTATTACAAATATAACGCCTATGCCAAATAAAATTACAGAATATAAATTGACGTCTCCTTTTATATAAAATCCTAAAAAGAATATCAATAAAGTTAATGTGGCGACAATCCCTATTATATTAATTCTATTTGAATACAATTGGTATAAAAAACCTAGGAAGATAATACATGTTAAAATTAACGCAACTACTGGATTTACAATGAAGTTAGCCACATCGTCAATCCAGGTCCCACTTTCAACAAAATTAGCAGAAAATATTGTATGTAAACTACTTGAAAGAATCACTCTATCACCTCGCTCTCAATTTAATTATACATGAAATTAATACGTGATTATAGCGTTTACACCATAAAATTTCATAATCGACAAATTAAATTTCATGTGTTCCTTGATTGTTAGAATATACTAAGAAATGCTAATAATTTGTAGTGGTAATGACTGTAAATAACTATCGTTATATTAGGAGCTTAGATAAAAATAATAGCCTTTAGTTGGTCATCAACTAAAGGCTAATTTGGTTTATAATTAATGTTGGTGTTGAGGGAGTCAACGAAACAATTAATTATTTGAATTTACGTTTACGTGCAGCTTCTGATTTCTTTTTACGTTTAACGCTAGGTTTTTCGTAAAACTCACGTTTACGTACTTCTTGAATTGTACCGCTTTTAGAAACTGTACGTTTGAAACGACGTAACGCATCTTCAAGTGATTCGTTCTTTTTGACTACTGTTTTAGACATGTGTATTTCCCTCCCTCCAAATATCAACGAAACTTTATTATCATGACATGGTACTAACCATGTATAACTTAGTATAATATATCTGATTAATGTGGTCAATTAGTAAAATTTACATTTTTTAATTTAACGTTATTCTAACACTTCTTTTTAGCAGTATTTTAAATTTCTTTGTAAAAATTATTAATATCAATAAAACTGTCGTTAGGTTTAATATGTTAATTAAGTCCGAAAACTTTTATATAAAATTAATCAAACAGTTCAACTTCATAACTGACTATACTCAATACATATAACGGGGCTGTTTCAGCTCTTAATATTCTAGGACCAAGCCCTACTTGATATGCACTATCATTAAATAGTGCCAACTCTTCTTCGGCTAATCCGCCTTCAGGTCCAAAAACCACTAAAACACGATCATTAGGCTGAAATTGTTTTACCACTTTTTTTAAGTTACTACTTTCACCTTGCTTGGCAGCATCTTCGTATGCTATTAAAATATAATCATAAACATCAATTTGTTGAAAAACTTCTTTTAGTGATGCTTTATAATCGATAGAAGGTATTACTAATCTATAACTTTGTTCAGCAGCTTCTTTAATAATTTTCTGCCAACGCTCTAATTTCTTAGTTACCTTACTTTCATTTAATTTTACCACGGAACGTTTCATTCCTACTGCTAAAAATTCACTAGCACCAAGTTCAGTTGCCTTTTGTAACAACCATTCATATTTATCCGCTTTGATCAGACCACTACATACGGTAATATTTTGAGGTAATTCTGAATCTATATCAATTCGTTCAACTAGCTCAATATCAATTTCATCAATAGCTATATTTATAATTTTACATTTATAAACAAATTGATCCAAAAAGGTAATAATAATTTCATCATCAATTTGATGCCTCATTACATTCGTAATATGATGGATGTCACCTTTATCGATAATGGAAAAACGCTGAAGGGAATCAGCGTTTTGATTAATAAAATATCTTTGCATGTTAATCGCTCACTTTCTGTCCTACGATACAGACCCAGCTATTTTCATGATTAATAGATATAACTTTAAAACCAGCGTTTTCCATCTGTTCTACAATCGCTTCATGTTTTTCTTCTATAATACCAGACGTTATAAAATACCCATCTTTATTTAAAGTATTATAAGCATCATCTATCATTTCTTCAATAATATGAGCTAGTATATTAGCAATTACAACATCAAATTTTTCAGTTTCTTCTTGTAACAAATTTCCAGTTGTAGCTTCAATTGCATGTTCACAATTATTTTTCTCAAAGTTTTCTTTAGCAACTCTCACTGCCATTTCATCTACATCTAATGCTTTAATCCGTTTAACACCTAATAAATGAGCAGCAATACTTAATATACCTGAACCAGTGCCGACATCAATAACAGAATCACTTGGCTTCACATATGTTTCTATAGCTTTTAAACACATGCTAGTGGTAGGATGGTCGCCTGTGCCAAACGCCATACCAGGGTCTAGCTCAATGCAAAATTCACTCTGGTCTTCTTTTTGATATGTTTCCCAACTAGGAACTATCGTGAATTGTTCAGAAGCTCTAAATGGGTGGAAATAATTTTTCCATTCATTTTCCCAATCTTGCTCACGCAACGTTTGTTCTGTGTATTCAAAGAACGAATAATCCAGAGAGGCAACTTGCTCAATCGCATTAATAAGTTCTGTTTTTAACGTTTTTGTATATTTAATTTCATTGAAATATGCTTTTATTCTTACTCCTTTTTGAGGATAATCATTGGCATTTAATGCATAAATTTCACCGAATTTATCTTCAAAAGCATGTTCCAAATCTTTAGAGTCTTCTATAACTACGCCATTTGAACCAAAATCTTCTAATATATCAGAGATTATTGATGATGCCTCGTGATTAATGATAATTGATACTTCAGTCCAGTTCATATATTATTCTCCTTTAAAGAATCTTTTAGCTTTATCTCTAAAATTTGATGGCTGCTCTGAAATTTCTTCACCATCAATTTCTGCAAATTCTCTAAGTAATTCTTTTTGACGTTCACTCACTTTAGTTGGCGTAACTACTTTAATATTTATAAATAAGTCGCCATAACCATAACCATGTACATTTTTAATACCTTTTTCTTTAAGACGGAATTGCTTATCTGTTTGAGTACCTGCAGGAATAGTTAACATTACGCTACCGTTTAGCGTTGGAACTTTAACTTCATCACCTAACGTTGCTTGAGCAATACTAACGTCTAGAGAATAATAAATATCGTCGCCATCTCTTTCAAATTTTTCTGAAGGTTTAACTCTAAAGACGATATATAAGTCGCCTTGCGGTCCGCCATTTTCACCTGGTGCACCTTCCCCAGCTAATCTAATTTGTTGTTCGTTATCAACACCTTCAGGTATTGTTACGCTGATTTTAACATTTTTGTTTTCAGTACCTTTTCCGTGACAAGTTGGACATGGTTCTTCAAATTCTTGACCTGAACCACTACATACTGGACAAACTTTTTCTGTTCTAACTCTGCCAAGTATCGTATTTTGTTCAACAGAAACATGGCCTGCACCACTACAATAATGGCATGTTTTTTTCTTAGTACCTGGTTTAGCTCCTTCACCATCACATGTATGACAAGCAACATCTTTACGTATTGAAATCTCTTTTTCGCTACCAAAAACTGCTTCATCGAAAGTAACGGTCATTGTGTATTGTAAATCATCACCTTTTCTTGGTGCATTTGGATCACGTTGTTGTCTGCCGCCTCCGAAGAACGAACTGAAAATATCTTCGAAACCGCCGCCTCCAAATCCGCTAAAGTCCTGACCGCCAAATCCTTGTCCACCAAAACCACCTTGTGGTCCGTCATGACCAAATTGGTCGTAGTTGGCACGTTTATTGTCATCACTTAAAACTTCGTATGCTTCTGAGATTTCTTTAAATTTCTCATCAGCACCTTCTTCTTTATTTATGTCTGGATGGTATTTTTTCGATAATTTACGATAAGCCTTTTTAATTTCATCTTTAGAAGCGCTTTTACTCACGCCTAAGACTTCATAATAATCTCTTTTGGCCATTGCTATCTCTCCTTTTACGGTTTTATTAAATCTTTTATAAAAAAGGAAAAAGTCAAAGCCAATGTTCAATTGACTTTGACTTAATTTGGCTAAGCAATTGTGTCATATATTTCTATCAATAACAATTATTTAGTCCATGACTACACTTATTTTTGCTTATCTTCGTTGTCGTCATCTTTAACTTCTGTAAAATCTGCATCTTCAACATTGCTGTCTTGAGAAGCATTAGCATCTTCACCTTGAGCTTGTTGTTGAGCTTGTGCAGCTTGTTCGTAAACTTTAGTTGATAAGTCTTGAACAACTTGTTCTAATTCTTCTTTTTTAGCTTTGATATCTTCTGTATCTTCGCCTTCAAGCGCAGATTTTAATGCTTCTTTTTTATCTTCAGCATTTGTCTTATCTTCTTCGCTGATGTTTTCACCTAAATCAGTGATTGTTTTTTCAACTTGGAATACTAAGCTATCTGCTTCGTTTCTTAAGTCACTCTCTTCACGACGTTTTTTATCTGCTTCAGCATTTTCTTCTGCATCTTTAACCATGCGATCGATTTCATCATCTGAAAGTGCTGAGCTTGATTGAATTGTAATATTTTGTTCTTTGTTAGTGCCTAAGTCTTTTGCAGTAACATTTACAATACCATTTTTATCGATATCAAATGTAACTTCGATTTGTGGTACGCCACGAGGTGCTGCTGGGATATCTGTTAATTGGAATCTACCAAGTGTTTTATTATCCGCTGCCATTGGACGTTCACCTTGTAATACATGGATATCAACTGCTGGTTGATTATCTGCAGCTGTAGAGTATACTTGTGATTTTGATGTTGGAATTGTAGTATTTCTTTCGATTAATGTGTTCATACGTCCACCCATAATCTCGATACCTAAAGATAATGGAGTAACGTCTAATAATACTACATCTTTAACATCACCTGTGATTACGCCACCTTGAATTGCAGCACCCATTGCTACTACTTCATCAGGGTTAACACCTTTATGAGGGTCTTTACCTACTTCTTTTTTCACTGCGTCTTGTACTGCCGGTATTCTTGTAGAACCACCAACTAAGATAACTTCGTCGATATCAGAGCTAGATAAACCAGCGTCTTTCATTGCTTGACGAGTTGGTTCCATAGTTCTTCTGATTAATGAATCTGCTAATTCTTCAAATTTAGAACGAGTTAAAGTAAGTTCTAAGTGTAATGGGCCGTTTTCCCCAGCAGAAATAAATGGTAATGAAATTTGTGTTTGAGAAACACCAGATAAGTCTTTTTTAGCTTTTTCAGCAGCGTCTTTAAGACGTTGTAAAGCCATTTTATCTTTTGATAAGTCAACGCCATTTTCTTTTTTAAACTCTGCAACTAAGTGATCGATAATTACTTGGTCGAAGTCATCCCCACCAAGTTTATTGTCACCTGCTGTTGAAAGTACTTCAAATACGCCGTCACCTAATTCAAGGATTGAAACGTCAAAAGTACCGCCACCTAGGTCAAATACAAGTACTTTTTGGTCTTGTTCTGTTTTATCTAAACCGTAAGCTAATGCAGCTGCAGTTGGTTCGTTAATAATACGTTCAACTTCTAGACCAGCAATTTTACCAGCGTCTTTAGTAGCTTGACGTTCACTGTCATTGAAATATGCAGGAACTGTGATAACCGCTTTATCTACGCTTTCGCCTAAATAATCTTCTGCTGTACTTTTAAGGTTTTGTAATACCATTGCTGAAATTTCTTGTGGTGTATATGATTTACCTTCAACGTCTACTTTGTAATCTGTACCCATATGACGTTTGATAGATTGAATCGTATTAGGGTTAGTGATTGCTTGACGCTTAGCAACTTCACCTACTTGAGTTTCATCATTTTTAAATGCAACTACAGATGGTGTTGTTCTAGCACCTTCAGGATTTTGAATTACTTTTGGCTCATCGCCTTCTAATACTGCAATACATGAATTTGTTGTACCTAAGTCAATACCTATTACTTTACTCATAAATAAATTCCTCCTGTTATGTTTGAAAATTTGGTGTTTTCAACAATAAAATAATTTATTGATTTACTTTAACCATTGAAGGTCTTAAAATTCTTTCTTTCAACTTATATCCACTTTGTAGCTCTTGAGTAATTTGTCCTGATTCAAAATCAGGGTTATCATCTTGAACTACTGCTTGGTGAAAGTTAGGGTCAAATTGTTGACCTTCAGTTTCAATTCTTTCTAAACCATTATTTTTCAATGCATTTAATAAGCTTTCATGAACCATTTCTACACCTTTTTTAAGTGATTTAAACTGTTCATCTTCGCCATCAATTTGTAAAGCACGTTCAATGTTATCTATTGTTGGTAAGATATCATTTAAAACGTCTTGCGCTTTATACTCTTTCATTGTTTGGTTTTCTTTTTGAATTCTACGCTTATAGTTTTCAAATTCAGCGTATAATCTCAAATATTTTTCTTCATTTTCTTGAACATCTTTTTTCAATTGTTGAATTTCTTCATCTTTAGGATCTACGTCTTCTGAGATATTTTGTGAATCGTCCTCCTGCAGATTATCTTTTGATGTTTCTGTAGTTTCATCAGTACTTTCAACCGTGTTTTCTTCTGATGTTTGTTCATTTACATCTTCATTTTGGTCGAAAACTGATTCATTTTTTTCTGTCATTGTCTGCCCTCCAATACAATTGTTAATTACCAAATCGTATTTAGTAATCTGATTACGTTCTGATAATTCATTGCCGTTGGTCCGATAACCGCAATTTGACCTTTAAGTCTATCATCAATGTGATATTCACTTGTTACGATTGAAATATCACTTAAACTTGATTCGATTTCATGACCAATTTTGACATTAATAGCTGAATTAGACATTTCATCAAGTAATTGAGTGATTTTATTTGATTCTATATATTGTAGAATCGGTTGAATTGATGATACGTTCGTTTCATTCAACGCATCTATGAGTTTAACCTTTCCGCCCATAAAAATGCCATTACTTTGATTATCAAAATGAATATCTATTGTATTCAGCATGTCTTTTATAAAATCCTTCTCAATATCTGATTTCACAAAAGCATTTAAATCATTTTCGAAATGATGATTATTCCACTCATTATATTTAGCTGTAACAAAATTAGAAATGTTTGTAAGTTCATTATTTGATAATGGAACTTGAGATGCTAAATGTAAGTTTTCAACATGACCTGATGAGAATACAACGACCATTATAACCAAATAAGCATTCGCTCTAAACAAATGAATGTTGTTAATAATATCTTTTTTATGATTTGGACGCATTACCAACGTTGTATATTGAGATTGATTTGAAAGTTCATTTGCAAAATCACTGAGTGAAGTCGCAATATCATAATGATTTTCAACTAATAAATCTCTTAAACGTTGAATTTTTGTTTGTTGTTGATGAGATGTTTCCTGTAATAATTGATTCACATAATATCTGATACCTGATTCTGAAGGATATCGCCCTGACGACGTATGCGTCTTCTCTATTAGTTCGAGAAGCTCTAATTGCTTCATCTCATTCCTAATAGTAGCAGGACTAACATTCAATTTATGCCGTTCAATCAGTGTTTTTGAACCAATTGGCTGACCTAAATCAACATAATCTTCAACAATTGCATTTAGTATGCTTAATTGTCTATCACTAATCATGTTTTCACCTCATTAGCACTCTTTTGTTTCAAGTGCTAATTATAATTTATCAAATTGGTCAAAGTAAGTCAATGTTAAAGCACTGGATTTTTATAAATTTTTATACATTAAGTAAAAACGCTTCAAATACTAAGTTTCCAACAACTTTTCCACGATCAGTCATAGAAATATAGTCATCTTGTTCAACGATAAGCCCTTTTTGAATTAAATCTTTAAGCGCTTGCTCATAAACTTGCTCAACTGTTTGATCAAATTTTTCAAAAAACCTACTTTTACTTACACCTTTATTCATTCTCAAACCTAAGAACATTTCTTCTTCCATTTGTTCTGTTTTTGTTGGGGAAGTTGATTGTAATATAGGTCTTTCATTGTTCTTTATTTTTTTTATATAGTGATTTACAGGATTAACATTACTGTAACGTTCACCATTCACATAGCCACTTGCACCTGCACCAAAACCATAATACCCTTCATTTTTCCAATAAACTTTATTATGTTCTGATTCATGGCCTATTTTCCCAAAATTTGAAATTTCATATTGATGTAAATCAGACTTGTTCATTCTCTCAATTAGATATTCATACATTTCTTCACCAATATCTTCATTAGGAATTTTCAACTTACCTTTTTTATACATATTATAAAATTGTGTTTTAGGTTCCAATATAAGCCCATAACTTGAAATGTGGTCAATATCCATGGCCAATGCCTTTTCTAAACTATCCTTAAAATCCTCTAACGTTTGTTGTGGTAAATGGTACATCAAATCTAAACTTATAGAGGGAATACCTACCGCACGCGCATTAGTAACAGCTTGATATATATCAGTAGTATGATGCGTTCTACCTAATATTTCTAATAGTTCAGGTTTAAACGTTTGAACACCCATAGATAGTCTGTTAACACCAAAATCTTTTAATAACTGAACTTTTTCAAGTGTTAATTCATCTGGATTAGCTTCAAAACTAAATTCACCTTTAATTTCGAATATATCAGTAATTGCAATTAGTAACCGCTTGAGTTGCTTATAACTTAGGGCTGTCGGTGTTCCACCACCTACAAATACAGTTTCTAAAACTCTAACCTCGCTATCGCACATCTCTTTAATTAAGCAATCTAAATATTCATCCACCGGTTGATTGTGTATAAAATATTTATTGAAATCGCAATATGTACATATTCTTACACAAAATGGAATATGGATATATGCACTTTTCACTTCCATATTGCGTGCACCTTCTTTCGTTTATTGAAGACTTAAAATAATCACAAAAAACTGGGCCATAAATCTTTTGGATTTAAGGCCCCAATTTTTAATTTATATTAATCTTCGTCCATCTTAAGTACAGCTAAGAAAGCATCTTGAGGGATTTCTACATTACCTACTGCTTTCATTTTAGCTTTACCAGCTTTTTGTTTCTCTAAAAGTTTTCTCTTACGAGTAATGTCGCCACCATAACATTTTGACAAAACATTTTTACCCATTGATTTAATATTCGTTCTTGCTACGATTTTTTGTCCTACGGCTGCTTGTACAGGAACTTCGAACTGTTGTCTAGGTATCAGCGTTTTAAGTTTCTCAACTAAGGCTTTCCCACGATCGTATGCAAATTCTTTATGCACGATAAAGCTTAGAGCATCAACTTTCTCGCCATTTAACAAGATATCCATCTTCACTAGATCACTTTCTTTATTATCGATAAATTCATAATCGAATGAAGCGTAGCCTTTAGTATTAGATTTTAACTGATCAAAGAAGTCAAACACTACCTCTGATAATGGAATTTCATAAATGATATTCACACGGATATCATCCATATATTCCATATTTATAAACTGACCACGTTTACGTTGGCATAGTTCCATGACTGCACCTACGTAGTCATTTGGCACCATCATAGTCGCGCGCACAAATGGCTCATATATTGTTTCAATCTTATCTCTATCAGGCATGTTTGCAGGATTATCTACCGTTACTTCATCACCCGTCTTTAAGATACATTCATATATTACTGAAGGTGCTGTAGCAATAAGTTCTATTCCAAATTCACGTTCAATACGCTCTTGGATAATCTCCATATGTAGCATACCTAAAAAACCTGTACGATAACCAAATCCTAAAGCTTGTGATGATTCTGGTTCAAATTCTAATGAGGCATCATTTAACTGTAATTTTTCTAATGCTTCTCTTAAATCATTATAATCTTTGTTATCTATTGGGAACAAGCCACAGAAGACCATTGGGTTCATTTTTTTGTAACCTTGTAAAGGTTGAGCTGCAGGTCTATTTGCGTGAGTGATGGTATCCCCTACACGTGAATCATCTACATTCTTAATGCTGGCGATAATATAACCTACATCACCGACAGTCAATTCGTCAACTTGCAATTGTTTCGGTGTATTGATACCCACTTCAGTAACTTCGAATTCTTTACCAGTAGCCATCATCTTAATACGGTCTCCTGCTTTTACAATACCTTCCACCACCCTAATAGAAGATATAACTCCTCTATATGGGTCATATTCTGAATCGAATATAAGTGCTTTTAAAGGTTCTTCTGGATCTCCTTCTGGAGGTGGCACAACTTCAACGATTTTTTCCAAAATGTCTTCAATACCAATATTTGATTTTGCACTTGCTAGTACGACATCATCTTTATCGATACCGATAACATCTTCTAATTCTTGTTTTACTCGTTCAGGTTCTGCTGCTGGTAAATCTATTTTATTGATAACTGGTAATAATTCTAAATCATTATCAAGTGCCAAGTACACATTCGCTAAAGTTTGTGCCTCTATGCCTTGTGCTGCATCCACAACTAATATCGCACCTTCACATGCTGCAAGTGATCTAGACACTTCATAAGTAAAATCGACATGTCCTGGTGTGTCGATTAAGTGAAACGTATATGTTTCACCGTCTTTAGCATCATATTTCAAGCGTACTGCATTTAATTTAATAGTTATACCGCGTTCTCTTTCTAAATCCATAGAATCCAATAATTGAGATTGCATCTCTCTAGTTTCAACTGATTTTGTATTTTCTAAAATCCTATCAGCTAACGTAGATTTACCATGGTCTATATGTGCGATAATAGAAAAGTTTCTAATATTTTTACGTCGATTATAGCGTTCTTGTTTATCCATGTATTATCCTTCTCACTTTCATAATTCTAGCCCGTAATATGTATGACATTCTTTGATATAATAACGTTTTTAATAGTTAATTGCAAACTTGCAAAGCATTTTAACAGTAATACTTATTTATTCATAACATTCTTAAGCGAAATTAAATTGAATTTTTGTGTTGCTTTCTTATCTTTCTATAGTATATTGTATCATTTATATCTATTTTACGCGCCTTAGATAAATAAATGATTGCAGAAAGTTGCTTGTTTTGATAAAATATTTCTTGTTGTAATCAAATTAACTTTGATAGCGAAGATCACTTTTAGGAGGTGACACACATGCCAAACATTAAATCTGCAATTAAACGTGTTAACACAACACACACTGCTGAAGCTCGTAATATTTCTCAAAAAAATGAAATGCGTACAGCAGTTAAAAGAGCTCATTCAGCTATAGAAGCTGGTGCTGATAACAAAGCTGACTTAGTGAGTTTTGCTTTGAAAAAAGTAGATAAAGCTGCTCAACGCAACTTAATCCACACTAACAAAGCTGCTCGTATCAAGTCTTCATTGATGACAGCTGCTAAATAATAAACAGATTCAAGCAACTGCTCGAATCTACTAATCAAACAAACCAAATGCTTTTAGCATTTGGTTTGTTTTTTGTTGTTTTTAAAATTTATTGTGAGCTGATTTTTAGAGTTATTCTTCTAAATAACACTTCAAACTTATCTCTCCCATATTGAGAATATTACTTCCTACTTTTAACTTGCCAAAGTAATAAGCAAAAAACTACTGACAAAACAAAAGATATCATCAGCAGTCAAATCCTATATATACTCTTAATCTTTAACTAAAGCTAAATTTAAAACAATTCGCTGCTACCATTTACAACAATATGAACAACAGTCTTCAATTAATTAAAAATAAGCATAATTAATCCTATATGATCAGAGTGACAAAATAAAAAGTTCTAAAATTAATTGTTTATCCATATATGAGGACTTCAATTTATAATCCGTTTCTGCACATGTATCAATAATGTTTAATAACTTCTCTAATTGATAATTTCTTGCTTGGTTCAAAGCTAGTTTAACTCGGTATGGATGTACATTGATTGTTTTAGCTATTTGTTGGCCGCTGTAGCCTTTTTGCCCTAAAATTTTACATTGATAAAACAAGCGATAATTACTTGTAATTAATGCTAATAATTTAATGGGTTCTTCCTTCATTGCTATCAAGTCTTTCACCAATTGTATAGCTTGAGATTTTTTATTTTTCTGAATATAATCAGTTAATAAAAAGACATTTTGTTCTAAACTTCTATTAACAATTTGATGAACATCTTGCTTATTTATCGTAGCCCTATCGCCTAAAAATAGTATTACTTTTTCAAGCTCTTGTTTTACAATATTAAAATTAATACCCGTAAGTTCTAAAAATAAGTCTAACGCATCTTGTTTTATATCTTTGTAATTTTCGTGAAGTTCATTTTTTATCCACTTTTTAATTTCATCTTCAGTCATTTGTTCAATCTTGATTAAATTGGCATGTTTCTTCAAAGTTTTAACTAACTTTTTTCTTTCATCTAACTTTGATTGATAGACTTCAAATATTATTAACGTTTCACCATCATATTTTTCAATAAATTCAATAAGTTGATCAGTATTATGATTTAAGTCTTTTGGCGCTTTTTCGCCTGTAAACACATATGCATTTTGAACTAATACTGCTTTTTTGTCAGAAAAAAATGGTAAGGTTAATGTTTCTTCAATTATAGGAGATAAATCACTTTCATATAAATTATATTTAACAAAATTAAAATCATCTTTAGGGGCATTTAAGTAACGGGCAATGATATCAGCTGACTTCTTTTCAATAAGTTCAGGTACTTCACCGTAAATTGTAATAATCTTATCGCTCATTTTTAGCACCCTTTCTTCACTATTACACATTTAATCATTATAGCATGGTACAATTGATCTCTCTACTTAAAATCATTGATTTATCTCAGTATTTATAGTTAGTTTTGACTTCAATTTTATAGTTACCTCTCCATATTCACTTGATTGAAAAACTTGTGCTCCCAATCTTTTTAACTTGGCTATAATTTCTTGATTAGGCAGATGATAATGATTTTTCTTCCCTACAGATACTAGACAAATAGTTGGTCTTATTTTTTGTAACAATTCATCACTAGTGCTTGTTTTACTGCCATGATGGCCTACTTTTAATATATTTATCTTTGGTAATTTATATTTGCGTAAAAGCAATTGTTCATTATTAATGGTAGCATCTCCCATAAATAACATTTTTATTTTATTATATTCAATATAGGTAATAATAGACTGCTCATTTAAATCCTCTGAATGATTAATAGTTGAATCAAGTAAAGAAATATTTGCCTTACCTAGTTTAAATCGTTGTATATTTTTAAAATCGATAAGTTTTACATGATTTCTTTCACATTGTTTGATTAAAAGTTTTAGTTTATTTTTCTCAAAACTTCTTGTATTTATGATTATATTATTTATCTTATACTTAGTTATTAAATAACTTAATTCTCCCATATGATCAATATGAGGGTGTGTAATAATAATATAATTTATAGTTTTAAGTCGGTGCTTTTTTAATGTAGGGATAATATGATATTTAGCAATATTGTGATTTTCTTTTATGCCTGACTGCATCAATTTTCCACCAGTATCAATAAGTATGCTTTCGCGTTTATTTGTCTCGAATAGAAATGCATCACCTTGCTTCACATTTAACATTGTTAATTTATAAGAATTGTCGTGAGGTATTATTGTAGAAATGATATATAAAATACTCACGGTTATGATGAAACAGGTATAATATTTGTGAACTAACAAAACTAGTGCTATAAAAACAGTTATAAAAGTTAAAGTAGTATATAGTTCATTAAGTTCAGGAATATACCATTTATAAATATTCACATGTATAAAAAGACCCATGACTAGATCATGAATCGACATCAAAAAATTTAGGAGCTTAATAAAGAAACTTAGTTCAAATGGTAAATGTATGAGGAGGAATATAAAAATAACATACGGAAACAAAATAAACGTATAAAAAGGTACAAAAAACAGATTACTAATTATACCAATCCATTGAATATGATTAAAATAAATCGCACTTATTATAAAGGAGCCGAGTTGTGCAATTAAAGATATATATATGGTTTTTTTAACCCAATGAGCATTTTCTAATATTGGAAGAGCAAACAAAATAAAAAATGTAATGAGAAAAGAGAATTGAAAGCCTATATGATAAACAAAAGGAGGATAAAACGAAGTCATCAAAACGAACGCTACAGATAATAAATTAAGCGCATTTCTTGCAAGTGATTTAGATAATAATATTAATAAGAGACAAGTCATGGCCGCTCTTATTGCACTCGGCGCTAAATCTGTATAAAACACATACAATGGTAAAACAACACAAATTATTGATTTTACGATAACTATTGGACATTTTATAGGTTTCAACAAAAAATAAATTATACTTACTAACGCCCCTATATGCGTTCCGCTAATGGCTAATAAATGGTATATACCAATTTCTTTATATTTCTCAATATCGTCATCACTAATTGCTGTTGTATCTCCACTTATAAGTGCTATAATTTTGCCCGGATATTTAATTTGAAAATGTTTAAGTCGATCTAATACATACTGCTTATGGTAATCTAATATATTTGAATAAGTAATTTTGGAATTACTACAACTATCTAAATCTATATTATTTATAAAAAGTGAAAGTTGGCTGTAAGGGTGATTGTTCAACGACTGAATTGTAGTATCGATATAGCATTTTTGTCGAACAATTTTTGCTTGAATTTTACCAACGTTTTTACTTTTTATTCGATAATAATATTTAAATGTACGTTTTCCTATTTTAACTTTTCCTATTAACTTTTGATTGTTCAAAACTGGCTTATTTGTAAAATAAGCTTGTGTATGTATGGTTTGCTTCGTTAAAAAAGTTCGTTGTTCAATCGTAACTTTTAAATGGTGCTGAAAATAAGAAGTTGACAATACTGGTATTAATAGAATAAATAGTATTTTAAACCATTTTAACCGTTTCCTTACAGCGATTAATATTATGATTATAAAGATCAACGTCGACAGTAATTTGACATGTAGCCATAAAATACCAACTAAATATGCTATTGCATAAAAAATCAAAAAGTTATTGATTCATTAAGTATTGTGCTACATGTTCTTGGTTGAAAGGAATTTTCGTATGTTCGATACCTGATTGATCTAATAGTTTCAACGCATAATCATGATTATGATAATCTTCAGCGTAATAAATTGTTTTAATCCCTGCTTGTATAATTGATTTCGTACAATTTAAACATGGAAAATGCGTGACATAAATTGTTGCGCCGTCAGTTGACACTCCTTGTTTGGCACATTGCAATAATGCATTCATTTCAGCATGTATCGTACGTATACAGTGGCCATCTTCTAGTAAACAACCTTCATCAATACAATGAACTTCACCCGATACAGACCCATTATATCCTCCAGCTATAATTCTATTATCCTTTACAACAGTAGCACCTACTGACAAGCGTTGACATGTAGAACGTAATGCCAACAAATGACTTTGTGCCATAAAATATTCTTCCCATTTAATGCGATCCATGATGATAGCCCTCCGTATTATGATTAAAATATAATTTCGATTTAATTATAGGTTAATTTGTATCATTTAAAAATGCAACAAAAACTTAAACCACAAAAAAATCACTTATTCTTTCTAGCGTCTTTGTACCTATGCCTTTAACTTCTTTTAATTGCTCTACTGATGCAAAGTTTCCATGCTGTTCTCTATATTCAATAATAGCTTTAGCCTTGGTTGGGCCAATACCATCAACACTTTGCAATTGAGTTTCGCTAGCACTATTTAAGTTTATTTTCTCTTGTTGGCTATCGTTCAATTCAGTTTTCAAAGCTAGCGTTTGGCCTTGGCGAAGGTCATTAGAATTACGTAAACTGTTGGTATTTGCCGCTACAATTTCTCCTTTTTTTGGAATATATATAACTTTTTGATCTAACAATTTTTCTGCAAGATTAATTGTTGATAGATCTGCATTATCCAAAACTTGTGCTTTATCTAACAGCTGTTTAACTCTATCTGTACGTTTCATCTTATAAATATTAGGGTGTTTAACCGCACCTTTTATATCTACAATAATAACTTCATTTTCGGATTTCTGTAGTTTTTCTTTGCGGTTCATATTAACTTCAGCTTTTTCAGATTGTAGTTCATTACCATCTTTATTTATCTTGTTAATAGATATTGATGAAACTTCATTTAACTCATTATTATCCATATGAATGAACATATTGCATAAATAAATGATTACCAATAATGAAGCAATCGAAATAACGCTAAATAAAATTTTATTTTTGCTAATAATTCCTTTCCATCTTTCCCATTGTGAAAACATAAAAATCACTCCTTTATACAATACACGTACAAAGGAGTGATTTTACTTTTATTTTTTTACAATGAAGAACAAGCGATGTCCCTCAGCATCATGATTATCTATTTCAAAATCTACAAATGTCTGAATATGCTTAAAACCTACTTGTGTTAGCATGTCATTGTACTCTGTTTCTAAATAAGTACGCTGATAATGTGATTCATCAAATCGACTATATTGATTATCAGATTGTTTAATGAAAAATGACATATCATGCCATACGCTTAATGGTTCTTCGCCTTTAACAGCTTCCCATCCAAGAAAGATATCTTCCGATTCGTCAACATAGCTTTGATTGTTAAATAAAGTATCCATTTTAAAACTTGTGTGTACATCAAACATAAATACACCATGATCATCTAAATGTTCGAAAACACGTTTGAAAGTAGCAACAACATCCTCTGTCGTTGGCAGATAATTTAATGAATCACAAAAAATAGTGATAACATCAAATGATTTGTTGAGTTGAAAATCAGTCATATCGCCTTCTAACCAATTAACATGATTTGATTTTTGTGCTGCTATTGCAAGCATATCAATACTAAGATCCATACCAGTCACTTGTTTAAATTCATTGAACAAAGATGTTAAATTGCCTGTTCCACATCCTATATCTAAGATAGAACCTTTATTTTCTGTAAAATAATTTACAATTTTCAACCAAGATTCATAGGGGTGATCAAGCGTTAACTGATCATAAAACAAGCTCATTTCTTCGTATTGAGACATGACTAATACGCTACCTGTCTATGTGATTCTAATGGCGCGTCTCTATATAATTTTTCAATGTTATAATAATCTCTTTCGTCCTTGTGAAAAATGTGTACGACTACATTTGCCAAATCAATAAGAATCCATCTCGCTTCATTAAAGCCTTCCATACGCTTAACTTCAATTTCTGCTTCGTTAGCTGCGTCTTTAACTGCGCGTGCAATTGATTGAACTTGTTTTTCATTATTTCCGTGACAAACTACGAAATAATCTGTCATATCGCTGATACCTTTCATTTTTAATGAAATAATATCTTCTGCTTTTTTATTCTCTGTTGCTTCGACAGCTAGCTTTAATAACTGATCTGATTTCATCTAATCATCCTTTACTCTTTCGTCACTGTAATTATAATAATTTAAACATGCAATCGTAGCGTCATATACATTAATATCTTTATTAATTAAATACAACACTGTTCGCTTAGATATTTCATATATTGTTTTATCTAAGCTACCTTGATTGTATGCTAAATCTCTAATTTCTTCAACGCCTGGGGTCTGACGGCCTGGTTCTATATAATCAGCAATAAATACAAGTTTTTCGGTTTTCGTCATTTGAGCACGGCCAGTCGTATGGTTTTTAATGGCAAGTAAAACCTCTTCATCCTCAACGTTGTAGTGTTCTTTCATAATTATTGCGCAAACTGGACCATGTAGTATTTCAGAACCGTAACTTAATAAATTACGATCTAAATTATGTTGAGTAACAATTTGATACATTGAACCTAAATCATCGTACTTACAATAATCATGTAAAATGCCTGCAAGTTCTGCTTTATCTTTGTCACCATCATAAATATCTGCTAATTTCACAGCTGTTTCTGCTACTCTTAATGAATGATTAAACCTTTTTTCAGGCAATTTTCCTTTAACGATTTCAACTGCTTGGTCAATTTTCATATAATCCTTCCTCTCGGATATATTGCTCAACACTTGGAGGAACTAAAACTTGAATGTTCTTATTAGATTTTATTCTATCTCTAATTAATGTTGAACTAATATCAATACGTGGGATTGTAACTGATATCATCCCTGAATCAACGCTTTGTTGCGACTTTTCTCTGTTAACAATTACAAAAGTGATAAGCGTTTTCAATTTATCTATTTTATACCACTTATCTAGTTGATTATACTGGTCTGTGCCAATCACCAAATATATTTCAGCCTTTGGGTTTTCTGATAATATAGAACGAACAGTATCAAATGTATAGCTCTGTCCCTTTCGCTCTATTTCGTCTAGATAAACTTCGCCGAATCCAAGTTCTTTAATAACATTATGAATCATTGTTACCCTATGATTTGCGGCTAAATAATCATCATGAACCTTTAAAGGTGACATATAACTTGGCAAAAAATAAAATACATCCGGTTTAATGACATCATTAACTTCACTAGCCACTACCATGTGGGCAAGGTGAATCGGGTTAAACTGCCCACCATATATTACGATTGATTTTGACATTATGGTAATTGAATTTGCTTATTGTCTTGAGATTCTTTATACAACACAATCATAGACCCGATTACCTGCACAATATCACTACGTGTTGCATCACTTAAAGTTTGTGCTAAATCATTTTTATCTTCAAAATTATTTTGTAACACATGTATTTTAATTAATTCTCTATTTTCTAAAATATCTTGAAGTTGATCTACCATATTATCATTTATACCGGCTTTACCTATTTGAAAAGTTGGGTCGACATTATGGGCTTTACTACGTAAAAATCTTTTTTGCTTACCTGTTAACATAATTAACTCCTTTATAAATGCTTTAAAACTGCCTCTTTCATAATTTGGATTTGAGGTAGTTCATTAGTCCATATTTTAAAACTTTCTGCGCCTTGATATACAAACATATCAAGACCATTGTGAATGGGGTTTCCTTTCGCTTCTGCTATTTCTAAAATAGGCGTTTTAAAAGGTACATACACAATATCACTAACTAAAGTTCGCGAATCTAAATTATCTAAATTTATAACTACTTCCTTGTTTTCATGCATACCAGCAGGTGTTGTATTGATCACAATATCAAATTCATCTAGTGCTTTTTCAGCTTCTTTTAAAGTAATTTGGTTCACATCTAAATCCCAATTTTCAAAACGATGCAAAGTCCGATTGGCAATTGTTAATTTAGAGTGTACATGCTTAACTAATTCATTTGCAATACCTTTACTTGCACCGCCCGCACCTAAAATTAATATATAGGCATTTTCCAAATCTGGATATACTTGTTTCAACCCGGTTACATACCCAATACCATCTGTGTTGTAACCAATCCACTTGTCATTCACGATTTTCACCGTATTCACGGCACCAACTGTTTTAGATTGCTCATCTATTTCATCTAAATATGGCAAAATATTTTCTTTATGAGGAATCGTCACATTAAATCCAGAAAGTGCTTTTTCATCAATAATTTTTTTGATTAAATGAAATTGATCTTCCGGTATGTTAATTGCTTCATAAGATGATGGAATGTTTAACGCGTCAAAATTTGCATTATGCATAATTGGGGATAATGAATGTGCTATTGGATTACCTATTACCGCATATTTCATGTTTATTCCCCCTTACATTATTGAATTTCTTAATATTACATCAACATTTTTAGGTACGCGAATTATAACTTTAGCACCTTCATCAATTGTAATAAACCCTAAACCAGAAATCATCACGTCGCGTTTTTCTTTTCCAGTTTCTAACCTTACCGCTTTAACATTTTGTAAGTCAAAGTGTTCTGGGTTATTTGGTGGTGCAAGTACATCACCTAACTGATTACGCCATAACTCGTTTGCATTTTCAGTTTTAGTGCGATGAATATTTAAATCATTAGAAAAATAACAAACCAGTGGGCGTTTGCCACCACTTATATAATCAATTCGTGCTAAACCACCAAAGAATAAAGTTTGCCCTTCATTCAATTGATATATACGTTGTTTAACTTCCTTTTTCGGCATGATTGTCTTAAGTTCATTCTCAGTGACATAATGCGTCATCTGATGTTCTTGAATAACCCCAGGTGTATCGTACATGAAAGAAGTATCATCCAATGGAATATCAATCATATCTAATGTCGTACCTGGAAACCTTGAAGTTGTTACTACATCTTTTTCACCAACACTGCGTTCAATTAATTTGTTAATAAGTGTTGATTTTCCGACGTTTGTTGTACCTACAATATATACGTCTTCATTATTTCTCAATAAATTGATTGAATTTAACAACTCTTCAATTCCATC
Source organism: Staphylococcus sp. 231237_7MaSpsaltlick (assembly GCF_043107035.1). Lineage (NCBI taxonomy): Bacteria > Bacillati > Bacillota > Bacilli > Caryophanales > Staphylococcaceae > Staphylococcus > Staphylococcus sp. 231237_7MaSpsaltlick. The sequence goes on from NZ_JBICNX010000007.1 coordinate 50,504, forward strand.
ATTTTTTTCAGCAGAAATAAGCACCACATCATCAGCTTCTAAGCCATATTTTCTTGCGGTCTTTTTCAACCATTCTTTCACACGACGCTTATTAATTTGTTTAGGCAATAAATCAATTTTATTGGCTACTAAAATAATCTTTTTGTTACCTACAATACGTTTAATTGCATTAATAAATGAACCTTCAAAGTCAAATACATCAACAACATTAACAACAATTCCACTTCTGTCAGCTAAGCCATTAAGTAATTTTAGGAAGTCTTCACTTTCTAGACCTACATCTTGTACTTCGTTGTAATTTTTCAATCTGAAGCATCTCTTACAAATGACATCCTCGCGGTATAAATTATGTTCTGGTACATAACCCGGCGCATTTGGATCTTCAGCTTGTAATGGAGCGCCACAACCAATACATTTTAATATTTCAGTTTCAGCCAATCAGTTTTCCTCCCATGTGATATAACCTTTTTTTCTAAAATGTTGTAACAATCTTCGCTCGATTAACCGGTTGAACTTTGTTATAAAACCATCTGTTTGTTTAACAGGGACAACCATAATTGTAAATAGACCTCTTCTATTACCACCAAAAACATCTGTTAGCATTTGATCCCCTATTACTACAATTTCAGAAGGTTTCAATTTCATTAATTTTGAAGCTTGATTAAATGCTCTACCTCTTGGTTTTTTTGCTTTAAATATATAGTCAACTTTTAATGATTGTGAAAAACTTCCGACACGTTGTTTATTGTTATTAGAAACAATCGTCACTGTGATGCCTGCTTCTTTCGCTTGTTCAAACCACTGTTTAACAGCTTCTGTAGGATCAGCTACATCCCAACCTACGAGCGTATTATCTAAATCTGTAATTATACCTTTAACACCAGATGCTGCAAGTTTTTCAATATCTATTTGAAATATAGATTGAACATATTCATTTGGCATAAAATAATGCTTTATCATACCCATTTTATTTTCACCTTTTTATATAGTTTTAATTAAGCGTTCCACGATTTCACTTGAAGATATTGCTGCTTTTTCTAAAAATGCTTCAAATGTAATACCAGCATCGCCATCTGCTAAATCCGAAATTGCTCGAGTAATGATGAATGGCATGTTAAATTGATAACAAGTTTGTGCAATCGAAGTAGCTTCCATTTCTGCTGCCATAGCTTGTGGAAAGTTTGTTTTAATTACCATTCGTTGTTCACTTGTCCCAATAAAACTATCGCCACTAACAATCAAACCTGTTTGGGCTTTGATTTGTTGTTGCTCAATAGCTTCTGTTGCTTTGTGTATTAAATCTTTATCTGCCACAAATTGTGCTGGCATTTGTGGAATTTGTCCTAGTTGATAGCCAAAAGCTCGTGCGTCAGCATCATGATAGGCTACCATATCACTTACGACGACGTCTCCTACATTTAATGTTTTATCTAATGCACCGGCAGAACCTGTATTAATGATTAGATCAGGTTTAAATTGATTGATTAATAATGTAGTTGAAATCGCTACATTCACTTTACCAATACCACTTTGTGTGAGAATTATGTCTTTACCTTGTAATTTCCCTTTATAAAAAATTACATGCGCAATTTTAAGTTCTTCTAATTTTTCTATTTTATCTTTTAAGATTGCTACTTCTTCTTCCATAGCACCTATAATACCAATCACATTCATTCACCTCGTCTTAAAATCCTAGCCTTAGTTATTCTACCACATTTAGCGTAATAGCTCGATATTAGTTCTATGTTTTTATTTGAACTTTAAATATTCAATTCATTATATATTTCGATTGTTAATCTAAATCATTTCTATCACATTTAATTATTATATTTTCAATAGTTAAAACCCTGTAAGTATCCGTCAACGACTTTACTTACAGGGTATATAAAATTATTTATTAACTACCAAATAATTCAGTTAGTCCTTGTAGTGAAAACACCCCAGTGACAATAGTTACAACAACTGCAACAATACCGAAAATCAGCATCCATGTTGGGTGTTTATAATCTCCAACAATAGATTTACGTTTACTAGCAATCAATATTGTACCTAATGTAATTGGCAAAATCAAACCATTTAACGCCCCTGCAACAATTAATAATGTTACAGGCTTGCCAAGTGATAAGAAAACTAAAGTTGAGATAACAATAAAAATAATTACTATAATATTTGTTTTATTATACACTGATTTGTGAAGTGTTTTTAAGAACGTAGCACTCGTATACGCAGAACCAATGACTGAGGACATAGCTGCAGCAAATAATACAATACCAAAGATATTACGTCCTATTGGTCCTAAGACATGTTCAAACACAGAAGCTGGTGGATTTTCTGAGTTTAATGTTACGCCAGTAACTACTACACCTAACACTGCTAAAAATAGTAATGTCCTTAAAACACCTGTCGTTAAAATACCCGAGATGGCTGCTTTGTTTACAAATGGTAAATATGCTTTACCTTGAATACCTGAGTCTAATATTCTATGTGCTCCTGCAAAAGTGATGTAACCACCAACAGTTCCGCCGACTAAAGTAATAATAGGTAATACTAGTGCAAGCGGTTGTTCTGGCATTACTAAATGCTTAGCCGCTTCAGCATAAGGTGGATTAGCTTTAAACATAACAAAGGCTACTACAATAATCATTAATACACCTAAGAACATTGTAACTACATCCATAATTTTCTGTCCGCCTTTACTGATAAAAATACCAATTGACAAAACGGCGGTAATGGCTGCGCCAATTTTAACATCTAACCCAAATATGGCATTTAATCCCAACCCAGCGCCAGCGATATTACCAATATTAAATGCGAGGCCACCTATTGCGATAAGAATTGAAATAAATGTCCCTAGTCCATTGAATATTTCATTAGCTATCTCTTGTCCACGTTTTCCGGTTACAACTAGCACACGCCAAATATTAATTTGTGCACCTATATCAATAATTATTGATAACAAAATTGCAAACGCAAAACTTGAAGCAAACTGTGCAGTAAAGACAGCAGTTTGTGTTAAAAATGCTGGCCCTATTGCGGAAGTCGCCATTAAAAATACTGACCCTAATAGTAGTCTTTTATGATTCTTAGTAAACTTAAATTCTTGCTCATCTGACTTTAATTTATCCCCCATAATTTAGCCCTCCAGCCTTGAAATAGAAATACCTTCTTTCGTCAATCTTTCTCTTATTTGCGATACAAATTCAAGCGCATGCGCACCGTCCCCATGTACGCAAATAGTATCAGCTTCTATATCTATTGTATTGTTATTTTTGGTAATAACTTTTTGTGATTTTACCATATTTATAACCTGTTCGATAGCTTCATTTGTATCTGTAATAAGCGCATCAGCATCTTTTCTACTTACAAGTTGTCCATCATCTTCATAGCGTCTGTCAGCAAAAACTTCTGAAGCAGTTGTTAGCCCTACTGATTTAGCTTCAGATATAAGCAGTGTATTTGAAAGTCCAACAAACACCAGTGATTTATCAAAGTCATAAACTGCTTGCGCAATAGCTTGTGCAATAGCTTTATCTCTTGCCCCCATTTGATATAGTGCGCCATGAGGTTTTACATGGTTCATTGAAACATCATGTATTTTACAAAATCCATAAAGCGAACCTAGTTGATAAACTACAATATCATAAATCTCTTTCGGTGTAATGTCCATATTTCTACGACCAAACCCTTGCAAGTCCGGTAAACCTGGGTGTGCACCAATTCCAATGTTATGTTTTTTTGCGAGTGTTATCGTTTGGTTCATAACATGTTGATCACCTGCATGAAAACCACAAGCAATATTTGCAGATGTGATTAGCGGTATAATATCTTTATCTCCACCAAAAGAATAATTACCAAACGCTTCGCCTAAATCACAATTTAAATCTACTTTCATTATGTTACCTCCTTAATGATTTGATGCCTATCTAAAAACTTGATATCTACTTCTTCAGCATTCCCTTCTGCGTATAAAGGATATGATAGTACAGCATATAGAAAATCAGCAGTAGTTGTAAACCCATCTATAACCATTTCATCAAGCGCGACTTTTAATTTTTTAATCGCTAATTGGCGGTTCGATGATTTAACAATTACTTTAGCAACTAACGAATCATAATTAGGAGAAACTGTGTAACCATGATATAACAAACTATCTACCCGAATATTAAATCCTTGGGGTAAATGTAAAGCTTGAACAGTACCTGGCGAAGGTTGAAATTGCTTTTCTGGGTTTTCAGCATTAATTCTAGCTTCGATTACATGACCATCAAAAATAATATCTTCTTGATTAAATGGTAATGTCCCGTGTTGCATCAAATAAAGTTGCGCTTGTAATAAATCACGATTTGCTCTCATTTCAGTTACAGTATGTTCTACTTGAATTCGTGCATTCATCTCAATGAAATAGTACGCATCTTTAGTAACTAAATATTCTATAGTGCCAGCACTTCTATAGTTCGAAGCTTTTGCGACCTTAACTGCGTCTGAACACATTGATTCTCTCATTTCCTCAGTTATGGCTGCACACGGTGATTCTTCAATTAACTTTTGGTTTTTCCTCTGTACTGAACAATCTCTTTCCCCTAAATGTATGTAATTCTCGTTTCCATCACCTATCACTTGAACTTCAACATGTTTTGCAACTGGTATAAAGGCTTCTACATAAATTCGATCATCATCGAAATATTTTTTTCCTTCACTTTTTGTCTCTTTAAAAGATTTAGTTAGCGTATCTTCCGATTTAACAATTCTAATTCCTTTACCACCACCACCACTAGCAGCTTTCAATACGAGTGGATAGCCAATTTCTTGTGCAATGTTTTGCACTTCTTCAATTGATTCTACAGCTTTAGTTGACCCAGGAATAATAGGCACCCCTGCGTTATCGACAGTTTGTCTCGCTGTAATTTTGTCCCCCATCATTTCCATTGTTTTTTGCGTAGGACCTATAAAGTAAATATCATTATCTTCCACTTTTCGTGCAAAAGAGGAACTTTCTGATAAAAATCCATAACCAGGATGAATCGCATTCGCGCCAGTAATTTTAGCTGCGCTTATAATTCTATCTTGATTTAAATAACTTTCTAATGGATTAGCTTCTCCAATGCAAACTGCTTGATCCGCTAAACTGACATGCAAACTTTTCTCGTCACCTAGAGCGTAGATAGCAACTGTTTCAATATTAAGTTCTCTACATGCTCGAATAATTCTTACTGCTATCTCACCTCTGTTTGCAATTAAACAACGATACAATACAAACACCCCTTTTTTAAAACTTATTTCACTTTTATAATTTGTTGGTTATATTCAACATTAGATCCATGTTCCACAAGAATTTCGTCAACCACGCCAGAAACATCACTTATTACTTCATTTAAAACTTTCATCGCCTCTATATAACCAATCGTATCTCCTTTTTTAATTTCGTCACCAATATTTATGATTGGATTAGTTAACTCTTTCTCATCTTGCAAGAAAAATGTTCCGACCATAGGTGATTTGACTGTCTGGTAACTTGATTCATTTGACTCATCATTAGATGTATCATTTGAATATGATTCACTTGACTGATTCGATGGTTGATTTGAAACAACATTATTAGTTACACCTTCTGTGAAATCTATGGATATTTCATGTTCAAAATCTTTATATGTGAATTTCTTAACATCATTTGTTTTAACTAATTTAATTAATTGTTCTACTTTTTCTAAATTCATTATTATTCTCCTTTAAGCAATTTATTAATACGATTTGAAGTCATTCTCAGCTGAGATATATCAAAAATAGGTGATTTTAATACTTGTTTTTGTTTTTTATTAAATTCTTGTTCTTTTTGTTTTAATTTCTCTGTAGCTGCTTCTACCGTTATCCATTCAAACTTGATGGTTTCATTAGGTTTTTTCTGTGCAAGAATCGGTAAATCAGCAGCACACACTGTTGCAATTTTAGTATAACCACCCACTGTTTGTTTATCATTTAATAAAATAATTGGATTACCATCATTCGGGACTTGTATACTACCCAAAGCTAAAGGTTCAGAAATGATATCTGCAGATTCTATTGGTGCAATATTTTCACCTTGTAAACGAAAACCCATACGGTCTGATTTTTCTGAAATTTCAAAGTTTTCGTTTACTAACTTTTGTTTAGCTTCATCACTAAAACGCTCTATTTGAGGACCTTCTATTATATGAATTAATTCTTGATTTAACGTATCAACTGGACAACTCAAACCTATTCGCTCTGTGTACATTTTATTTTGTTGACATGTGATTACATCAGAAGACTTTAATGCTCTGCCATGATAGCCACCTATCTTACTTCTAGTATGTGTTGAATAACTATTTGCTACCTTTGGTATTTCGAGTGGGTTCCCGAACAATATATATCCTCTTGCCCCATCAACAACTGAACCTATTTTTAATTCATCACCCTTCTCAACAAAAATAACTGTTTGATGAGAGATAGCTTGATCGTTTAATGTTGCTTCAAAATGCCCACCTGTTAACACAAATGTATTATCGTTTAGAAATTGTATTGTCGGCCCAATTATCGTGAATTCAATGGCCGGTCCTTCATTGCCTATTAATGTATAACCTATTCTTAAAGCATAAGTATCTAGTGCACCAGCTGTTGAAAAACCTTGGTCTTGATAACCAACTCTGCCTAAATCTTGAACTGTACTAAATAAACCAGGAGTTAATATTTTAATACTCATACTATATATTCACCCACTTTGCAATTTCAAAATCATCTTGTAGTTGTGACTGTTGTATATGCTCAAATGTTTCTTCATCAATTGAATAAAACTTAATTGTATCTCCCGAATTATATAAACACATTGGAGAACGATTAATATCGAATACTCGAATTGGTGTGCGACCAATTATCTGCCATCCTCCCGGTGATTCCTTTGGATATAAACCAGTTTGATTATTAGCAATACCTACTGAACCAGAAGGTATACTTGTTCTTGGTTGCTGCCTTCTTGGAGTATGTAATTGTGGATTCAAACCTCCTAAAAATGGAAAACCAGGCATAAATCCAAGCATGTATATTAAATATGTATTATCTGTATGTAATTGCACAACTTCTTCTTCTGATAAATTATTATATGAAGCAACTTCACTTAAATCTTGACCATATGCTCCACCGTAAAGTACAGGGATATTGATTTGCTTAGTTTCCCTGTTTGTATGCGCTTCCAATTCATTGTCTGATTGATCCAATTTAAGTTCTTTAACTACTTGTTGAACATCATATTGTGTAATATCAATATTAAGCATAATTGCTCTATAACTCGGTACTATATCTATAATTGCAGGGTGTTTTTGATTTTTAATATGGTTTACTACTTGTTGAACTTTATTAAAAGTATCTAGATCTATTTGTGCTTCAAAGTAAATCATTATTGCTTGCTCATTTATTAATTTATACTCCAGAAACGTAGCCTCCTTTATGCTTTCTACAATTAATTTTAAATAAAAAATTAATTATGAGATTAACATTGCTATTATATCACTTATTTTAAATTCTTGTTTAATAGCAAATAATTATCAACTATAATAATAAATACAAATACATAAAACCTTAATATTCAAGTATTCAACAGAGCTGGTTTTTATCATTATTATATAAATTTTATTTGAAATCATTTTACTGAAATAGCTCGAAATACTTCAATATATTTTAAGTACCCCCCAACATTTAAAACTTTGTTAGGGGGTACTTAATTATATTATTTAATATTAACAATTTTTACGTTGATTTCTCCACCATTTGGTAGCGGCACGCGTACTTCATCATCTAATTTTTTACCAATCAGACTTTTTGCCATTGGTGATTCATTAGAGATTTTTCCTTTAAACGCATCAGATTCTGCAGAACCTACAATTTGATATTCTTCTTCTTCATCGCCTGGTAATTCTACAAAAGTTACTGTTTTACCTAACTGTACTTGGTTATTATCACCGTTATCTTCGATAATAAGTGCATTACGTAACATGTGTTCTACTCGTTGGATATCTTGTTCAATAAAACCTTGCTCATCTTTGGCTGCATCGTACTCTGAGTTCTCTGATAAATCACCGAAAGAACGCGCAACTTTAATTTTTTCAACGACTTCAGGTCGTTTTACAGTTTTTAATTCTTCAAGTTCGTTTTCTAACTTTTCAAATCCTTCTTGAGTCATTGGATATTGTTTTTGATTTTCCATTATGTCATCTTCCTTTACATATAAATACTATTGTTTACTTACTAATGTTTGAATCTTAGTTGTCATTATATCGATCGCTACTTTATTACTTCCACCTTCTGGAATAATAATGTCTGCGTACCTTTTTGTAGGTTCTATAAATTGATTATGCATTGGTCGAACTACATTTAGATATTGATTGATTACAGAATCCATTGTACGTCCTCTTTCTTCAGTATCTCGAAGAAGACGTCTTAATATACGTAAATCAGCATCTGTATCGACATAAATTTTTACATCCATTAAATCTCTTAATGTTTTGTTTTCAAGTGCAAATATACCTTCTACGATAATAACATCTTTTGGCTCAAATGCAATCGTTTCATCGCTTCTCGTATGATTTGTGTAGTCGTATGTTGGCACTTCAACTTGTTTACCATTTCTTAAGTCAGTTAAATTTTCAATTAATAAATCATTATCAAAAGCAAAAGGATGGTCATAGTTGGTTTCTAAACGTTCATCAAAAGTTAAATGTGATTGGTCTTTATAATAATAGTCTTGAGCCAATAGTGCAACACTATGGCCTTCTAAATTTTTCATAATTTCATTTGTGACTGATGTTTTACCTGATCCAGACCCACCAGCTATACCGATTATTGTTGTACTTTTCATTATCCAATTTCCTTTCTCATCATGTTATTTGCATAAATTGGATGATTAACTTTAATTTGCACAATTTGTAATGGGTGACGGGCAGCATCAAGTTTATTACCCTCTTCGTCATAAATTGTATCTACAACTTGTCGAAAAGTCTCAATTTCTGGGCCGAAAAATTCTATTTCTTGCCCAGGTTCAAATTTATTTCGTTGTTGAATCGTTGCAATCTTAGTTTTCTCATCATAATCTAATACTAATCCACAGAAGTCATAAGCTGAATTTTTCTTATTCTGGTGTCCAAACATCTGCTCTTCATAACCAGGAGTACCTTTTATAAAAGCAGAAGCTGTATCTCTATTGGCACATTTATCTAATTCAACCAACCATTCCGGTTTAATTTTGAAATTTTCAGGATCGTTTGCATAAGCATCAATCACTTTTCTATATACCGAAACAACGGTAGCAATATAGTGAATCGATTTCATGCGTCCTTCTATTTTCAAAGAATCAACGCCAATATCCATCATATTAGGAATAGATTCTATTAGCTTTAAGTCTTTCGGGCTCATTGCAAATGGTGTGACTTCCTCATCACCATAATATAGATCTAGTTCTCCATCAGATTCCACTTGCAGTAAATCATAATCCCAACGACAACTTTGACAACAACCACCTCTGTTTGAATCTCTTGCAGTCATATGATTACTTAAAGTACATCTCCCCGAATAAGCAATACACATAGCTCCATGTATAAATGATTCAATCTCGATATCTACTTTCTCTTTCATCTCTTTCATTTCCATTGCGCCCGTTTCACGCGCTAATACAACTCTGTCTAAACCTTCTTCTTTCCAAAATTGGACTGCTTTATAATTCGAAAGAGATTGTTGGGTGGATAGATGAATTTCTAGCTCTGGCGCGACACTTTTACAAGTCTCAATAATTAGCGGATCTGCAACAATAATCCCTGTGACACCCACTAAAGCTAAGTCGCGTAAATAGTCATCTAAACCTTCCATGTTTTCATCATGAGCGATTATATTTGTAGTAACATAAATTTTAGCACCATAACATTGAGCAAATTCTACGCCTTCTTTTATTTCTGCTAATGTAAAATTATCTGCATTTGACCTTAAACCATAAGCTTGTCCTCCAAGAAAAACAGCATCTGCACCATAATGTACGGCGATTTTCAGTTTTTCTAAATTTCCAGCTGGTGCAAGAAGTTCAGGCTTTTTCATTTTAGGTTTATTTTGAATGTTAATTTCTTCTAAAATTTTCACTGTTCAACCTCCATTAATATACTGTTTGTTTATATAAGAAACCTTCGTCAAATGGGCGATGTTCTGGTTGTATTGCTTCAATAGGGTCAACTAACATAAATTTTTCGTCTTCATATGCTTCAGAATCTTCATTATACAAATCAATGGCTTCTCTATATTGCTCTGTACATATATTTATATACTCTTCTGACTGTAATATACCATCTATTTTTAATGAATCTATACCAGCTTCTAATAGGGGTTCTAATTCTTCTATTAAACATATATCATGTGGAGACATAATATGCGTCCCATTATAATCTTCGAACACTGGATATTTGTTATCACGTTCTTCGTCATATAATAATAGTTCATCAGCTGCTAGATTACGTTCAATTTTTAATTGTCGTTCTTGGAAAGTGTAATAGTTGCCTAACAACATACGCTTAGACTGGAACATACATGTCATACCGTGTACTTGTACCTCAATTTCCACATTTGCATTGGCTTTAATATTTAGTATTTCTTCTAAATTCAATTCTCTTGCTAACTGTGCACGTTTAGCACCTTTTTTACCCCAGTAATTACACTGAAAATAATTTGTCACTAACGTTTCAGCATCCCAATTAAGTGGAATTGGATTATCGTGCTTTTTAACAAACATAATTACAGCGGGGTCACCAAAAATAATGCGATCAACGTTGATTTCGTGCAAAAACTCTATATAAGATTCAACGGCATTAAGATGGTAATTATGAAATAGCCCATTTACTGCTGCATAAACCTTTTTATTATTATTGTGCGCCAATTTAACAGCTTCTCTCATGGCTTCTCTATTAAATTCGCCTGCAAGCCTCAGACCAAATTTCTGCTCGCCTATCACAAATGCATCAGCGCCTTTTTCAATTAATATTTCAATATGTTTAACAGATTTGGGTGTAACTAATAATTCTGTCATTATGATTCTCCTTTAATTGAAATTGCTAAACCATCATCTATGTTTAAAAAATTAGTTGTGTAACCTTCATGATTGATTAACCATTCGTTATACTCTATAACTTTTTTAACCATTTGGCGTACATTACGTGTGCGTACTACTGATATATCAGAAACGAAACCGTGGTATAGAACATTATCTGTAATGACGACGCCACCATCTTTTAAAATTGGAGTATAAAGTTCAAAGAATTTCTTCGATTGCGCTTTTGCTGCATCTATAAATATCATATCAAATGTCCGATCATTCACATTATCGAACTGTTCTAATGCATTACCTTCCACCAGTTTCACTTGTTTATTAAACGCATATAAATCTATATTTTCTTTCGCTTTATTTATCATTTCTTCGTCACGTTCTATTGTCGTTACATGAATTTCTTTAGATATCGAAGCAAATTGCATCGCGCTATATCCGATAGCGGTACCAATTTCCAATATGTTAATAGGTTTATGTAACCTGATTACTTGTTTTATCATTTCAAGTGTTAGTCGGTCTACGATCGGGACACTATTTTCCTCGGCAAACGTTCTAAGAGTTTCTATATTTTCATCTGTTTGCTTGTGTAAATTTAATAAATAGGATTGATTATTATCCATTTCTTCATAACTTCCTTTGTTGTAAAATCATACTTTGGATTCAAGCAATAAAATAAATCAGTCATTAAGTGACTGATTAGATAATTTAAACAAAATATTAAATCCTAAATTCAATTTGCGTATTTAATTTTAATAATGATTCACTATAAAACTTTTTCTTTTATGTATGTACGCACAAATTTAACTTTATATATTTTATCACAAACGCATAAAGAATATAAGTGTAAAGTCATAGTGAATACTAAATAAGCAAAAATATATTTGAAAATCCGGTATAAATATAACTAGTTTTAATTGAGTTTAAAATTGAAATTTCTATTGATATTAAAATTGAAGTCGTTTTAGAACATTAATATAAAAAGCATCCCTTCTTAAATTATGTACGGATAATTTTATTATACGAAACTTCATATTTCCTTGTATTAAAACACATAATTTATTATCGTGCTAATATATGAAGGTACAGTATTAAGATTAAATTACAGACTCAACTTATACGCTCAAACTAAACCCTAAACAAGCATACACGGCCAAAGTTATAATATTTTAATATAAAAAGGGCTAATCCATTTTGTTACGGATTAACCCTTTATTTTAAGCATGAGATTTATATCCCAAGCTCTTATGCGTATTTACACTTTAATTAATTATTCTTTATTATTCGTGGTCGTGATCATGATCATCCATTTCAGTATTAACTACTTCTTCAATCATGTCCCATTCTTCATCTGTTTCTACAGGTAAGAATTTACCACCTTCACCATTTTCATCTGGTTCATTGATCATTGGTACCAATTCTATTAAATCATCATCGTCAGATTCTGCGCCTTCTTCAGCAAGAATCACATATTCTTTTTTAAATTCTGGGTGGAAGAATTCTAATACTTTACGATATAAAACTTCGTTACCTTCTTCATCGTATAGAGTAAGTAATTCTTCCTCGTTGTTAATTTCTAATTGAGAATCGTGATTGTGTTCAGTCATAATTAAACGCTCCTTTTTATTGTAATGAGTCTAAATAGCCTTGCAGAATAAAGACTGCAGCCATTTTATCAATTACTTTCTTTCGTTTCTGTCTAGAAACATCTGCTTCAAGCAGTGAACGTTCTGCAGCCATAGTGCTTAAGCGTTCATCCCACATGATTATTTCTAATGATGGCAGTGCTTCTTGAAGTTGCTCCTTGTATTGTAACGAAGCCTCGCCTCGAAATCCAATAGAATTGTTCATGTTTTTTGGTAATCCGACAATTACGGTACCAACTTTCTCTTTTTGTATAATATCTACAAGTTGATTTATACCTAATTCATTTTTTTCTTCGTCTATACGGAGTGTATCTAATCCTTGGGCTGTCCAACCCATAAGATCACTTATTGCAATGCCAACAGTTTTACTACCTACATCTAATCCAATGATTTTATGTTTTAACATTTAATTAGTTAGATTTCTCTTGTAAGTAACTAGAAACTAATTCTTCCATAATATCATCACGGTCTATGCGACGTATTTGATTTCTAGCTTCATTATTACGCGGAATATAAGCCGGATCACCCGATAGTAAATAACCTACGATTTGATTCACTGGATTATATCCTTTTTCTTTTAACGTATTATAGACATTTTGTAACACTGTTTTGACATCTTCTTTTGGAATTTCATCATAATTAAATTTCATAGTTTTATCAAAATTTTCCATATATTATACTCCTTTTGTATCGAATAAAAAAGTACTTAATTCACATTCTACATGAGAATGACTTGAAGTTATAGGGATTTAATGTAATCTTTAATAAATCGTAATGCTTCTGTTATGTTTTCTGGCTGAGTACCGCCACCTTGAGCCATGTCAGGGCGACCGCCACCTTTACCTCCAACAATTGGCGCCATATTTTTTATAATGTCACCAGCTTTTACTTTATCAGTAAGTGTTTTGGGCACAGTCGCTACTAAAGATACTTTACCATCTACATTACTAATTAATACAATCACTGTATCTTGTAATTTTGATTTGAAATCATCCATCGTTTCACGTATAGCCTTAGCGTTTGGCACTTCAACTTCGGTAGCAAGGAATTTCAAACCGTTAATTTCTTCAACTTGGTTTGTAATGTCTCCCATTTTCAGTGAAGTAACTTCTTTATTTTTTTGTTCTAGTTGTTTCACTAATTCTTTTTCTTCTGTTTGCATTTGTATTACTTTATCTAATACTTGGTCATCTGTTTTTACTTTTACTTGAGTTTTAACAGCATTAAATTGCGTTTGTATTGTTTCTAAATATAGAAAAGCTGATTTACCAGTTAAAGCTTCTATTCGTCTAACTCCAGCACCAGTACCAGATTCACTCACGATTTTAAATAGACCGATTTCAGATGTATTATTAACATGAATACCGCCACATAACTCAATTGAGAACGGCGCCATATTTACTACTCTAACTACATCACCGTATTTCTCACCAAATAATGCCATTGCACCAATTTGTTTAGCTTCTTCAATAGGCATTTCTTGGATATTAACTTCAATGCTGTTCCATATTTCTTCATTAACTCTGCGTTCCACTTGATCAATTTCTTCTTGAGTCATTGGACCAAAATGTGAAAAATCAAATCTTAAACGCTCTGCTTCAACCAATGAACCAGCTTGATTAACGTGTTCGCCTAATACTTCTTTTAAGGCTGCATGTAATAAATGTGTTGCACTGTGATTTTTCTTAATTGCACTACGGTCTTTATGGTTAACGCTTGCGGACACTTCTGCATTTGTTTTTACTGTACCAAATTGAATCTCACCTTTGTGTAAGTTTTGACCATTAGGTGCTTTTGTAACTTCAGTTACTGCAATTTCAAAGTTTTCATTACTTACTTTACCTTGATCGGCAACTTGACCACCACTTACTGCATAAAATGGCGTCTCTTTAAGGATGAAGTAAACGATCTCACCAGCTTCTGCAGTATCAACTAATTCGCCATTATAAATGATATCAGTTATTGTAGTAGCTCTGTCCATTACATCATAACCAACAAACTTACTTTCAGTCGTAATTTTCTTCAATACTTCACTTTGCACTTGCATTGATTGTGAATTTTGTCTTGCTTGTCTAGCTCTATCTCTTTGTTGCTGCATTTCAGACTCAAATGTGGCCATATCTACTGTTAAATTTTCTTGTGTTGCAATCTCTTCAGTTAGTTCTACAGGGAACCCGTAAGTATCATAAAGTTTAAAAGCATCTTTACCACTAATTTCATTAGATTGTTCTTTTGCTTGAGCCACAAGATTATTTAAAATAGCAAGCCCTTCTTCCAATGTTTCGTGGAAACGTTCTTCTTCAGATTTAATTACACGTTTAATAAAGCCAGACTTTTCTTTTACATTTGGATAATATGGTTCCATAATATCAGCAACTATATCAACTAATTGATACATAAATGGTTCATTGATATCTAAAGATTGGCTAAATCTTACAGCACGACGTAACAAGCGACGTAATACATAACCACGACCCTCGTTAGCTGGTAATGCACCGTCAGCGATTGCAAATGCAATCGTACGAATATGATCTGATATAACTTTAAATGCCACATCGTATGCATCTTTTTCTAAATATTTTTTCCCTGATAACGTTTCTACTTCACGGATTATTGGCATAAATAAATCTGTTTCATAATTTGTACGTACATTTTGAGCTAATGATGCCATTCTTTCTAATCCCATACCCGTATCAATGTTTTTATTTGGGAGTGGTGTATATGTGTGGTCTTTATTATGGTTAAATTCACTAAACACTAAATTCCACACTTCAAGGAAACGCTCATTCTCTCCACCTGGATACATTTCTTCAGCTGGATCATCTTTACCATAACTATCTCCACGATCATAGAAAATTTCTGTATTAGGACCTGAAGGGCCTTCACCAATGTCCCAGAAATTTCCTTCAATTCTAATAATTCTACTTTCCTCTAAGCCAATGTCTTCATTCCATATACGATACGCTTCAATATCTTCTGGATGTACAGTCACATATAACAATTTAGGGTCCATTGCCATCCATTTCTCACTAGTTAAAAATTCCCATGCAAATTCAATTGCTTCTTTTTTAAAATAATTACCAATTGAGAAATTACCTAACATTTCAAAAAATGTATGATGACGTGCAGTAAACCCTACATTTTCAATGTCATTTGTTCTAATTGCTTTTTGTGAATTCACAATACGTGGTTTTCTTGGCGTTTCCCTACCATCAAAATATTTTTTTAACGTTGCTACACCAGAATTAATCCATAGTAAAGAATCATCATCAATTGGAACTAATGGTGCTGATGGTTCAACCATATGACCTTGTTCTACAAAATAATCGATAAAATTTTGTCTAATTTCACTTGCTTTTAAGTTTTTCATACCTTAAATTCCCTCCATCTCAACTCAAGTTATAACAGTAATTCATAAAAAATGAAAATAAAAAACGCCCATCCTCATAAAAGGGACGAACGTTTCGCGGTACCACCCTAGTTATAAGCATCAGTAAATCTTTATAGACGTCATTGTTAAAATTATGTAATTCAACAGTCTTAACAAATTTACTAACATACACTTATCACTCAATTAGTTATTATGCTTACTGACACAAAGTAGCTTTCAACTATATTCATTGTACTTTTCACCAACCAGTACATCTCTTGGGATAAAACATAGTTTACTTATCTTCATGCGAAGTTATTTATATTGTATTTATTTTCAACGACAATGTCAATCTTCAACGAAGTCATATGGGGAAAACTCTCCCATATTAATCATTGGATTTATCTTAAATATATTTTCTTCAGATAAAATAATATCAGCATCAAAAGAATTACTGACATCATCACTTTCAGTTTCTTCATCATTATTAAAGTACATTTTAAGAAAAGTACACAATTGTGTCATTCTCACTTGGCCATGAGTCTTGAGACCAATATCAAATGCTTGTGGATCTCCTAAGAACACAAGTGACTGTTTGGCACGTGTTAAACCAGTATATAATATGGGTTTTTGTAGCATTCTAAAGTACTGTTTAACCATCGGCATAATAACGATTGGAAATTCTGAACCTTGTGACTTATGGATTGATGTACAATAAGCATGCGTTAATTCCATTAAGTCTTGGCGAACAAATGTAATCTCGTTACCTTCAAAATCAACCACCAAAACATCTTTGTTTAATGCATTTTCTTTAGCCCAGAAGATGCCTACAATAACCCCAATATCACCGTTAAATATATTATCGCTTGGTCGGTTAACAAGTTGTAATACCTTATCACCTTTTCTAAAAACAATATCACCAAACTCAATTTCTCGAGTATCCTGTTCTTTAGGGTTCAAGATATCTTGCAATATTGTATTTAGTTTCTTAATACCTGCAGACCCTTTATACATCGGAGCTAATACTTGAATATCACTCATATCATAACCTTTATTCACTGCACTTGATACTACTTTTTCGACAACAGAGGGTATCTGTTCTGTTGTACAGTTTATAAAATTACGATCATGAAATCTTTGTGTAATATCAATTGCTTCTCCTAGTTTCATCCTATGCGCTAATTCAATAATACTTGAACCATCTTGTTGGCGGTAAACTTCAGTTAAATTCACACGAGGAATCACTTTCGAATCAATTAAATCCTTAAATACTTGACCTGGTCCGACAGATGGCAGTTGATCTTCATCCCCGACTAGTATAACTTGCGCATCGATAGGTACAGCACTCAAAAACTGATGGAATAACCATGTATCAACCATGGACATTTCATCTATAATAATAAGTTTTGCAGAAATCTCATTATCCAAAATATCTTCCGGTTGTGTATCTTGATTCCAACCTATTAGACGATGTATCGTCATAGCTTCCAATCCAGTTGACTCTGACAAACGTTTTGATGCTCGGCCAGTTGGCGCACCTAGGACTACTGGATAATCATCATTTTGATAATCATCATAATCTAATGACAAACCATGCAACTCTGCATACAGTTCAACAATTCCTTTAATGACAGTAGTTTTTCCTGTGCCTGGTCCACCGGTTAGCAACATGATTTTAGAATTAATAGCTGTTTGCAAGGCTTCTCTTTGAGAATCTGCATATGTTACTTTATTTCGTTCCTCAATTTCTCCGATTTCAAGTAGCAAATCAGATTGTTCAATTTCTTTAAGTTTATTTGTATAACTAAAATTACGGTATAAATTTTGAACGCTTTTCAGTTCTGAATAGTATAGACTTGGAATCGCAACTTCATTTTCTTGTTGGATTAATTTAGTGTCATTGACTAAATCCTGTAACACTTGTTCTAATTGTTGTATTTCTATTAACTCGCCTGGTGGTTGTGACAACATATCTTGTGTCATCTCTAGTACATTATTAGTTGGTAAATAAGTATGACCCTGTTTTATGCATTCTTCTTCTAAGACATAAAGCAACCCTGCTTTAAGACGTTCTGCATCGTTAAATTGAATGCCGACATTACGCGCTAATATGTCCGCCTTATTAAAACCGATACCTTTGACGTCATATACAAGTTGATAAGGCTTGTTTTCAACTACGTTGAGCGTTTCGCCTAAATATGCTTGGTATATAGCCATTGCTAACTTTGGCCCAAAACCCAAATCATGAAGTCGAATAATAATTTGTTCTGTTTCTTGATTACTTGCGATTTGTTCAGCGATTTGTTTTTGTTTCTTTTTAGGTAAACTAGGTACTTTTTCCAATATACTTGGATCATTTAAAATGTCACTAATCGCATTCTCACCTAATTTATTTACTATACTTTGAGCCGTTTTTTTACCTATTCCTTTAAAAAGATCACTTGATAAATAACTTATAATCGCTTCTTTGGTTTGTGGTAACTCTTTTTCAAAAGTTTCAGCTTTTAATTGTTTACCATATTTCGCATGTGTAACTACTTGCCCTTTAAATGTATAAACGTCACCTTCTGCAATATCTGGAAAAAACCCTACAATTGTAGGCATTGAATCGAATGTCTCGTTGGATTCAATTGTATCAACTTTTAAAACCGTATAAAAATTTTCTTTGTTTTGAAACAAAATCGCATCAACGGTCCCTTTAATCATTGAATTATTAAATAGTGTAGGGTTTTCCATAAGTTATTCCTCCTCTGCGATAGATTTAAAAGTTTTAATAGCATGATGGCTCATGACATGATCTGGATTAGCATCGACAGCCGCTTCAAAGTGACGAATAGCTTCGTCAGTATTCTCCGTTTGCATATAAGTCGCTAAACCTAGATTATAAAGCGCATCTGCATGTTTTTTATCGATTGTTAATACTCGGTTTAGCTGGTCAATAGCTGGTTCAAACATTTCTAAATGACATAACACAAGCCCGTATTGGAATTGTACCTCAGCATCATCACGGTCATCTTGTTCCGCTGCAGTCATTAGGAATGGTAAAGCTTCGTTAAATGCTTCTAGTTGATTGAAAGACATTCCAATCATGTAATTTGTATCAACTTTATCAACGTTAAATTTCAGCGCTTGTTGGTATAATTTTATCGCTTCATTAAAACGACCTTCATTGTAATATACATTACCTAAATTATAATAAATTGCACCGTTTTCCGGATCTAAAGTGATTGCTCTTTGAAAGAATTTTTCAGCTTTTTCTACTTCTCCCGCTTCAGCCAATAATATTCCGGCATTTATGTAATTTTCAACTTCTTTTGGACTAGCTTCTATATTTTCAAATAATGCTTTAAGTGCTTCTTCAAAGTTACCCTGTTTAATTAATTTATATATTTGCTCTTGATTCAACTTTAACCCTCTTTTCTGACTATTAATTATAACATTTACTCATTTTTTTGAAATATTAATTTTAAAAAAAGAAATCGCTAGATACTATATTATATAGTCTACTAACGATTTCTAAATAATACTTCATCTTTTGGTTTATAAAACGTAACTTAATTGTCCAGATTCTTTGAAAACATCATCAATTGTAGCACCACCAAGACAGACATTCCCATCATATAGCACAACAGATTGACCAGGAGTAATCGCACGAACAGGTTCATCGAATACTACTCGAATTGCGTTATCACTCTCTTTTTGCACAAATACTTTAGTATCTTTTTGGCGGTATCTGAATTTTGCAGTACATTCAAATCCATTTTCCAAGTCAATATCATTTACAAATGAGATATCTGATGCAATCAAGTAGTCACTGTACAATGCTTCATGGTGGAAACCTTGTTCAACATATAATACGTTGTCATTTAAGTTTTTACCAACTACAAACCATGGATCACCGTCTCCACCAATACCTAGGCCATGACGTTGTCCGATTGTATAATACATTAATCCAGCATGCATACCGATTTTTTCACCTTGTAGTGTTCGCATTTCTCCAGATTGTGCTGGTAAATATTGTGAAAGAAATTCTTTGAAATTACGTTCTCCAATAAAACAAATACCTGTTGAATCTTTCTTTTTAGCAGTTGCTAAATTTTGTTCTTCAGCAATACGACGTACTTCTTTTTTATCGATATCACCTATTGGGAACATTACACGAGATAATTGATCTTGTGATAATTGATTTAAAAAATAAGTTTGATCTTTATTGTTATCCACGCCTCTTAACATTTCAACGTGGCCATCCTCATGACGACGCACACGTGCATAATGACCTGTGGCAACATAGTCAGCACCGAGTTTTAATGCGTGTTCTAAAAATGCTTTGAATTTAATCTCTTTATTACACATTACATCAGGGTTTGGGGTACGTCCTTTTTTATATTCATCTAGGAAATACGTAAATACTTTATCCCAGTATTCTTTCTCAAAATTCACTGCATAGTATGGAATATCTAATTGATTGCATACTGCGATGACATCATTATAATCTTCAGTAGCTGTACATACGCCATTTTCATCAGTATCATCCCAATTTTTCATGAATATACCTATGACATCATAACCTTGTTCTTTTAACAAATGTGCTGTAACGGAACTATCTACGCCACCAGACATCCCAACAACAACTCGTGTATCTTTATTTGACACTTACACGTCCTCCTTAAATTTATGATAAATTTTATGAATTTCTGTAGCTATATATTTTATTTCTTGTTCAGTTGTTTGTTCGTTAAAACTAAATCTTACAGAATGTTTTGCTCGATTATCTTCTTCA
Organism: Staphylococcus sp. 231237_7MaSpsaltlick; assembly: GCF_043107035.1. Taxonomy (NCBI): domain Bacteria; kingdom Bacillati; phylum Bacillota; class Bacilli; order Caryophanales; family Staphylococcaceae; genus Staphylococcus; species Staphylococcus sp. 231237_7MaSpsaltlick. Next base: position 71,383 of record NZ_JBICNX010000007.1, read on the forward strand.
TCATACATTGCTTGTAATACATGTGATGGTGTTGTAGTCCCTGCAGTACAAGCTGAACCTGATGAAACATATATATTGGATAAATCTAATAAAGCCAGCATTGTTTCTACATCTATAAATGGTAAATATAAATTTACAATGTGACCAGTTGAATCTGTCATAGAACCATTTAATTCAAATGGGATTGAGCGTTCTTGTAATGAAACTAAGAATAAATTTTTAAGATTCATTAAATGTACATTGTTTTCGTCTCTATATTGGTTTGCAAGCGTAACAGCTTCAGCTAATCCAACAATTTGCGGTAAATTTTCAGTACCAGCTCTACGTTTAGCCTCTTGTTCTCCACCTAATTGTTGATATTTTAATGAAGTACCTTCTTTTAATAGTAGTATGCCGACGCCTTTAGGACCACCAAATTTATGTGCAGTAATGCTCATAGCATCAATATCAAATTCATGAAAATCTATTTCTAAATGACCAATCGCTTGTACTGCATCAACATGAAACAGTGCATTGGATTTACCAATAATTTCTTCAATATCGTACATTGGTTCGACAGTACCTACTTCATTATTAACAAACATGATTGAAACTAAAATCGTCTGTTCTGTAATAGCATTTTCTAATTGCTGAAGGTTTATTATACCTTGTTTATCAACATCTAAATATGTGACTTCAAAACCTTCTTTTTCTAGTTGCTCAAATACATGGAGTACAGAATGGTGCTCAATTTTGGAAGTGATAATATGTTTTCCTCTGTGCATCTGGTCATAAGCCATCCCTTTAATAGCAGTGTTATTAGATTCTGTCGCACCGCTTGTAAAAATCACTTCACTTGGTTTTGCGTTAAAAGAAGATGCAATTGTACGACGTGCTTCATCTAAATACTTTCGTGCATCTCTTCCTATACTGTGAATGGAAGACGGATTACCATAATGAACAGAATAAATATCCATCATTTTATCAATTACTTCTTGCTTAACTGGTGTTGTAGCAGCATAATCTGCGTATACTTCCATGCTTGACACTCCTTAAATTTTTATCAATGTTCCAATGATAGCACCATATAATTAATTTTTCTAGTTGTCTGTTTCAAAATGACCATTTTCATCAATATCTTTAAAATCCTCTAATAATTTCATAGTGTTTTTAATATCTGATGGTTGTTTACTATTCAATGACATATTTTGCAATCGCTTATCATTAATATGCCAGTGCGTAGCAGTGATTTTTGATTGTAAATACTGATCATGTGTAACGATAAGTACTTGACCTTGAAAACTTTCAATCATTTTTAATATTAAATCTTGTGTAGCTATATCAAAATAATTGGTTGGTTCATCTAAAATAAGTAGATGTGGGTTAGAGAAATATAATAATACAAACTGTAATCTACTTTTCTCACCCATGGATAAAAATGCGATAGGTTGATTAATTTTTTCCTTATTAAAATCAAAAGAAGCTAAAATCGTTTGCGCTTCACTACGAGTTACACTGTCCAATGCCATCACCATGTCCAATGGACTGCTGTTAAAGTTCAAGTTGTTATTTTGCTGATCAAAACTAGCCATTTTAAGCGATGGTGTAATATATATATCACCTTTATCCGGTTTTATATCTTGTTTAATCATTGCGATAAATAATGATTTGCCACTACCATTCGGACCCGTTAAAAGTATATTTTCTTTATTTTTCATTTCAAAGTTAGCATTCCTATAAATTTCCTGTCGGTTTATAGTTATACTAACATTTTCAAATCTTATTAAGCTGCGCTTTCGTAAACGCGTTTGCTCATTAAAATGAAAATCCCTATTATCATTTTCGGGTGCTTCAATTTGTTTTTCATTAATATTTTGTTTTAGTTGTGATTCCTTTACTTTAGCTTTTTGAGCTAATTTACTTAATCTTTTTTGTTGTATTGGATCGCGCACACTAGTTGATTTTTGTGAAGCTGAGTGCCATTCATTCACTCGTCTAATAGTCGCTTCAAGTGCTATGATTTCTTTTTGTTGTTTTTCATAAGCGTTGACTTGTGATTGATGAGCCAAATCTACAACTTGTTTATAATGATCATAATTACCTTGAAATTTTCTCGTTCCGTTACGCGTTATTTGATAAATGTGTGATGCCGTTTGATTGATGAAACCTCTGTGATGAGACACAAAAACGATAGTCTGTTTAGATTTATTTATATTCGTTATCAAATTATCTAGCATTGTCATATCAAGATGATTAGTAGGTTCATCAAGTAATATTAACGATTTTTTTGATAAGAATGCTTTTAATATCGCTACACGTGTTTGCTGTCCTCCGCTAAGCGACGCAATCTTTTTATCTAAGTCGATTTCCGTTAAATCAAATAATTTTGCTTGCGTAATGATTTCTTGTTCAAATTCATAGCCTTCCAATGCAACGTAATCACTTATTTTTTCATAATTATATCGTATTTCTTTTTTCAATTGAGCTAATTGTGGTTTTAGAAATAGGATAAAATCCATTGCTGTCATCTCATAATAATCAGTCATATCTTGTTCCATTAAATAAGCACTTTCTTTATAGGTATCCTTAAGCGCATGCAAGAGTGTTGATTTTCCAACACCATTATCTCCTAAAAATGCAATATGTTCTCCTTCTTCTATCTCAATTAGCACCTTATCAATCAGCATTCGTCCATACTGTTCAAATGGTTTTTGTTCATAATAAAAAGACATATCAATTCCTCCACTTTTAGGACATGACATATCTTTACCGTGTTATATATTACTTTGTATGTGGTTGTTTAAGTATTTTCACGTAATTTAGACAGGGTCATATCCCATAACTTTTATTTATATTTAATTGGTTTGTATATTTCTTATGAGATTTATCCATTGTCTTAATTAAGCCACCTAACGTTTTAATTTTGTATAAGTATAACAATGAGCAATTTCTTACGCAAGTTTTAAATCGCCTGTTATACTACTTTGTATTAACAAGCTCAAGGAGGATTACGATATAAAATGAACAATTTAAAATTATCTGCGCTTAACTTAGTACCAATCCGCGAAGGTCAAGATGATCAAGCAGCAATCAAAGATATGGTTAAACTTGCGCAAGATTTAGAAGCACTTGAATTCGAACGTTATTGGATAGCTGAACACCACAACGCTCCTAATCTAGTTAGTTCGGCAACTGCATTATTAATTCAGCACACACTAGAACACACTTCAAAAATACGTGTCGGTTCTGGTGGTATTATGTTACCAAATCATGCACCATTAGTTGTTGCAGAACAATTTGGAACAATGGAAACTGTTTTCCCAAACCGTGTAGACCTTGGATTAGGACGTGCGCCAGGAACAGACATGATGACTGCTAGCGCCTTACGTAGAGATCAACATAACGGCGTTTATGAATTCCCTGAAGAAGTTGAACAACTTGCAACTTACTTTGGCCCAGCTAATCAGCAAGGATATGTACGTGCCTACCCAGCTGTTAATAAGCAAGTACCACTTTATATACTTGGTTCATCTACTGATTCCGCGCATTTAGCCGCACGTAAGGGGCTACCTTATGTCTTTGCTGGCCATTTTGCACCGCAACAAATGAAAGACGCGATTCAAATATATAAAGAACTTTTTGAACCATCTGATATATTAAGTGAACCTTATGTTATTGTTTGTCTCAATGCTATCGTTGCAGATACAGACAAGCAAGCTGAATACTTAGCAACAACACAAGCACAAGTTATGGTAAGTATCACAAGAGGTAGAATGCAACCTGTGCAACCACCAACTGATGATTTAAAAGGGCTTTTAACACCTACAGAATATGAAATTGCAAAACAAAGAATGCAACAATCCTTAATCGGGTCTGAAGAGACAGTTAAAGCTAAAATTCAAGACTTTATCAAAGAACACGGTGAAATAGATGAACTGATGGCGATTAGTTATATTTATGATCAAGACGCACAGTTAGATTCTTATAAAAAACTAAAAACAATTGTCGAAGAGATATAATTTATTAAATAAGCCAAGACTTTTCACAATTCAATGTTTAATATTCGTCCAAACAGTAATTAAGTGGATGAATATATGAAGTATAAACATTAACGTTTTAATTACTTTATCAATTTTTATATTTTTAAATTCATCTTAGTCAAATTTCAAAATATAAAATTTAGGTTATTAAGGTTAAATTGACACACGCTATATTATTGTGCTTCGCAAATCGTCACAACTTATCATAAAAATTAATGCCTACTAAACAATGGAAAGCTTAAACCTAGCCCTTATCCACTGTTAGTAGGCATTATTATTAATGTTTAAATTGCAAATAAAAAGGGGCAGGACAATATTATGCCCTAACCCTCTTTTAAATAATTTTGTTTCCACAAATATTATTTTTTATCGTCTTTTTTGTCATCTTTTTTATCATCATCACTGCCGCCAGTGAATTTATCGATTTGTTCTGATGCTTGTTTTGCTTTTTCATTATCTGTATCTTTTAATTTATCTGATACATTTTTTGCAGTTTCTTTTGCTTTATCTAAAAAGTTTTCAGCCATTTAAAATCTCTCCTTTAATAGTCATTAACTATAGATTATTTTTTAAATTTATCAATAACATCATTAGCTTTATCTTTTGCATTTTCTACAAATTCTTTAGCTTTACCAGAAGTTTTATCTTCTTTACCTTCGTTTTCTAAGTCTTTGTTATCAGTAACGTTACCTAATGTTTCTTTCACATTACCTTTTGCTTGTTCTACTTTGTTTTCGTCTGCCATGTAATTTACCTCCTTGATGGTGTATATATATTGTACATACCACTAATTTTAATAAATAAACATCTCAAACATTGATTAATAAATATTTTTTAAAATTGTTATAGCATCAATACAAAACTATATTTCGGTATAATTTAGATATAGAACATATAGCCATCTAAATTATTTGTATCTTTATATTCTGCTAAATATTTTAATGATGTATTATCTAGCACATCTCTTACTGCGTCTCTCATTCTAATCCAAAGTTGTTTTTGAGCAGGTGGTTCTGAATCAATACTTTCAACGAATGTGATTGGACCTTCTAATAAACGAATAATGTCACCCGCTGTTATCTCTTCAGATGGTACTCTTAACTGGTAACCACCTTTTGCACCACGAACACTTCGAATTAACCCGGCATTTCTCAATGGACCGACTAATTGCTCTAAATACAAATCGCTCAAATTATTTTCTTCCGCAATAGATTTTAAAGACACACACCCTTGACCTTCTTTTTTAGCAAGAGATATCATTAGTGTTAACCCATATCTTCCTTTAGTTGAAATTTTCATTATATTACCTCACTTAATTCGAATACTATATAATAACATTCTATCACTTTTTAAGTTAATATAGAATTAGAAAGGTGTGAAACATTGTGTCAAACGAACCACTAGCTTCAAGAATGCGTCCAAGTAATATTGATGAGATTATATCTCAAAAGCATTTAGTAGGTCCAAAAGGTATTATAAGAAGGATGGTAGAAACAAAAAGATTATCCTCCATGATTTTTTATGGACCACCTGGTATCGGTAAAACAAGTATTGCTAAAGCTATATCAGGAAGTACTCAATTTAAATTCCGTCAATTAAATGCAGTTACAAATACAAAAAAAGATATGCAACTTATAGTTGAAGAAGCTAAAATGTCTGGACAAGTTATTTTATTATTAGATGAAATCCATCGTTTAGATAAAGCTAAGCAAGATTTCCTATTACCACATTTAGAAAATGGAAAAATTGTGCTGATTGGAGCTACAACTTCAAACCCATATCACGCAATAAATCCTGCTATTCGCTCAAGAGCTCAAATATTTGAACTTTATCCACTAGATGAAGATGATGTCAGAACTTCACTGGATAGAGCTTTAAATGACGAAGAACGTGGCCTAGCAAGTTATAATCCTATAGTGGACGAAGATGCAATGTCCTATTTCACTACTCAAAGCCAAGGTGATGTGAGAAGTGCTTTAAACGCCTTAGAATTAGCAGTCTTAAGTTCCGAAACTACAGATGGCCAACGTCACATTACCTTACAAGACGCTAAGGATTGCTTGCAAAAAGGAGCTTTTGTAAGTGATAAAGATGGCGACATGCATTATGATGTGATGAGTGCGTTTCAAAAATCAATTCGCGGTAGTGATGTAAATGCTGCACTTCATTATTTAGCACGCTTAATTGAAGCAGGCGACTTACCAACAATCGTTAGACGGTTGCTAGTAATAAGTTATGAGGATGTTGGCCTCGCATCTCCTAGCGCGGGACAACGCACATTAGCTGCTATCGAATCAGCTGAACGCTTAGGCTTTCCTGAAGCTAGAATACCCTTAAGTCAGGCCGTTATTGAACTCTGCCTATCTCCTAAATCTAATTCAGGTATCGCTGCTATTGATGCTGCTCTTTCTGATATACGCAAAGGTCATATAGGACAAATTCCTGATCATTTAAAAGATGGACACTACGCTGGCGCTAAAGAACTAGGACGTGCTATCGGTTATCAGTATCCTCATAATTATGATAGTGGATTTATTCCTCAACAATATCTACCTGATAAATTAAAAAACAGAATTTATTATGAACCGAAAACAACTTCTAAAAGTGAGCAACAATTCAAATCGGTTTATGAAAATATTACCCAAGCGCAACAAAAAAATTAAAAATTCTGGATTTAAGCTAGAAAAACAGAGATTGAGATGTCATAATCTCAATCTCTGTTTTTTAATATAAAGTGTTGGATAACTAGAATACTAGCTATAATTTTATATTTTATCTTTAATACGCGATACGGGTATATCTTTTAAAATATCATTAACGACATAGCTGGCGCTAATCAAACCAACTACACTTGGTACAAATGCATTCGAAGATGGTGGGATTTGTCCCTTTCTGGTTGGTGCGTTTGCATCACCTACAGTATCTTTAACATCCTCTCTTATAACTATGGGGCTTTCATCTGAAAATACGACAGGTATTCCTTTATATATACCTAATTTTTTCAATTTACGACGAATGATTTTAGCCATTGGATCCATATATGTTTCAGAAATATCAGCAATCTTAAATCGAGTCGGATCTGTTTTATTTGCGGCACCCATACTAGAAATAACAGATATACCTCTTTCCAAACATTCTTTCATTAAATGCACTTTATACATGATGGTATCACTTGCATCAACAAAGTAATCAATATCATAATTATTGAACAACGCTTCATATGTTTCTTCTGTATAAAACATATGTAATGAAGTTACCTTGCATTCTGGGTTAATCAATTTAATACGTTCTTCCATCAAAGTAACTTTACTTTGTCCAACAGTTGTTGTTAATGCATGTAATTGACGATTCACATTAGTGATATCTACATCATCTTTATCTATTAAAATGATGTGTCCAATATTTGTGCGTGCTAGAGCTTCGGCAGCAAATGATCCAACTCCTCCAACACCTAAAATCACCACAGTTTTCTGTTTTAATAATTCTAAACCTTCTTGGCCATAAGCCAATTCATTTCTTGAAAATTGATGTTTCATGCCATTCTCCTTAATAATAAAAGCGATTAAATATAGTTTTTCGTTTAAAATTCTGTTTCTATTATTGAATTTAATACATTTATTTTATTTCAATTTAATTAAAAATATCAAGTTTTGTATTTTATATCAAAAAAATACGCAAGACCGAAGTCTTGCGTACCGATAGAGTCCATAAGTGCCGTAGTTATAAAATGCTTGATCATTCGGCCTGCTTAAAACAGGTGGGTGCCCTGTTTCTTGTTTTGCAAGTCCTCCTAATGAGGCGTGTGCGCTGCAAGAAAACCCATTGGGCTCCCGGATCAAAGTGTGTTAGGCCCAAATATAAAGCAAACATACGAACACTACAGATGACTATCTTATGGGATTAATAATAACACAATATTTGAAATTAGCAAGAATAAAAGCTTATAACAAAAATTAATGTCTAATTCGTAATGATAATTCTTCTAATTGGCTTTCAGAAACTTCACTTGGTGCATTTGTTAATAAACATGTAGCTGAAGCCGTTTTAGGAAACGCAATTGTATCACGTAAGTTTGTACGACCTGTTAATAACATTACTAGACGGTCTAAACCAAGTGCGATACCGCCATGTGGTGGTGCACCATATTTGAATGCATCTAGCAAGAATCCAAATTGTTCTTGCGTCTGTTCCTCGGTAAAGCCTAGTACTTCAAACATTTTAGTTTGTAAATCATCATTATGAATTCTGATAGATCCGCCACCTAATTCATAACCATTTAATACAATATCATAAGCGTTAGCTTGTGCATTTTCAGGTTCAGTATCTAATTTAGCGATATCTTCTTGTTTTGGTGCTGTGAATGGGTGATGAGCTGCAGTATAACGTTTTAAGTCTTCATCATATTCTAATAAAGGCCAATCTGTTACCCATAGGAAGTTTAATTTAGATTCATCAATTAAATCTAATTCTCTAGCTAACTTAAGACGCAACGCACCTAAACTCTGTGCAACAACACTTGGTTTATCTGCTACGAACAATACTAAGTCACCTGGTTGCGCTTCAGTTAATGTTTGTAGCTTAGTAACATGGTCTGCTTCAAAGAATTTAGCAATTGGGCCGTTCACACCTTCATCAACGACTTTCACCCATGCTAAACCTTTAGCACCATAAATATTTACAAATTCAGTTAAACCATCAATATCTTTTCTTGTATATTGATCTGACGCACCTTTCGCAACTATCGCTTTAACTTGACCATTATTAGTCACAGCATCTTTAAACACTTTGAAATCCATGATTTCTCCTAATTCTGATACATCTATCAATTCCATATCAAAGCGAGTATCTGGTTTATCTGAACCAAAACGTTGCATTGCTTCATCATACGTCATTCTAGGGAATGGTCTTGGAATTTCAACATCTTTTACATATTTCACTACATTTTGTAGCATTTCTTCTCCCATTTCCATAACGTCTTCTTGATCTACAAAGCTCATTTCAATATCGACTTGTGTAAATTCAGGCTGGCGATCGGCACGTAAGTCTTCATCACGGAAACATTTTACGATTTGATAATATTTATCGAAACCGCCAATCATTAATAGTTGTTTAAAAAGTTGAGGTGACTGAGGCAATGCATAAAATTCACCGTCATGTACACGTGAAGGTACCAGATAGTCACGTGCCCCTTCAGGTGTTGACTTAGTTAATACAGGCGTTTCAATATCAAAAAAGCCTTCTTTATCTAAGTATTGTCTGATTGAACGTGTAGTTTGGTGTCTCATTTTAAATGTTTGTGCTAATTCTTGACGTCTTAAATCTAGATATCTATATTTTAATCTGATATTTTCATCCACGTTTTGATTTTCTTCATTCAACGCAAATGGAGGTGTTTCTGCTTTGTTTATAATTTCAATTTCTGAAACTTGTACTTCTACTTGACCTGTAGCAATTTTCGGGTTCACTGTTTGAGGATCACGTTTTTTTACGATACCTTTAACTTGAACTACATATTCAGATCTCACTGTTTCAGCTATTTTTAATGCCTCTTCAGAAAAATCAGGATTAAATACGACTTGTACATATCCTTCACGGTCTCTTAAATCAACGAAAATGAGACCACCTAAATCTCTACGGTTGTGGACCCAACCTTTTAATATTACTTCTTGGTCTAATAATGATTCAGTTACTAAACCGCAGTATGTTGTGCGCTTACTCATGATATCTTCTCCTTAGTTTTTAAAATAATTTATGATTTCATCTAAACGAATAGTTTCACTTTCACCTGAAAGCATATTTTTAACATTTATTTTATTATTTTCTAATTCTTGCTCACCGATAACAATAGTATAGTTTGCTTTTAATCTATCGGCTTGTTTCATTTGCCCTTTAACCTTACGTTGTAAATAATCTTTATCCGCTTTAATCCCATTTCTACGTAAATCATTAAGTAATTTCACTGCATAACGATCCGCTTCTTCACCCATAGTTACGATAAATAAATCAAAATCATGATTAACATCAAGTTCGATTTGCTCTTCATCTAATGCTAGTAATAACCTTTCTATACTTAATGCGAATCCAATACCTGTTTGACTTGGTCCATCTAATAATTCAAGTAAACCGTTATAGCGTCCACCGCCACATAACGTTGTGATCGCACCATCATAATTTGGATTATCAATCATTAATTCGAATGCTGTATGTGTATAATAATCTAAACCTCGAACTAAGTTAGGGTCTTCTACATAAGCTACACCTAAGTCATCCAAATGTTGTTTGACATCAGTATAATATTTTTTAGATTGTTCATTTAAAAATTCAGTAATTCTAGGAGCAGTTTTAACGGCTTCTTTATCTTTGTCAACCTTACAATCTAATATTCTCATTGGATTTGTGTGTAAACGAGCTTTACAGTCATTACAAAAATCGTCAATTACAGGTTCAAAATGTTTAACTAGTGCATCATTGTATTCATGACGTGATTCAATATCACCTATACTGTTAATTACAAGTTTTAAATGTTTCAATCCAAATGATTGGTAAATGTGCATAGCCATTGCTAACACTTCAGCATCTATACCTGGGTCTTCAGCACCAATCGCTTCAACGCCAAATTGAGTAAATTGGCGATAGCGTCCTTTTTGTTTACGTTCATATCTAAACATCGGACCGTTATAATATAATTTAATCGGTTGATTAGGTAAACCTTGCATCTTATTTTCAATATAAGAACGCACTACAGCTGCCGTGCCTTCTGGACGTAGAGTAATACTTCGGTCACCTTTATCTTTAAAAGTGTACATTTCTTTTTGAACGACGTCTGTTGAATCACCTACACCTCGTGCAAATAATTCTGTGCTTTCAAAAATTGGTGTACGAATTTCTTGATAATTATAAACTTCCATTAATTCATCTAATCTTGATTCAATAAAACGCCATCTTTTTGTTTCATCTGGTAAAATATCTTGCGTCCCTCTAGGTATATTTATCATAGAATCTCTCCTTTTATGCAATAAAAAAACCCTTGCATGACTAATAAGTCATACAAGGGACGAATTTCCGTGTTGCCACCCTAATTGATTATAAATGTTATACTTATAATCCACTTCATACGAATAACGCTCGCTACACGGCTTTTATCAAAGCACCTGTTCTTGTGTTCAATTTTTCTAAACTACTATGCATAATTTTTCAGCCATGAATTATGTCTCTTCGCATATTTTGCTACCATTTCGTAAAGAAAATTCAAGAATCATATCGGTTTTAATATAGAATTCATACTTAATAATAACCAGTTTATGAAGATTATGCAACCTTTTTATTCTGAAAAATATGCACGTAAGCCATCTACAACTGCTTTTTCAAGTATATGTCTGTGTAATTGATCCGTAATCATATCTTCGTCAGTAGGATTACTAATGTAACCTAATTCTAATAATACGGCTGGAATGTCAGTCTGTCTCAATACTTGGAAATTTTCCTGTCTAGCACCTTTATTCGTCAGTAATGCTCTCTTTTGCAAACTGGCACTTAATGTTTCAGCTAATGCTTTTTGATTATCTTTGAACCAATAAACTGTACTACCATTTGCTTTAGATGACTTTAGTGAATCATTATGTATACTAATATAAGCATCACCTTTTATATTCCGCTCATCCAAGCTAACGTATTTATCGGTTTCACGAGTCATGTTAACCGTAGCACCTTCTTTTTCCAAAAGTGATTTTAGCTCTTTAGCGGTTTTTAAAGTGTATACTTTTTCGATACTTTTTTTATTTGTATTACTTGATGCCCCCTGATCACTACCACCGTGACCAGGATCAAGTACTATCGTTTTATCTTTTAAAGGTTTGGCGTTATGATTAGCATCTGCTTCAATATCTAAATTTGTATGCCATCCTGCTACCCAACCTTTTTCTTTCTTGTTAGCAGATTCTACTTCTAACCACTTACCTGTCTTACCTATTTTTTGGAAGTTTTGTCCTTTATCGATGTTACTAATAACTGGATAAGCTGAACTTGGACCAGTTCTTAGTTCTGCATCTTCTATAACATAGATACTACTACTATCCTCATCATTATGATTTAAGAAAGAGATAATCATAATGATAAAGACAACAAATGTTACAACGACAATTAGCGCGGGGAAATTTTTAAGCTTATTTTTTTCTAGCCAAGTATTGATTTTTTTCATATGATTTTGCCATCCTGACTTTCATAAATAATTGTTACAGGCCCATCATTGGCAATATTAACTAACATATCAGTTCCAAATTCACCTGTTAACACATTTATTCCATAAGAACGGAGTGTTTCATTTAATTTTTCATATAATTCATTAGCGCGTTCAGGAGGCATAGATTGTGTAAACCCAGGTCTATTACCTTTTCTCACATCTGCATAAAGTGTGAATTGTGAAATCGATAAAATCTCTCCACCAATTTGTTGAAGGTTTAAATTTAATTTTCCATCCTCATCCTCAAATAGTCTTGCATTAAGGATTTTTTTGGCTAATGTAGCTATATCTGCTTCTGTTGAGGATTTACCCACACCCACAAGCAAACAGTAGCCTTTATTTATTTTGTTTTCTATAGAATCATTTGAAACTGAAGCTTCTTTGACTCTCTGGACTACTACCCTCATTTAGTTACACCTCTAATTCCAAACTCTTGTTACAGTATATACATCTCCAAGTTGTTTAATCTTATCTACAACTTGATATACTTCATTCACATTTTTAACCATTACACTGATATTAATCACTGCATTCTTATCGATATCAGAACGTCCAGACACTTTCACTAAATTACTTTGTGTTGAATTTACCGCTTGTAACACTTCATTTAGCAGACCGTTTCGGTCATACGCAGAAACTTCTAAATCTACTTGATAACGTTGGGTCGAATCTTTAGAGCGTACCCATTCTACATGAATCAAACGTTCATTTTCATTTTTGATATTTGGACAATCTGTACGATGCACTTTTATACCATGGCCTTTTGTGATATATCCTACAATATCATCACCAGGGATTGGATTACAACATTTTGATAGTCTAATCAAAACATTTTCAATACCTTCAACATAGACACCACTATCCGTGGTTATATCTTCTTTAATAGGTACTGATTTAGTAATCTCTTGTGCTTCATTTAATGCTTTTTGTTTGTCTAAAATACGTTGTTTTTCAGTTAGTTTATTGACAATTTGCAACGCTGTCACACCACCAAAACCAACTGCGGCAAATAAATCATCTTCATTAGCAAAATTGTATTTATTGTTAACAACTTCGATATTTTCATCTGTTAAAACTGCGTCTACTCTATAGCCTTGGTCTTTAATTTCAGCCTCGACCATAAACTTACCTTTTTCAATGTTTGAAGAACGGTCTTGTTTTTTGAAGAAACTTCTAATTTTACTCTTAGCACTTGATGATTTTACAATTTTCAACCAATCACGACTAGGACCATATGAGTGCTTGCTTGTTCTTATCTCAACAATATCTCCTGTTTGCAACACATAGTCAATCGGTTCAATTTTGCCATTTACTTTTGAACCAATCATTTTATTACCTACTTCACTGTGAACAGCGTAAGCAAAATCAATTGGTACTGCACCGTATGGTAATTCAATGACATCACTTTCAGGCGTAAAGGCATAAACTTTATCACTTTGTAAATCAAATTTAAGAGTTTCCATAAATTCTTCTGCATCAGAAGTAGTATTATCTGTTTCTGCCAATTCTTTGATCCAATTTAATTTCTTATTAAAATTTTGAGACTTTTCAGTAACCTTTTTACCTTCTTTATAAGCCCAATGCGCTGCCACACCATGCTCTGCAATCTCGTGCATTTCATAAGTTCTAATTTGAATTTCAAGCGGATCACCATTCGGCCCTACTACAGTAGTATGTAAGGATTGGTACATATTTTGTTTCGGCATGGCAATATAGTCTTTAAATCTTCCTGGCATGGGTTTCCATAGTGTATGAACCAGACCTAACACAGCGTAGCAATCATTAATGGAATTGACAATAATTCTAATTGCTAATAAATCAAAGATTTGATCGAATTGTTTTTTCTGTTTTACCATTTTCCTATAAATACTATAAATATGCTTTGGACGCCCGTTTATGTCCCCAACAATATGCATGTTCGACAAGTCATTTTGTATTTGATTAATAGCATTTTGAATATATTCTTCTCGCTCACTACGTTTTTTCTTCATAAGATTTACTATTCTGAAATATTGAACAGAATCTGTATATCTCAATGCTGTATCTTCTAATTCCCATTTAATTGTATTAATACCTAGTCTATGTGCTAAAGGTGCGTAGATTTCAAGCGTTTCTTTTGAAATTCGAATTTGCTTTTCTCTAGGCATTGCTTTCAACGTTCTCATGTTATGTAAGCGGTCTGCTAATTTAACTAAGATTACTCGCACATCTTTAGCTATCGCTATAAATAATTTTCTATGATTTTCTGCTTGTTGTTCTTCTTTTGATCGATACTTCACTTTTTTTAATTTAGTTACACCCTCGACAATAACTGCAATTTCTTCATTAAACATACCCTTCACATCATCAAATGTATAAGGCGTATCTTCTATAACATCATGTAAAAAACCTGCAACAATGGTTGGGCCATCTAAATGCATTTCAGTTAAAATACCCGCAACTTGAATTGGATGCATAATATACGGCAAACCATTTTTTCTAAATTGGCCTTCATGTGCCTCATAGGCAATGTGGTAGCTCTTTAACACATATTCATACTCTTCCTTAGATAAATATGATTTTGCTTTGGATAGTACTTCATCGGCACTATATGGATATTCATTGTTCACTTAAGACACCCCTATACTAAATATTAATCGCTATTAGATACCCAGTATTATATTTCGTTAGCTTCAATTAATTTTCATTTAATTATGATTGTAACGTTTTTTCACGTTATTCGGCCAAATTATGTATAATAGTTATATAATACTACATGTTAATAAATAAATAAATGAGTATGCCATACTAATAGTAAAATATGGTTTTATTTTATCTTATATATACGGATTTAAGCTATATTATTTTCAAAATCATTAGTAACTCATGCCATTTTACCCTATATAGCTAATACATTCGAAATAATATTCTCAAATTTAGTTGATTCTAGTGACACAGAACTGTTTCTCACTTTTCGTTTGGTGCACTTATATTAAATTAAAAAAATACACCTCCATTCGTAAAAATGAAGATGCATTTTTATTTTAACTAACGTTAGTAATATCTAACCTTTGGCTTAATTATACTGATTACTCATCATATGAAATTAAACTCATAACATCATAATCTCTAATTTTTTCGATTCCATTTAAATATTTAAGTTCAATAATAAATGCAATACCTACCACAATACCACCTAATTGTTCTATAAGTTTAATAGCCGCTTCTATTGTTCCACCTGTCGCAAGTAGGTCATCTGTGATTAATACGCGTTGCCCTGGTTTAATCGCGTCTTTATGCATAGTAAGTACGTTTGTTCCATATTCTAAATCATACTCATAGCGAATAACTTCTCTTGGTAATTTGCCTTCTTTTCTTACTGGTGCAAAACCTATCCCCATTGAATAAGCCACTGGACATCCAATGATGAAACCACGTGCTTCCGGTCCAACGATAATATCAACATCTCTATCTTTAGCATATTCTACGATCTGATCAGTAGCATAACCATATGCTTCACCATTATCCATAATCGTTGTTATATCTTTAAAATTAACGCCTGATTTGGGCCAATCTTCAACCTCAGACACATATTGTTTTAAATCCATGCAAACTTCCTCCTAGTTATCTATCAGCTCTGATTTAATCCATTTTTTTAAGTTACTAAAGTCATCGTATAATAGAACTTTTTCAACTTCTATTCTATCTAATCGACCTTGGTAATATTTACTGGATTCAATCTCTCTCTTTGTGGAAACACTGTTCATCTTAATTATACCATTTTCGTCTTTTATAAACTCTAAATCGAGAAAAACTTTTAAGATAAATTTAAGCATACTCGGTTGTATATTTAAAAACTCACATAATTGCATTCCGTCTTTAGCTAAATTAGTTTCACGTTTAGTTGCTAATGCTTTAAAACATTGTTTGAACTTTTCCATTTTTGGCATACCTTCAAAGTATATTGAACGTTCGTGATTTAAAACTAAATAAATTTGTGAAACGTTTACGGTTTTAAGCGTATCTTTAATTTCTTGAATAGACGTTGGTAAATCACGAAACACATACTTATCATAATGTTGTTGAATCGCTTCGCCATAATAATAATAGTGGTCACCTAATTTTTCATTCTTATTATGAATTAAATATGCGACATCCTTAGTATCCTGTTCGAAATTACTAATATTACGTTTACTTCTATAATCTAAAATTTGTAAATTATTACTAGCCAAATCTTGTATCATAAATTGAGGGGACTGGAAGCCATTCCATTCATTAATTTGTAACGTGCCAATTACATTAATTGGTTGTTGCTCTCCCAATTCCTTAACTAAGTGACCATTTTGCCAAAATATGGCTTGTAACTTACTATCACCCATAACTAATTTTAAATGTTTATTATCTTGGCCAATCGCTTTACTTTGATTAACTATAATATCTTCTAACTCAAAACAGGGACTAGAAAAATCAGTACCGAACGGACGTAATCTTTGTATATCTTGAATATTTTTAATAGTAATATCCGATTCATTAATTTTCACATCAACTTTTCTACGGGGTTCCAATGAAGTTGTACTTGCTAATTGTTCCATCCAATCATTTAAACCATTACGTAACATATCAATATTTTCAATCGGCATAGTAATACCTGCAGCCATGTGATGCCCACCAAATTTTGTTATTAAATCAGTATGTGCATTTAAAATTTCAAACATGGACACTTGTTCAATACTACGTGCAGAACCTTTAGCATGATTTTGCGCTTCATCTACGTTTAAAATTAGAGTTGGTAAGCTATAAGTTTCTACTATTTTGGAAGCGACAATACCTAATACACCTTCATGCCAATCAGGTTGGGCTAAAAGTAAAAATTTCGCTCCTTGATTAACTTGAATTTCCGCTGCTGCTAGCGCTTCTTCAGTAATTCGAGCTACGATATCTTTTCGCTCTTGGTTGAAAAACTCAACTTGTTCAGCAAGAAATTCTGCTTCCTCATCAGAGTCAGTCATCAATAATTCTGCGGCAAGACCAGCGTCTTCAAGCCTACCTACGGCATTTAGTCTCGGCCCTATAATAAAACCAATCGTTTCTTCTGTAATACTATCACTATAACCTGCTTGACTTAGTATAGCTTTTACAGATGGTGGGCAATGATTGTTTAACACTTCTAATCCTTTTTGAACTAAAGCTCTATTTTCATCTGTTAATGATACTAAATCAGCTACTGTTCCAATCGCAACTAGCCCTAAGAAATATGCTGGAGGTTCTTCCAATAGATTTTGCGCCATTTTATATGCGACCCCCGCGCCACATAAATACTTAAACGGATAGTCAAACTTTGGGTGCATAGGGTGAACTATTGCGTATGCATTGGGCATTGTGCGACCAATTTCATGGTGATCAGTTACAATTACATCAACACCTAAATCCTGCACCATTTGAATTTCATCGTGACCTTGTATGCCGTTATCCACTGTGATAATTAATGATATGCCTTCTTCATATGCGTTTTTAAAGGCCATTTCATTAGGTCCATAACCTTCGGAAAAGCGATTCGGTATGTACCAACCTACATGTGCGCCTAATTCTTTCAGCGTATTCACTAAAATCGTTGTAGAGGTAACGCCATCTGCATCATAATCGCCATAGACTAAAATCTTTTGGTTTTGATCTATTGCTAAATTAATTCGTGTTATTGCTTTATCCATATCACTCATTAACATTGGGTCATGCATTACAGGAGTACTGTTAAGGAGATTATGAATTGCGTTTTTCTCTGTTAATCCTTTACTCTCTAGAATTTTTTTTACAATAGGAGTTAGCTTTAAATCCGAAGAATCTGCTTCTGCAATTTTATATTCTGGCAAATTAACATCCCAAGTATATTTTGATTTAATCATACTATTCTCCCTCATTTCCACAAGTCATTATACAAAAGATATACCAAAATAAAAAGTAGTTTCATTTATAGAATCGTTTAAATCGACCATTTGATAGTAAAATAATCATATAACGTTAAAAACAAACTATTTACACATAGACCAATTCATATCTTTTCATAAGTGATTTAAACAAGTAAAGACCACAATTAATGCATTTGCAAAAATTGTGGTCTTTTGAAATTTAATTTTAAATTATACTAAGATTTTTTCGTCATTTGATTTTTTCTCTTTATAAACTACAAGCTTATTGTTATCAGATTTCTTAAGTTGACGTTTCTTCATAATGCCCCATAACGGTACAGCAATAAATACGGAAGAGAATACGCCTGAAATTAGTCCAATTAATAATGCTAATGAGAAATTAAAGATACTTGGAGCGCCAAATAATAATAATGCAATAACCACAATAACTACAGTTAATACCGTGTTTATAGAACGCGTCATTGTCTGACGAATCGATCTATTAACGATATCATCAATTTGAGCATTTGTAGTAATAACTTTTACTTTATGCAAGTTTTCTCTAACTCTATCAAACGTAACAATAGTGTCATTTATTGAATACCCAATAATAGTTAACACAGCTGCTATAAATGTAATATCTACTTCTAATCTAAATAAACTGAACACTGCAACAATCATAAATGCATCATGTAACAATGAAAGAATTGATGAAAGTCCCATACGCCATTCGAATCTAAATGTAATATAGATAATAATACCTATAGCAGCATATAGCAATGCGAGCATAGCATTTTTAGCAAGTTCTTGACCTATTACTGGTGAAACCGTATTAACAGTTGGTTTGTGACCAAATTGATCATCTATCGTATCCTGTATTTTAGATACTTCATCTTTAGATAAATCTTTTTTGAATTGAACCGTAGCTGTTTTACCATTTTCACCTAAGGATACTTGATTAGGTGTGAAATCATTGTTTTCTAATGTATTTTTAACTTTAGTTTCAGTAACTTTATTATCAGATTCAAAGTCAACACGTGTACCACTTGTAAAATCAATACCTAAGTTTAACTTAAAGACAAATAAAATTATTGCACCGACTACGATAATAAGTACACTCAACGCTAACAATGGTTTAGCAAGTTTCATAAAGTCCCAACGTTCATATGGCGTTTTCAAATCATGAATTTCTTTTTTATCGTTGATATCAAATATTTTTTTCTTGCTAACCCCAAATAGCCAAGTTGATTTTTTGAAATAATTAGATGACACAAGTAACGATAACAACCATCTCGATAGGAATACAGCTGTTACAAATATCATTAAAATACCTAATAGTAACATTGTAGCGAAACCTTTAACTGAACTTTCACCAAAGAAGAATAGTACAGCAGCAGCAATAACTGTTGTCAACTGAGCATCTACGATAGTTAAGAAAGAGCTCTTATTCGCTTTTTTATATGCCTGTTTAAGTGTGCGTCCAATCTTAAGTTCATCTTTTATCCGCTCATACATGATTATATTAGCATCGACAGCCATACCAACTCCGAGTACTAAAGCTGCAAGGCCTGGGAGAGTTAATACCCCTGAAATAAAGTTAAACGCTAATAACGTTAAATAAATATATGCTGTTAACGCAATAACAGCCACTAAACCAGGCAAACGATAAAATCCTAACATGAATAGATAAATAATAGCAATACCGATTGCAGCAGCAAATACCGTTTTATCTAAAGCATCTTGGCCAAATTGAGCACCTACAGAATTTGAATATATTTCATTTAAATCAACTGGTAGTGAACCAGAATTTAGTAAATCCGCAATTTGTTTCGCTTCTTCTACGCCTTCTTCACCATTAAAGCCGCCTGAAATTTCAACGCTATCAGAATTTATTGGTTGATCTACTGAAGCTGCAGAAACATATTTAGGATCTTCCTTATTCATTTCTTTATGATAAGTGTCGCCTTTTTCATGGTCTAACCACACAACCATTACATTTTCATCTTTTTTAGAAATTTCTTCAGTTACTTTTTTAAATTTATCACTGTCTTTTAATTTAAATGTAACCGCTGGTTGATTCGTGTTTTGTTTAAATTCTTGTTTTGCAGAACCTTGCTGAATATCTTTACCAGTTAATTTGATATTGTCATCAGCATCACGAATTGTTAAATTTGCTTGAGAAGATAATATCTCACGGGCTTGGGATTGGTTTTTAACACCGGCAAGTTGTACGCGAATTCTATTTTTATCTTCTACTTGTATCTTAGGCTCTGAGACCCCTAATACGTTCACACGATTTTCAAGCGTTTTAGCCGTAGCTTTTACCGCTTTATCGTCTATTTTATCACCTTTTTGTAAAGGATCTACTTGGTATAAGACTTCAAATCCACCTTGCAAATCAAGACCAAGATTAACATCCTTAACTACGCTCTTATACGTGAGTCCCATGCCTGCAAACAGGAGGACTACAAGTAATATAAACGCAACTATTCTATTACTTTTCTTCACTTGAACACCTCATTCTAAGCTTATGTTTTAAGAATACGCTTCTAATATCAATTATTGCAAGTTTTATTAAACTTCATTAAATTATCTGAACGACCTATATATCTTAACATATTACATCCAGTGTAAAAACTAACTCTATTAAATATTAAAAGAAAATTTAATTGCAAGCGTTATAAACATTAGGATTAACAACTTTAGAAGTTTCTACGCTATTAATTAAATAATGTGTAGAATATATTACAAAGTATAACACGAGCTGTATAAATTGGCCTTTAAGTAAATCAAGTTGTGGCATTTATTTTACATATTTAATTAGAATTAAAATAAAAAAACAAACCAAAAGCTAATCATTAGCAATTGGTTTGTTTTTATTTTCGAAATTAATACATTCCCATGTATCAATACGTTATTTGTTACGAAGGATCAACTTGTTTGATAGCAGGTTTTTCTAAAGTGATTTCAGTACCATTACCATTTAAAGTTAATACAACTGTAGTTTCATCAACACTACGTACAGTACCTTTGATACCGCCGATAGTTGTTACACGTTGACCAGATGTAATTTGGCTAATCATTTCACGATGCTCTTTAGCCTTTTTCTGTTGTGGTCTAATTAAAAAGAACCACATTAATACTAATAATAAAATTGGTAATATCAATGAAGTAAATTGCATTATTTTATTTCTCCCTTTTTAAAAGTTTTTTGGGTTTTCAACATTTAGTCCATACTGTTCAAAGAATTCTTCTTTAAAATCAAGAAGTCGATCTTCACGTATTGCTTGTCGGATATTTTCCATTAATTTAAGCAAGAAATGTAAATTATGATAAGTAGTAAGACGGATACCAAAAGTTTCTTCTGCTTTTATTAAATGTCTTATGTATGCTCTACTATAATTTTTACAAGTATAACAATCACAATTCTCGTCAAGTGGCCCTAAATCCTCTGCATACTTAGCATTTTTAATAGTCACACGACCATGAGAAGTCATACAAGTACCATTACGTGCAATACGTGTTGGCAGCACACAGTCAAACATATCCATACCTCTAATACTACATTCTATTAATGCATCTGGTGAACCCACACCCATTAAATAACGCGGTTTATCTTTCGGCATAAATTGTTCCGTATGCTTTACCATATCATACATAACTGGCTTAGGTTCGCCTACAGACAAGCCGCCAATTGCATATCCAGGAAAATCTAAAGCAACCAATTCTTCAGCGCTTTGTTTTCTAAGATCTTTATATTCTCCACCTTGTATAATCCCAAACAAGGCTTGATCTTCAGGTCTCTTATGTGCTTTCAGGCAACGTTCTGCCCATCTAGTTGTTCTTTCAATTGAGTCTTTCACATATTTATATTCAGCAGGCATAGGTGGGCATTCATCAAAAGCCATCATGATATCAGATCCTAAATCATTTTGAATCTCCATAGCTTTTTCAGGACTCAAAAACAATTTCGACCCGTTTGTATGGTGACGGAACTCTACGCCTTTTTCACTAATTTTTCTTAAATTACTTAAGCTAAATACTTGGAAACCACCAGAATCAGTCAGTATCGGACCATTCCAGTTCATAAACTGATGTAATCCCCCACTCTTTCTGATGATATCATTTCCAGGTTGTAACCACAAATGATATGTGTTTCCAAGGATGATTTTCGCTTCCATTTGATTTAGTTCTTCTGGACTCATCGTTTTAACTGTTGCTTTTGTCCCAACGGGCATAAACATTGGTGTTTCAAAAGAGCCGTGAGGTGTGTGCACGATACCTAATCTCGCACCAGATTGTTTACAAGTTTTAATATGCTCATATGTTACTGCTGGCATATAAACGCTCCTTTCATTCCCTAAATAATTAACATTGCATCTCCGAAGCTAAAAAATCTATATTCTGACAAAACTGCTTGATTATAAGCATTTAAAATATTATCTCTCGAACTAAACGCCGAAACTAACATTACAAGTGTAGATTTTGGCAAATGGAAATTAGTAATCAGTCCGTCAATAGCTTTAAAAGTAAACCCTGGGAAGATAAATATATCCGTCCAACCACTTTGAGCTACAAATTCTTCATTTGATTGCATAATTGTTTCTAATGTTCTTGTAGATGTCGTACCAACCGATATAATACGATGCTCTTTTTCTTTTGTTTCATTTAATAGTGCGGCAGTTTCTTGATCCATTTGATAGTACTCGCTATGCATTTCATGGTCATCTATATTGTCCACGCTAACTGGTCTAAATGTGCCTAGTCCAACATGTAATGTGATGAAAGCAATATTAATACCTTTATTTCTAATACGGGCTAATAATTCGTCTGTAAAATGGAGCCCCGCTGTTGGTGCTGCTGCAGAACCTGATGCTTTTGCGTATACAGTTTGATAGCGGTCCTGATCGTCTAAACGTTCCTTAATATAAGGGGGTAAAGGCATTTCACCTAATTCATCTAAGCGCTCTTGTAAGATGCCGTCATAATGCAGTCTCATAATACGACCGCCTTGATCAAGCTCTTTTATGCACTCAGCTACGATTTTGCCTTCACCGAATGTTAATCTATTACCTACTTTAATCCTTTTTGCAGGTTTCAGTAACACTTCCCAATCATTACCCTCGATTTGAGTAAGCATCAACATTTCTACTTTGGCACCAGTTTCTTCTTTTAAACCAAATAACCTTGCAGGCATTACTCTCGTATCATTTAATACAAGCGTATCACCGCTTTCTAAATAATCAATAACATCTTTAAAGTGTTGGTGTTCAATATTACCAGATTGTCTGCCAAGAATTAGCAATCTACTTTCATCTCTGTTTTTCAGAGGCGTTTGTGCAATTAATGAGTCAGGCAAATGATAATCAAATGCTTCAATATCCAAACTTATTCCCTCTTTCCATTCGTCTTACTAAAATGCTCAAATGCATATGGTGTTGCTTTACGACCTCGGGGTGTGCGTTCGATAAATCCTTTCTGAATTAAAAAAGGTTCGTACACATCTTCGATGGTAACTCGTTCTTCGCCAATCGAAACAGCAATTGTATCTAGCCCAACAGGACCACCTTTATATTGCTCTAAAATGCAATTCATCATTTTATGATCTATATAGTCTAGTCCTTCATCATCAACTTGTAACAATCGCAAGGATGCTTTTGTGGTTTCAATACAGATTACTTCGTCATCATTGACTTGTTGAAAATCACGAACGCGTTTTAATAATCTATTGGCCACCCTAGGTGTGCCTCGACTACGTTTTGCTAACTCTATAGCACTTTCTTCATCAATTGAAGTACCAAGTACTTCTGCAGTACGCACAATAATTTCTTTTAATTCATGTTCTTTATAATATTCTAATCTCAGGTGTACACCAAACCTATCTCTCAACGGCGCCGTCAAACTACCGGCGCGTGTGGTCGCACCAATTAATGTAAATGGCGGTAAGTCTATACGTATACTACGCGCTTCTTCACCTTTGCCAATAACAATATCTAGAAAGAAATCTTCCATTGCTGGATACAGAACTTCTTCTACTACACTGCTTAGTCTATGAATTTCATCTATAAATAAAACATCACCAGGTTGCAAGCTAGACAGAATTGCAGCTAAATCTCCTGGTCTTTCTATAGAAGGACCGGAAATTGTTCTAATATTGACATCCATTTCATTTGCAATAATGTTAGACAATGTCGTTTTACCTAATCCAGGGGGCCCGAACAATAGCACATGGTCTAATGGTTCTTGTCTAATCTTAGCTGCTTTTATAAACACCTCTAAATTCGATTTAATCGTTGATTGACCTATGTACTGACGTAATTTAGTCGGTCGCAATGAAAACTCAAATGAAGATTCTTCATCATGCATAGACTGATCTACCATTCTATCGTCCATTGTTTACACCCCTTTTAAATATTATTTATAATTATGAAATCAATAATTGTAAACCTTTTTTAACTGCATCATCTACAGATTCGAAAGTCTCTTTTGCTAATGCTTTTTCCACTTTTGTTAACTCTCGTTTTGAGTATCCTAATGCTTCCAATGCTAAGAGCGCTTCTTTAATAATCGGTGTATTATCACTGAGTGATGCTTCAACATTTAATATTTGACTACTATCTACTTCATTTATTTGAACTTTCCCTTTAAGATCTAATACGATTTGACGTGCTGTTTTTTTACCAATACCAGGGAATTTTGTTAAATAAGAATCGTTTTCGTTCTCTATCGCTATCTTAACCTCATTAGGCGAACTACTCGCTAATATAGCTAACGCAGATTTTGGACCGATGCCCGTTACTTTAATTAAGCTTAAAAACATATCTTTTTCTTCTTGGTTTATAAATCCATAAAGAAGTTGAGCATCTTCTCTAACTATTAATGACGTATGAATGACAACCTCTTGATCCATAAACTTTTGAAAACGGTAAGAATTGGGTGTTTGAATTTCATATCCTACACCAGAAGCTTCCACAACTACATGTGTAGGATTCAAAACTGCTAATGTCCCTTTAATATATGCATACATAGTTACACTTCCTTATATAGTCATACTAATTAATTCTACTTTAGAAACGTGATCAATAACTCGCAACGCTTCCATAACATCATCAATTTCTAAATTTGTGCCTTTAGCATCTAATGAAAGTGTAATCGTCGCTCTACTTTCCATTGGTATACTTTGATGAATTGTTAATACTGACAAACTTAAACTTGATAAAGTATTTAAAACTTCTGCCAACATTCCTACGATATCATTCACATATAATATTAATGTGAATTCACGTGTAGATTCCATTTTTTCATCAATAGGAAATATTGTATCTCTATATTTGTAAAACGCACTTCTTGATAAATCGAATTGTTTAACTGCTTCAAATATGGACAATGACGGATCATTTTTCAAAACTTCTTTAATTTTTAAGGTTTTTACAACAGATTCCGGTAATACATCCTCGCGAATTAAGTAAAACTTTTTATAATCTTTTTTGTCCATTTTCAAGCACTCCTATTCAACGAATTCAAATTCTCCACCAAGGATTCTAACAATATCTCCATTTTTACATCCACGTGCTCTCAACGCTTCGTCAATACCCATAGAACGCATTTGACGTGCAAATCGACGTACTGCAGGATCACTGTTAAAGTCTGTCATTTTAAACATTCTTTCGATTGCTTTACCGCTTACAACGTACGCAGCATCGTCATCACGTGTAATTGTGAATTTATCTTGACTAGGTGTATGTTTGTAAATCACTCTATTGACACCTAAATCTTCTTCTTCATCTTTACTGAAGTCAATGTCTTTTACTTCTTCTAATTTGTCTGCTATAGCATAAAGCAGTTCATCAATATGGTCATGCATAAATGTGGAAAGTGGGATAATGTGCAGAGAATCATCATTCAAAGCTTCTTTAAATGCTTCTAAATTCTCTTCTGCATTAGGCATATCCATTTTATTAGCAACCACAATTTGAGGTCGCTCCTCTAAACGATGTTCGTAGGCATTTAATTCTTCATTGATAACCTTGTAGTCTTCATAAGGATCACGACCTTCAGAGCCACTCATATCTACCATATGAACAATTACTTTTGTGCGTTCAACGTGTTTTAAAAATTGGTGACCTAATCCAACACCTTCAGACGCACCTTCTATCAATCCTGGTAAGTCTGCCATTACAAAACTTCTTTGGTCTTTCGTAGAAACAACACCAAGGTTAGGTTTTATTGTTGTAAAATGATATGCGCCTATCTTAGGTTTAGCTTTAGATACAATAGATAATAAAGTAGATTTACCTACACTAGGGAAGCCAACTAAACCAACATCAGCTAGTAATTTTAATTCTAAAGTAACATCAATTTCTTCACCCGGTTCACCATTTTCACTGAAATCTGGTGCTGGGTTTCTAGGAGATGCGAAACGAGAATTACCACGACCGCCTCGACCACCTTTAGCCACTACTGCACGTTGACCATTTTCAACTAAATCAGCTAAAACCTCTTCCGTTTCAACATTTTTAATAATCGTGCCAGGTGGCACCTTTAGTACGAGTTCCTCAGCATTTTTACCATGCATATTACTACTTTGACCGGCGTCGCCTCTTTTAGCCTTGAAATGTGTTTGGTATCTAAAATCTAATAACGTTCTCAAACCTTCATCTACTTCAAATATAATAGATGCACCGTCGCCACCGTCACCACCTGCCGGGCCACCGAATGGAACATATTTCTCTCTGCGGTATGCTGTTATACCATTACCACCATCACCTGCTTTAAGTGATATTTTAACTTGATCGACAAACATGATTTCACCTCTTTTTCTTAAAATTTATTTTTCTTATTATTCTATACATTATATCATTATCTCATTAACTAGAAAATAAAGACAAAAAATAAACACCAGAAGTGATCACTTCTGGTGTTAACGATGACAAATTACTCAGCTGCTGCGTATACAGAAACTTGTTTTTTGTCGCGACCTTTGCGTTCAAATTTAACAACGCCGTCGATTTTAGCGAATAATGTATCGTCGCCACCACGACCTACATTTTCACCAGGATAAATTTTAGTACCACGTTGGCGGAATAAGATTGATCCACCTGTAACGTGTTGACCATCAGCACGTTTAGCTCCTAAACGTTTAGAAACTGAGTCACGTCCGTTTTTTGTAGAACCAAGTCCTTTTTTAGATGAGAAGAACTGTAAATTTAATTTTAACATTATGATTGCACCTCACTTATAGTTTAATCTGATATTTTCTTTATATTCTTCTTCAATTGTTTGCAATGAAACTAACATTGCCTGAAGAATTAATTGCGCTTGTTCATTAGAAGTATCAACACTTCTAACATGGAAATGTCCACCGTCATCATTGTAATCGATATCGGGCTTCTCAGTTGTTAAACCCATTATAGCATTAACACTTCCAAAAAGCACTGCGGATGCACCTGCACAAACTATATCATGTCCATACTCGCCATGTTCTGCATGGCCATCCATGATAACATCAGTGATTTGACCGACATCGTTCAATGTAACATCAACAGTAATCATAATTATGCGTTGATTTTGTCGATAGTTAATTTAGTGTAAGGTTGACGATGACCTTTTTTACGTTTTGAGTCTTTACGACGTTTATATGTGAATACAGTGATTTTCTTACCGCGACCTTGTTTTTTAACAGTAGCAGTAACTGAAGCACCTTCAACTGTTGGCGCACCAACTTTAACTGCGTCTCCACCTACGAATAATACTTTGTCAAATGTGAAAGAATCACCTTCGTTAACATCTAATTTCTCAACAAAGATTTCTTGTCCTTCTTCTACTTTAACTTGTTTTCCACCTGTTTCAATAATAGCAAACATACTTTGCACCTCCTATAATTTAAGTCACGCCAAATTTAGGTGACATACATGTTCTTTAACCTAAATCCGAGCGGTTGTATGTAGCTAAAAACTACTCAACTACTGCATTTTAGCATTAGGGTTTCTTACTGTCAATCTTCAATTGTACTTTTCTAAAGAATTTAATAATAATTGGATAGAAAATAATGAGTAATATAAAATTAAGCCCTAATGTAGGTATTAATCTATAAAGTACAAATTCAAATAAATTAAATGCTATTAATCCTAGTATGCTATAAATAATAGCTACATAGATTTCTAGGAATATTGTACTTAATAAAACCACAAGGAACAACATCGTATAGTCTCTATAAAATGTTTTAAAGAAAAAGTCTTGAATTACAACGAACAATATATAACCAAATAAATACAACCCATAAAAACTACCAAAATATAAATCAGTAATTAGGCCTAACACAGTAGATAAAATAATAGCTACACCAAAACTTCTATAAACACATATTATTAGTAAATACATTAGAGTCAGGTGTGGGACAAATATAATATCTTTCGTGCCAATTTGCATTGGTATAATTAACCCTATTGCAGTATCAATATAAAATAATACAATACCGATAAGAAAGTAGTATAATGCACGCATTAATTATCACCACTTTCATTATCCGGTATTGTCTTAGGGTCTCTTTTAGCTACATATACATGATTTAAATCTGATAAATTCGCTGCTGTTTTCACTCTTACTTCTTTTGATAAGCCGTATTCATCATTTTCTACTTTTGAAACTTCACCTATGTAAATGCTACTTGGTAATTGATCAGCTAAACCACTTGTAACAACTTTATCTCCTTTTTTCACACTATCCTTGTTATTAATATCAGTAATAATTAATTCTTCGTTTTTAGAATCATAATGATCGATTAATCCAAAAACATTTTTATCATCATGTTGGATATTAACTGATAAACGATTAGCGCGTGTGTTTGTTGAAATCAAATCTACTTGTGATGAAAATTGATTTACTTTAGAGATTCGACCTACTAGACCTTCTGAAGTCATCACGGCCATATTATTTTCTATTCCATCTTTAGCACCTTGATTAATAACTAATGTATTCATCCATTGGTCTGGATTTCTAGATAACACCGTACTAGAAATTGGTTCGAATTTAGATATGTCTTCTATATCCAGTTCTTTTTTATACTTTTTATTCTCTGATTTCAGTCTTTCGTTTTCAGCTTCTAATTGCTTAACCTTACTGTTTTGTTCTTTCGAACTATCTTTCGCAAAAAGGTTATTGATTGAACCTGTTACGAAATGAACAGGATAACTAACCGCCCTTTGACCGAATGCAACTGAATCTCCTACGTATTGTTCTACTGGTGATTGTGATTGCGAACGTAAAGATACACCAATTAAGGCAATAAACACAATGATTGCACATAAAATAACAATCAACTTGTTGTTTTTAAAAAACTTTGACAACCTAAACACCTCTATTACCCGACTATTTTACTACTTTATATCATTTTATATTACTCGTAGATTGAAATAAAGTGGTAACCTTATTATTCGCAAATAAAATTCTAAACCCCTATTTAATATAAAGAACGCTAGAAAAATCATGCTAAAATTCTACTTTAAAACATAAAATGTAATGTTAATTTGTATTATAACAAGTTTCAAACCAAATAGTGCATTAAAGTCTCGTTTTTTCAAAAATTTTAAATTCAAAAATATATATTAGCTAAATTTGTTATCCACTAAAAGAACAAACTCCAAAATAAGATCATTAAATAGCTATTTACTATATCGTAAATATTATATTGCCGTAACATTCGCTTTCTTAATTTTTTGTTCTGAATACAAACTATGAATGGCTTTATTTAGTATCAACTTTTTGTATATTATCATTTTGTACACAACTAAAAAAACATTTTAGGATGATATGATGTAGCGCCACGATGATGTTTGAATTATTCATCGAATTCATTTTCAAGGATTGTTTCAACGATTTTATTAACATGTCGTGACATATCACTTGTGGGGATAAGAACTGAAGTTTCCATTGGTAGTGTAAGTTGAGTCATATTATAATCTTTATATATAAGGCACCTCGTTAATTTAATTTAGTAGTCTTTATTAAATTATACGTAAGGGTCTTATTTTCCAAAAGTATTTTGGCGAGACCCTTGAGGAACAAGCCAAAAAGAAGCACTCAGATGATTTAATTCAATTCATCTGAGTGCTATTCTTCTGGGATTTGTCTCCCAGTCTCTTTCGATATAATTTTTATAATAAATAGAATAGAACTTACGCTATCTACCATTACAATTTTTAAATTGAGACTTTTAAATATAAAGTGGTCACACATCACTAAGGAGCCAGGCTTACAGTTTCAATTAATTAAAAATCATGTATTAGAAACTTCTTAACACCCATTTAGTACCAGTGAAAATATAGCTATTTTTCTTCTTCGTCACTTGTTTCACTAGATTTTTCAGCTTCTTTTTCAGCCTCTTTTTCGTCTTCTTTATATAAAGTTTCTTCTTTACGCCAACGTGCGAATAAATTTTGTGCTTTTGCTTGTTCATCTACTTTTTTATCTTTAGACTGTTCACTCATAATTAGACACCAACCTTTTACGTTTTTACTTATATAAGGCTAACGCATTTTAGCTGAGAATTCAAACCACTTACTCGTAATTAGATGGTGGTTGCAATTCGATATGTTCCCCAAGTTGATTAAGGTCTTGTTCCATCTCTATTTCTGTTTTATAAACACGAATAGAGTCTGAGCCAAATTTATAAATAATAAATTCATCACCACGTTGACCTGCTAAATATTTATCACTATACCCCATTCTACCAATACCTGATACAGACATAAATTCTTTCTTATCTATCCAATCAAATACATTCTTAGCCTGACTACGAGGCACATTTTTTAATATATCATTATCTTCTACAGAATAACGTTGACCGCCTGTTAAATCACCTTCTGTTTGCATGTTGCTAGTAGGTGGCTCGTTATTATGCACTGGGTTCCATTGTTGGTCTTTTAAAAACGGCGCATATTTCAATGCGAAGAAAACAATGACTATAATGGCTATAATAGCTATAAAATTTTTAATAATACTAAAAATAAACCGCATGAACCACCCTCCTATAATTCACTCTATATTATAAAATCAATTAATTTAAATATCATCAGTCTGTAGTAGTATTCAAAAGTTAACCATAGACTGATGCATACGTGCTTTATTCATAGTACAATTATGTACAAAGGGAGTGAAATATAATTATGAGTATTATATCTATAATCCTACTTGCCCTCTTAGTTATATTATTATTTAGAGTAGGTTTATCAATTTTAAGATTTTTAATATACGTTGGAATTATCGTACTTTGTATATATCTAGGTTATCAAGGTATTCTTTGGATAATGGAGAACTTTAATAGTTACTTTAGTTTTATATAAATCAGAGTATAAAGAACACAATCTATGCATGTTATCACAGGTATAAATCATTCCAGTAGCTGATAAGATTCTTACTTAAATATACATTTTTATTTTTTGTAAGGAGTTTACCTGCTTTTATGACGGAGAAAGAAGTCAAAAGTTAGATTTGACTTCTTTCTCCGTTCTTTTTGATCTCGTTGTGCTCACACATAATTTTACTATAACCATAATATACAAATTAATGCTTCCCAAACGTTATACCTATTTTTTAACATTGTTTGATAACACTTGATAAAAATAATAACATCCACACAATAGTAGCGCCCATATAATTGCGATAATTAATGCCCCGATTAAGTATAACCAAAAAGAGGTATGATTCGTATTAAAAATAAAGAATAACATAGTAGTTAATAAAATCCCTACAATTGAAATGATTACTGTTTTTTTAGTACTTTTAAAGTCTATAGGTTTTTGATTTTTAACTAACTGCATTAAATAAATTACAGGCAGCAATAAGCCAATCAATAATATTGTTCCCACTTCACAACTCCTCCTTAATTAACAACTCGATTATACCGTAAGTAATCAATTCCAGAAAGCTAAAATTAAGTGGAACGCGTATTATAATAAGAAGTTTATACTATACATGTATATATCTCCAAATAAAGAACTACAGGCATTTAGACTTAATCAAAATACCCTTCCTCTACCATGCTCAGATATGCATGATCCCCAATAATAATATGGTCTAGTACATCTATCCCAAGAATTACTCCACATTCTCTTAGTCTATCAGTTGTTCTAATATCTTCTTTAGATGGCGTAGTGTCACCAGACGGGTGGTTATGTAATACTACAATGGCGTTACTAGCGCATTTTACTGCTTCGCTAAAAATTTCTCTAGGGTGAACAATTGATGAATTTAATGTCCCAATAAATATCGTTTTCTGCTTGATAATTACATTTTTAGAATTAAGAAATAATGCAATAAATTTTTCTTGAGTTAAATGTTCCATTTTACCCATCATAAAATTAGCAACATCTTGAGGGCTAGTAATTTGTATTTTTTCTTCTAAACTACCTGAATGCATGCGTTCTCCAAGCTCAAATGCTGCTTTTAGAATTAATGCTTTATACAAACCAATTCCCTTCACTTTATTTAAATCATTAATAGATAATGCCTTTAACTGTTTTAAAGTTTCTACTGATTTCAATAATTCATTAGCTATATCTAAACTTGAACATCCTTTCCTACCAGTATTAATTAAAATAGCTAATAATTCAGCATCAGATAAATGGGTTGGGCCATTGTTTAGCAACCTTTCTCTAGGTTTTTGATTATTGGCCAGTTCTTTTATCTTCATAACTAAAAACCTCCAAAGATAAAATTTTGATATGTTAATAGTGTTATATTAAATGCGAGATAAATAAAAGGAATAAGCGGAATTTTTGAACTTTCATTATGAAATACAATTAATATGAACAAGGCAAAAAGACCGCCACAGATAAATGTAAATAAAAGTATGATTGAAAATTCAATAGAAGGCAAAGCTAATGCTAGCAAAGAGAAAATAATTATATCACCATAACCAATGGCATTATGAAATAGTATATAAAATACATGAAGTAAACTTGTTACGAAGAGAAATGACATGATGTGAAGAGGAGTAATAAAACAAATACAAATAGCAAAAACGACTATCACATGCAATGGAACTGTGTATGTCTTAAGGTCATATATAGCTAAGACGAGTAGAAATAAATAAATTAATAGTAAAGTAGCGTTATCAATTAAATTATGAGGTACATAAAATATGTAAAAGAGAGGAATCAAAGAGAGTAACTCACCAATCAAGTAAAAAATATTTATTTTTCGATTACAACAACTTGAAGTACCTCTTAAAAAAATAAAGCTTAAAACCGGTATCAATTCCAAAAGTCTTATTTCTTTGAGACAATCATCACACCTTGAACGGAGTGTGAGATAACTTAATTCCAGCTTTTCTACAAAACATAGTTGATATAAAAAACTAAACAATATAGGATAAATTAAAAGTAGCGTTACCAACACTTCACCTCCTAATAAGCATTATAGCACCAATCGATAAAACCAATAAGAAAAATAACAATAATTAAATAATTTCAACAACACTTACCTAACAAAGCAAATTTTGTAATTAGCGTTAATATTTTAATCATCATATGATAGTTCATTTGTGAATTATATGTTCGAATAATAAAACCAGCTCGAAAATTTAATGAGCTGGTTTTATATGTATAAAGCTGATATTGGTATTTAATTTTGTAATGTTAATAAAATTTAACTATTCAAAAACATTGTTAGCATCTAATCTTTTTGAATTTCATCTACAGTTTCTTCAACTTCTTTTCTAGATATCTTCTCTCTACCATTTTTCATTGCTTTAAGTGATTTATGAGCAAACGCTAATGGCAAACGACAAAATAGTAAAATTGTTTTTTTATTAATGTCTTTCATATATGCATCCGCTTTTGCTAAATTATCTTCTGCGTAATTAAACAAATCATCTCGTGTCCAATCATCAGGCATAAAACTAACTCCGCGTTCTGCAAAATCTTCTTGTTCATTTCTAAGAATATTGACAGCTTGTAAGCCTCGTCCATATCCAATAGCCAATTCTCTATCTGTTTTAACATTTGCACATAAATCCCATAATTGTGAGAGCATGACACCGACAAGGCCCGCTACGTAATATGTATAATCATCTAAATCATCTTTGGTATGAATGTCCCAATTTGCTTTCGCCCATTTCGCCATACCAAAAGCCATTTCGCTAGAAGCATCTAATACAATTGGCAATGTCTTACTAGGACAAGCTTCTATCCACTCACCTAATCTTAAAGTAACTTCAGGCATTTTACCTTTTACTGGTTCAAGAATTTGCATGTATTTTACTTCATCAAATGGCGCTTTAAATAACTCGCTCACTTGCATCAGTATTGAATGTTTTAAACCGTTATCTAATTCCTCATGATCTTCAATTTCATCAATAGCTCTTAATACTAAATAGGCAGATGCTACAGTATGTTTTAATTCTTTTTCCAAAAAAGTTATCGGAATATAAAAAGTGCGACTTGTTTCTTTTAAAACACGCATTGCATCTTTTGGGAATTTCTTTTCAGTCATTTTAATCTAATACCTCCCCTTTTTTAAATATTATCATACAATTACAAAATAAAATAGGAAATGCGCATCACTAAAGTTAATCGAATTTCTCTCGTCAAAAAATTGTCAAAGAGCCAATTTTTCAAACTAACTTTTAGCTCTTGGTTATAACTATATTTAGTTATAACTTTTCTTTTATTTGAAACAAAAATAAGCGAACGGTCAATAAACTGTTAAACCGTTCGCTTATTTAATAAAAATTTTATATTTAACTGAAATCGACTTTAGCTTTTACTTCACTTATAAAATACAAGCTTCCAGTAATGATTAAACCATCACCATTATAAGATTCGATAAATTTCACATAATCGTCAACAAGTGCTTTTTGGTCAAATCGAACTTCATCAAAGATTGCTTCTTTTGTTAAAGCTTTCGGAAAATCAAAATCTGTTATATAGAATGTAGAAGCAATCGTTTTAAGTTGATCAACCATAGCATTTAAAGGTTTACCTTTGATTGCAGAAAATAAAATATCAATATTTTCAGTGTGATAATAATTTTTCATTGTACTTATTAACGCTTCTACACTTTCAACGTTATGCGCGCCATCGACAATCATCAACGGACGTTCTTTCACTTGTTCTATCCGGCCTGTCCAACTCACTGACTCAATACCATCAATCATTTTATTGAAATCTAAATCAACGATGTCTGACTCATTTAATTCGATGAGTGCGGTAATTGCTAACGCGGCATTTTCTTTTTGATGTTCACCTAACATATTTAATAAAAGCGTCTCAAGTTCATAATCTTTATAGCGATAAGTGAATTCTTCATCTTCGGATATAATACTAATATCTCTATCTAACTCAATACCTTCAGCATTTTGTTGTTCAACATAATCGCGAATAACTTTGAGTGCTTCTTCATTTTTTACAGCATAAATGATAGGTGTGTTTGGTTTTACAATTGCACCTTTATCTTTTGCAATATCTACATATGTGTCACCCAATATATCAGTATGGTCTAAACCTATACTTGTTAATATAGATAAGATTGGTTTAAAAACATTAGTAGAATCGTTTTTAATACCTAATCCCGCTTCAATAATTACAAAGTCAACTGGGTGGATTTCACCAAAATATAAAAACATCATAGTTGTAATAATCTCAAATTCGGTTGCAGTTCCAAGGTCAGTTTCCACTTCTAAGGCTTCGCTTACTGGTTTTACTTTTTGAACTAATTTAACAATATCATCATCACTTATTGGCACACCATTCAAGCTAATACGTTCGTTGAACGTTTCAATAAATGGCGATGTGAAAGTCCCTACTTCATATCCGTTATCAACAAGTGCTGAACGTAGATATGACACCGTGGATCCTTTACCATTTGTACCACCAACGTGAATGCCATTTATATTAAATTGAGGATTGTTCAGTCTATCTAACATCCACTCCATACGTTTGACGCCAGGTTTAATGCCAAATTTAGTTCGTTCATGTATCCAATATAAGCTATCTAGGTAATTCATCTTAAGGACTCCTATGCTTTTAATTGATTAATTCGTAATTTTACACCATCATATTTTTCTTGATACGTTTGTTTTTTCTCACGTTCTTCATTAATAACTTTTTCAGGTGCTTTATTGACAAAGTTTTCATTTGCTAATTTCTTATTCACGCGATCAAGCTCTTTTTCCCATTTCAAGAGTTCATTCTCTAAACGCTCAATTTCTTTATCCATATCTATTAGACCTTCTAATGGTAACACAACTTCACCAGCAGTCGTAACAGAAGTCATAGCTTTTTCAGGAATTTCAATATCTGTATCAATTGTCAATTCGCTTGGATGACAGAATCTATCAATATAATTTGAGTTGTTTAACAGTGTATCTTTAATATTGTCATCTTTCGCTTTAATGAAGATTGGAATTGCTTTTGACAGAGGTGTATCTACTTCAAGGCGTGATTGTCTTACTGATTTAATAATTTCAACGAGTTGTTGCATCGTTTCTTTACTGTCATCAAAAGTAAGAGCATCATTCACTTTTGGCCAAGATGCATTTACGATTGTTTCACCTTCATGAGGTAGATTTTGCCAAATTTGCTCTGTAACAAATGGCATAAATGGATGTAACATTCTCATTGTATTATCGAGAACATACGTAAGCACTGAACGTGTAACTTGTTTTTGCGCTTCATCTTCACCATTCATTGGTATCTTACTCATCTCAATATACCAATCACAGAATTCATCCCAAATGAAGTTATAAAGAGTACGCCCAACCTCACCAAATTCATATTTATCACTTAAATCAGTAACATTAGCAATGGTTTCATTTAATCGAGTTAAAATCCATTTATCTGCAAGAGAAAGGTTACCTGATAAATCTACTTCTTCTACCTTAAAGTCTTCACCAATATTCATGATACTAAATCTCGCAGCATTCCATATTTTGTTAATGAAATTCCATACAGATTCAACTTTTTCCGTAGAATAGCGTAAGTCATGACCAGGCGATGAACCAGTAGCTAGGAAGTATCTTAAACTATCTGCACCATACTCATCAATGACATCCATAGGATCCACACCATTACCTAGTGATTTACTCATTTTTCTACCGTCTTCTGCCCTAACTAATCCATGTAATAGTACATCATTGAAAGGACGTTTACCAGTAAATTCTAAACCTTGGAATATCATTCTCGCGACCCAGAAGAAAATAATGTCATACCCAGTCACTAATGCATTAGTTGGGAAGTAACGTTGAAAGTCTTCAGCTTCCGTGTCTGGCCAACCTAACGTAGAAAATGGCCATAACGCACTTGAGAACCATGTATCTAATACATCTTCATCTTGGGTCCAATTTTCAATATCATCAGGTGCTGATTCACCTACATATATTTCACCCGTTTCTTTATGATACCAAGCTGGAATTTGATGTCCCCACCAAAGTTGACGTGATATTGTCCAATCTCTAATTTCTTCCATCCAACGATTAAAAGTTTTTTCAAAACGTGCAGGAACAAAATCAATTCTATCGTCTGTTTTTTGATTATCTAGTGCTTGTTCAGCAAGTGGTTTCATTTTAACAAACCATTGCGTTGATAAATATGGTTCTACAACTGCACCAGAACGCTCTGAATGACCTACTGAATGCTCATGAGCCTCAATTTTAATAACAAGGTCTTCAGCTTCTAAATCTTTAACTAATTGTTCACGACAATCAAATCGATCCATGCCTTGATATTTGCCAGCTTTATCATTCATTTTGCCTGCTTCATCCATTACGATAATACGTTCTAAATCATGACGATTTCCAATTTCAAAGTCATTAGGGTCATGTGCTGGTGTTACTTTCATTGCACCACTACCAAATTCAATATCAACATATTCATCTGCTAATATAGGTAGTTCTCTACCAAGAATAGGTAAAATAACCTTCTTGCCTATAACATCTTTATAACGCTCATCATTAGGATTTACAACAATTGCAGTATCACCTAACATTGTTTCAGGACGTGTTGTAGCAATTTCAATAAATCCATCACCATCTGCATATGGATATTTAAAATGATAAAACTTACCTTCAACATCTTCATGTATTACCTCAATGTCAGATAAAGCAGTACGTGCGATTGGATCCCAATTTATAATATATTCACCGCGGTATATCAAGCCTTTGTTATACATATCAACGAATACTTTTTTCACAGCTTTACTTAAACCTTCATCTAACGTGAAACGTTCTCTACTATAATCTAAACCTAGGCCAAGTTTTGCCCACTGTTCTCTGATAAAAGTAGCGTATTCCTCTTTCCAATCCCAAGCTTGTTCAAGGAATTTTTCTCGACCTAAATCATGTCGTGATAAACCTTGTTCGTTTAATTTTGCTTCAACTTTCGCTTGCGTAGCAATACCTGCATGGTCCATACCAGGTAAATATAAAGTATCGTAACCTTGCATACGTTTCATTCGTGTCAATATATCTTGTAATGTCGTATCCCACGCATGCCCTAAATGTAATTTACCAGTTACATTCGGTGGTGGAATTACAATTGTATATGTCTCTTTTGAACTATCTTCTGTTGCTTTAAAGTAACCATTATTAACCCATTGGTCATAACGTCCGGACTCGACTTCGTTCGGATTATATTTTGGTTTCATTTCCATACGTTAAAATCCTCCTTAAAAATAAAAATACCCGCCCTATCAATATAGGACGGATATTCCGTGGTACCACCTAAATTCAAGAAATTATAAATGTAATTTCAAGCACTTAATTATATGATTAACGCTCAAACACGCTTTAGCCTATACTATAATTATTTAAGAATTATATTTCAGCTAAAGTTCAATGTGGGCTACCTTCAATAAGTTAAATTATACATTTACACCAACCATGTACTCTCTTATAAATTTCAGCTTATTTACTCTTCCCAGTAGACAATATTCTTTTACTTAATTATAGTATAATGGATGTTAAAATAAGTCAATGCACTGGAGTGAAATTTATGAATGAATGCGCATTTGGAACCAAAGATCCACTATACCTCCACTATCACGATGAGGAATGGGGACAACCAATTTATGATAGTTTGAAATTATTTAAATTAATTGCACTTGAATCCCAACATGCTGGTCTTTCATGGTTAACTATTTTAAAGAAAAAAGAATCTTATGAACAAGCATTTTACAATTTTGATCCAATTAAAATTTCAAAAATGACAACTGACGATATTGAACGCTTAATGACTTTTCCTAATATCGTACATAATCGTAAAAAGATAGAAGCAATTGTTAGCCAAGCACAAGGTTATTTCGATATAGAAAAGGATTATGGAAGCTTTAGTGACTTTTTATGGTCCTTCGTAGATCATAAACCAATTGATTGTGGCTATACTATGGCAAGTGATCGCATTACTGTCGATGAACGTGCTACTGAACTGTCAAAGCAGCTTAAAAAATATGGCTTTAAATTTTTAGGTCCTGTTACTGTTTTTTCTTTTTTAGAAGCTGCAGGTCTATACAACGCACATCTTCAAAGTTGTCCGAATAATCCTAAAGTATATAACGGAAAAGGTTTCGATTAAATACTTTGCGAAAATCTTAATAGACAACCTTACTATTAAGATTTTCCAATACACTACTTATATAATTGAAAATACGTTCTATACTTATCATTTATAGATAAAACCACAGCAAACCCATAGTGTTTACTGTGGTTTTATTATATTTCATCGTAATTTTTAAAATTTCTTATTAATAGAATCTTTCGCTACTCTGTATTTTAGGAAATAACTTAGTAAAGGAGCAATTAGGAATAGTATGAAGAATATTCTAAAGATGTGATAACTTGAAATCAATGCTACATCTGCACCAGTTTCAATTGCAACTAACACGATTTGACTCATACCGCCTGGCGCAGCACCTAAAAATAATTCATTAACAGAATGGTCGGAAACCATTGAAATAAGTAACACCATTACAAAAGTCAGTAATATTAATAGTATATTTTGAAATGCAATTGCTACAGCAATTCTACCTTTCATTTGGTCTAATAATTTAGCAATTTGTATACCAATACGTATCATATAAATAACTTGTGCTGCCGCAATAATATAATTGTCTAAGGTAAATGTAACGCCAGTTAATAAATTCCAACAGATAAGTACTAATATCGGTGCAAGTAATTGTCTGGTCGGAAAATTAATTTTCCCCATAATGACATATACTAAAAATACTGCAAGTGCTAATAAAAGTATATTGGGAATAGTCAATGCTTCGGTTAGTGTATTGACTACACTATCCTTTGCAGAACGATTATCGCCACTGCCTTGAAAGAAATACGAAATAAATGGCACAAGAATAACAACAAATATAATTCTTGATGTTTGCGTTAAACTGACTACCATAATATTCGCTTTCTTATTTTCCTCTGCCATTATAAGCATTTGACTTAACGCACCTGGAATCACGCTTAAAATTGCAGTTTCAGTATTTACGTTAGCAATTTTTTTAAAGAAAAAGGCTATTATTAATGCAAGCCCTAATAGCATAACTGTGATTAATATAATGGTCAGCCAATCATCTTTGATATCAAATATTACATTTTCAGTAAAAGTTGATCCTATTTGGACACCTAATAATACCAACCCAATTTGACTTAGCCAAAACGGCCATTCAACTTCCATGTGAAAGCATCTAACACAAATGACACTGGCAATTATAGGTCCAAACATAAATGGTAACAATATATTTGCTGAATTTAAGATTAGACTTAATAAAATAGCTAGCGATAAAACGATGATATTATTTCTTAATTGCTTACTCATGTTCTCACAACTTTCATAGTTATCGTCATACTTAACTGAGCTATCCATATTAAAACCCGATCAACGCTATGGTTGTTCGGGCATAATTTAAGCTTTATACAATTCGACTTAGAGCAGTATCGAACGCTTCTATTGTTTGTTTAATATCTTCTTCGGTGTGCGCTGTTGAGAGGAACGTGCCTTCAAACTGTGAAGGTGGTAAAAACACGCCCTCATTAGCCATTTCTCTGTACATTTGGCTAAACATTTCTAAATCACTATTGTTTGCTTCTTCAAAATTTGTAACAGGCCCTTCATTCAAGAAATATCCTATCATAGAACCTGCTCGATTTACAGTGATTGGCACATTATGTTTTGTAAACACTGCTTTTAATCCTGCTTCTAATTGGTCACCTAATTTATTAAAATAATCATATGTTTCTGGTTTAAGTTGCACTAATGTTTCATAACCACTAGTCATAGCTAATGGATTACCTGATAAAGTACCGGCTTGATAAATATCGCCTGCAGGTGCAATATGATCCATGATTTCTTTTTTACCACCAAAAGCGCCTACTGGTAATCCACCGCCGATTACTTTACCTAAACAAGTTAAATCTGGTGTCACATCAAAGTAGCCTTGTGCGCAGTTATAACCTACTCTAAAACCTGTCATAACTTCATCAAAAATCAATAATGAGTCATATTTAGTGGTAATATCTCTTAAACCTTGTAAAAAGCCTTCGACCGGTGGAACGACACCCATATTACCTGCAACAGGTTCTACAATAACGCCTGCGATATCGTCGCCAAATTCTTCAAATGCAACTTTAATTGCCTCTAAATCATTATAAGGCACAGTAATTGTATTTTTAGCAATACCTTCAGGGACACCTGGAGAATCTGGTAAACCTAAAGTTGCAACGCCCGAACCAGCTTTAATTAGTAAAGAATCACTATGGCCGTGATAACAACCAATAAATTTAATAATTTTATTTTTTCCAGTATAGCCGCGTGCTAAACGCAAGGTATCTAATGTTGCTTCTGTACCAGATGAAACCATACGTACTTTTTCGATTGATGGCACACGATCTATAACAAGTTCTGCTAATTTGTTTTCCAATGTTGTAGACGCACCAAAACTTGTACCTTTATCAACTGCTTCATGAATTTTATCAATAACTTGCTTATTTTTATGACCTAAAATTAACGGTC
Organism: Staphylococcus sp. 231237_7MaSpsaltlick; assembly: GCF_043107035.1. Lineage (NCBI taxonomy): Bacteria > Bacillati > Bacillota > Bacilli > Caryophanales > Staphylococcaceae > Staphylococcus > Staphylococcus sp. 231237_7MaSpsaltlick. The sequence continues at coordinate 113,525 of NZ_JBICNX010000007.1, forward strand.
CCCAACTCAATACATAATCAATGTAAGCATTGCCATCAATATCATATATTCTTGAACCTTCACCATGATCCATAAAAATCGCTGGCGTATCTACAGATTTAAAAGCTCTAACTGGACTATTTACGCCTCCAGGCATTAAATGTTGAGCTTTTTCCATTGCTTTTTCAGAATTACTATAACGCATTTTATTCATCCTCCTATTGTTCTTCATCTATATATCGACAAATGTCTTTTGAGAAATAAGTAATAATCATATCTGCACCCGCGCGTTTCATAGAAATCATTTGTTCCATGACTACAGCCTTTTCGTCTATCCACCCGTTAATTGCCGCAGCTTTAGTCATGCTGTATTCACCGCTTACATTATACGCAACAACAGGAACATTTGTTGTATTTCTAACGTCTCTAATAATATCTAAAAAGCTTAATGCAGGCTTAACAATCATCATATCTGCACCTTCATTTAAATCACTATCAAGTTCTCTTAAAGCTTCTCTACGGTTTGCTGGATCCATTTGATATGTTTTGCGATCGCCAAATTGTGGTGCAGATTCAGCTGCATCACGGAATGGCCCGAAGAAACTCGATGAATATTTAATACCATAACTCATAATAGGTACATTATGATAACCTGCTTTATCTAAGCCTTCACGAATCTCTGCTACAAAGCCATCCATCATATTACTTGGGGCAATAATATCAGCTCCTGCTTCAACTTGAGAAATTGCTGTTTTTACTAATAAAGGCAATGATTTATCATTGTCGACATCTTTCGTTTCTTCATTGATAACACCACAGTGTCCGTGGTCTGTATACTCACATAGACAAGTATCTGCTACAATCAATAAATCACTGTACATTGATTTGGCTTTTCTAGTCGCTTCTTGTATTATACCGTTATGGTCATAAGCGCCAGTACCTACAGCATCTTTTTCATTTGGTACACCGAAAAACATAATGCCTCTGATACCTAAATCATAAGCTTCTTTAATTTCATCACCTAGTAGATTCAAACTTATTTGGTATATGCCTGGCATTGATTTAATTTCCTCTTTAACATTATCACGTTCTACAACAAAAATAGGGTAAATTAAATCTTCTTTTCTTATATGTGTTTCACGCACCATACTTCTCATTGATTTACTACTACGTAATCTTCTATGTCTATCAAATTGCATTTGTTTCCCAACTTTCTATTATTTTGTTAACTAATGATTCAAGTGTTTGAATTTCTGATACTGTACCTTTTGCATCATATTCACATAAAGTCTCCAATGTTTGCAATCCAATTACGAAATAATGTTCAAAGTTCACTGGTTCTTCATGATTAAAAAAGTAACGTACAGCCGAAGAGCTTGCAAAAGCTACAGCATCGATTTCATTTTTTTTAATCATCATTTTAACTTCACAGATATTATCAGTATGTGGAACTGGTTTATACAAGTCAATTTTCTGAACTATATATTTTTGGTTATGCAATTCATCTTGTAATAACGACCTCGCCGCACTACTTGAAGGCAACAATATTTTACTTCCTTCATCAGCACAAAACGATTCGAGAAACCCTTCTTGTGAATAGTCTTTAGGGCAAAACGACACCTTCAATCCTAGCGATTTACAGTAGTCTGCAGTTTTCTCACCTATAACTGCTATTTTATCCACTTTAACACGTGTTAGATATGGTTGAAAAAACTTCACCGCATTTTTGGACGAAAAAATAAGCCAGTCATAGTTCACATTCAATAAATTTAAATCGAATGATAATGGCTGTACACGAATAAACGGTCTGTGTAAGATACAAGCATCATTTCTTTTAAATTCACTGGTTTGTGTCATAACTATAACTGGTCTCATTATTTTCACCTCGAAGGATTATTGTTCTTCGTTTAGTGCTTTAATTATTTCATAAGCGCCTTGCGCATTTAATACTTCAGTAACTTTTTCACCGAGCTCAACTGGATTTGTACCTCGCTCTGTGTGTTCGTAACGTTCTTTGCCATCAGGCGACATAATTAATCCGGTAAACTCAATTGTACCATCACTCTCTTTAGTTGCATAGCCACCGATAGGCACTTGGCAACTACCGTTCATACGTGTTAAAAATGTTCTTTCAGCAGTCACACACGACGCAACATCACTATTGTGCACTTTGCTTAACAAATCTAGTAATTCTTTGTCATCTGAACGACATTCAATCCCTAACGCACCTTGCCCAATTGCAGGAATTAACGTTTCTTTATCTAGGTAAGTCGTGACGATATCATCAGACCACCCCATACGTCTAAGACCAGCAGCAGCAAGAATAATGGCATCATAGTCTTCATTTTCTAATTTACTTAACCTTGTATCAATATTACCTCGAATCCATTTAATTTGTAAATTAGGATATTTTGCAAGAATTTGTGCACCACGACGCAATGAACTAGTACCTACAATACTATTGTCAGGAAGTTCGTGCAATTTAACGTGATTTTTTGCTATATAGGCATCATATGGATTTTCACGATCTGGTATACAACCTAACGTTAAACCTTCCGGTATAACACTTGGTACATCTTTTAAAGAATGAATCGCCATATCTATTGTGTGGTCGAACAATTCGTTTTGTATTTCTTTAACAAATAATCCTTTCCCACCAACTTTTGATAATTGTTTGTCTATTATTCGATCACCTTTAGTTACTATTTCTTTAATCTCGATATCTAAATCAGGCTCTATTGCTTTTAATTTATCTATAAACTGTTGGCTTTGTGTCAAAGCTAATTTACTTCTTCTTGAACCAACGACTAACTTACGCATCATGCGCAACCTCCTAAAAATACAACTATTTATCATTTAATTTTTATAATTATATTCCTGTCCATTGATGAAAATCAGAAACATGTGAAGCAAAAAATAAATTTACCATACTCAAACAAAATAAGATGATATTAAAATAAATTAATTTATGTTTAGTTAACGTATGCTTCACTCTAAAAATGATATAAATACCATATAACAAAGTGATTATTATTGACATAACAACTTTAGGATCTATTAAGATATTTAACCCTAAAGCGTTGAAGCCCCACTGGGCACCTAAGATAATACTCAAAATGATAAATAAAAAACCAATTAGACTACTATAAAATACTATTTGTTCAAGCGTAGCGACACTTGCAATTCTAAAATATTTTTGATCAAATCGCTTTTGCTTTAAATTTTTATACTGAATTAAGTATAAAATACTATTTACAAAGGCAAAGGCAAATAATGCGTAACTAATAATTGCAAATGTCACATGTACAATAAGCAATTCATTGATTAAGTTTAATTTTTCACCTGTACCATGGTAATGCATTGGTTGAAAAGTGCTCATAGCAATAAAGACAAAACCAATTAAGTTAAATAAAAAAATAGAAAAATCTATTTGTTTAATGACACTAATCACAATGGAAATAGAAATAATCAACCATGCTAGTGCAAAAAACACATCAAAAATATTACCCAATGGTACTTGTTTCGTAACGTTTATATAAAATGATAAAGAGATTGTTTGTAACACCCAAACAACCCCTAATGTAACAAAACCAATTCTTCTTACTTTATAAAACTTCTTGATAAAATCGAAAAAGTAACAAGCGATACTAAAAAAATAAAATAATAATATAAGTTCATTTAATCTTATGAACATAATTTCTTGCATATCATCACCATTTGAATATGCTTATTCAAAACTTAAGATTTGGCTGTTTGACACCTTATTAGTAGTTTCCTTTTTAGGCTCATATGCATTTTCAGCTTCAATATCAAAAATGTTTTGAAATAGCTCTAATTTTTCGGTACTTTTCTTATCACTACTTAATTCTTTAGCTTGTTTTATAGGATCTTTCAACATTTGGTTGATAATACTTTTCGTATGTTTAGAAATTATTTTTCGTTCTCTTTCTGATAAACCTGGTAATTTACGATCTAAACTGTCCATAGTATCTTCTTGAATATTCATAGCTTTTTCTCTTAATGCTCGAATAACTGGCACAACACCTAACATATTCACCCATTCATTATGCGCTACAATTTCATTTGGAATGCTTTGCATAATTTGCTCAGCTGCATTTTGACGTTCTCTCAAATTGGCATCTACCAATCCTTTTAAGTCATCTACATCATAATTAAACACATCTTCTATCGCATCGATTGTAGGTTCAATATCTCTAGGAACTGCAATATCAATTAATACTAATGAATCATTTTTACGTTCAGATGCACATGATTGTAACATACGATTCGTTACAATATATTCATCAGAACTCGTTGAACTAATTACTATGTCCACATTTGCTAAAAGTTGTGGTAAAGATGTCATTGCTTCAAATTTCACGTTATGTTTCATTGCCAAGTTTTGAGCTTTGCTCAAAGTTCTATTCACAATCGTAATATCTGTTACACCTGAACCGATTAAATTAAGGAGTGATAGTTCACTCATATCCCCTGCACCAATGATTAAAGCTTGCTTGTTATTAATTTTGCCAAACACTTTTTTACTTAGTTCAACTGCAGCATATGAAACACTTACTGCATTGTCAGCAATATCTGTTTCATTATGTGCTTTTTTCGCAAAAGTAATTGCTTGTTTAAATAAATGATTAAAGATTGTACCTGTTGTATCTTCTTCTTGAGCAATGAAAAATGCATTTCTTATTTGTCCAAGAATTTGTGTTTCTCCAAGAACTACAGAATCTAATCCTGAAGTAACTTGCAATAAATGTTTTACTGCATCGTCCCCCACTTTTACTTCAGTCATTTCTTTAATTTCTTCAACATCAAAACCAAACGATCTCGCTAAAAATCTTTGAATATAATAGCGACCTGTATGAATTTGATCTGTTACAGCGTATACTTCTGTACGATTACAAGTTGACAATATCACGTTTTCTAATATAGACTTCGTTTCATATAAACCAACATTGGCTGAACGTATGGCATCATCCTTAAAAGCAACTTTTTCTCTAAGTGCTACATCTGCTGTGCGATGATTTATGCTAACCGCAATTAAATGCATTTATAACGCCCTCCATACATATTACAATAAGTAAATTATAACACAATTATAGCTTGAGTTAAGTAACTTGCACCAGTAAATTAGAAGAATTATAATTTACATTCAAATTGTTGTCATAATTAAACCTAAATATAACTTCAACTTAAAAGTTTTAATCACTCTTATTAGTAGCTACTATAGATATTTGGCAATAATATCCCATATCTGTTGTTGGTTATTATTTTTGATTGAAGAATAGCTTATTATTTCATCTTCAGGTTCCATTTTTAATTTCTGTTGTACATTTGCTAAATGTTTTTGAACTTTACCTTTGGCAATTTTATCTTCTTTTGTAGCTACTACAAATGTTGGGATTTCATAATATTTTAAATAGTTATACATTAAGATATCATCCTCAGTCGGGCTATGTCTTAAGTCTATAAGTTGTATAACTAATTTTAATTCTTCTCTTCCTGAAATATATTTTTCTATCATTTTTCCAAAAGCTTCGCGTTGTTTTTTACTTACTTTTGCATACCCGTAGCCAGGCACATCTACAAATACAAGTTGGTTATCTATATTATAAAAATTTAATGTTTGTGTTTTACCTGGTTGTTGTGATGTACGCGCCATGTTTTTCCTGCCAATCATACTGTTTATAAAAGTTGATTTACCAACGTTAGATCTACCACTTAAGCCAACTTCACTTAGTCCAGTTTCTGGATATTGCTCTGGTTTTACAGCACTAATTAATAATTCTATTTCGTTAGGATTAATCTTCATTATCGACCCTCTTTTCTTATAAATTCACTTGTTAATTATATTACAATAACTCTAATATGAATATGTATTTTTAAAACATCGTATTATTTTCATAAAAAAATGAGGCCTGACGTCATAAACGTGTCGGCCTCAAATATGATGCTGGCAGTAACAAACAAAGTAAAAAAGTATTTACCTAAAACTTAGTTCAAAGTTTGTTTGTTTTGCCAAGCTAACATATATAGATAGTTTACGCAGAAGTTTGTTCCTTGTTCACAAGGTTACCTTCTTTATCGTATAGTTCAGGATCTTTTTCTTCAGTTATTGTTTGATCAGTAATAACTACTTTTACAACACCGTCTGTAGATGGTACATCATACATAATGTCGATTAAAGCCTCTTCAATAATTGAACGCAGTCCACGTGCACCTGTTTTACGTTCTATTGCTTTATTACTTATCGCAGATAACGCTTCATCTGTAAACACTAACTCCACATCATCTAGTTCAAGCATTTTAGTATATTGTTTAACTAACGCATTTTTCGGTTGTGTTAAGATATTTTTCAATGCATCGACATCTAACGTTTCAAGGTTAGCTACAATTGGCACACGTCCAATAAATTCAGGGATCAAACCATATGATTGTAAATCTTCTGGTCTAATTTGTTCAAGAATAGCATCTTCATCGTATTTAGAAGCTTCACTACTTGAGAAACCAATAACTTTTTCACCTAATCTACGCTTGATAACTTCGTCGATTCCGTCAAACGCACCACCAAGTACAAACAAGATATTTGTTGTATCAATTTGAATTAATTCTTGGTTTGGATGTTTTCTTCCACCTTGAGGTGGGACACTTGCAGTTGTACCTTCTAAAATTTTAAGTAAGGCTTGTTGTACACCTTCACCAGAAACATCACGGGTAATTGATGTATTCTCTGATTTTCTTGCAATTTTATCAATTTCATCGACGTAAATAATACCTTTTTCAGCTTTATCTACATCAAAATCTGCTGCTTGTATTAAACGAAGTAAAATGTTCTCAACATCATCGCCGACATAACCAGCTTCAGTTAAACTAGTAGCATCTGCAATGGCAAATGGAACATTTAATGTTTTAGCTAATGTTTGTGCTAAAAGTGTTTTACCGCTACCAGTTGGACCAATTAAAGCTACGTTACTTTTTTGTAGTTCTACTTCATCCTCATTAGGACCCAATTGTTGGACACGTTTATAATGATTATAGACTGCAACAGCTAATGATTTTTTAGCTTTTTCTTGTCCTATAACATAATCATTTAATTTGTCCATAATTTCTTTAGGTGTTGGTAATTCAGTTAAACCTTCAGGTTCTGCTTGAGCTAATTCTTCTTCAACTATTTCTGAACATAGCTCAATACATTCATTACAAATATACACGCCGCTTCCTGCAACCAATTTTTTTACTTGGTCTTGATCTTTACCACAGAAAGAGCATTTTAAATTTTCTTCATCTTCATTGAATTTGAACATTCTATTTACACCCCTATTCCCTAAAGACTATACTAGATAGTATTCTAATATGCAACTTGCAGCTTTCACAAGTTATTTGCACAAAATAGTGTAGCAGATACATTTTTGAATGCATCTGCTACTAGTTTACTATATTAAACGACTAACATATAATTCACAAAATAATTTGCTCACTCTATATTTAGTTACGCTTCTGAGTCATCTTTAGATGGTTCTACTAATTTAGCTTCATCAACTAATAAGTCAATCACTTTTTGGATACGTACATCATTTTTAACAATGTCAGTATTACCAAGCGTTTGTTTAATATCTTCAACAGAGATATTAAATTGTCCACTCATTTTTTCTAATTCTTTGTCAATGTCATCATCAGATACTTCAACTTCTTCTGCATCTGCGATAGCAGTTAATGTTAAGTTTGTTTTAACACGTTCTTCTGCATCATCTTTCATTTGCTCTCTTAATTGTGACTCATCTTGACCAGAAATTTGGAAATAAGTTTCTAGATTAAGACCTTGTTGTTGCATACGTTGTCCAAATTCTTGAACCATACGATCTAACTCAGTGTTAATCATTGCTTCTGGAACATCAATTGTAGTATTGTTTGCTGCTTTGTTAATCGCTTCTTCTTTTTGATTATTTTCAGCATCAGTTTCTTTTTGTTCAGTTAGACGTTTGCGTAAGTTTTCTTTGAATTCGTCAACAGTGTTTGCTTCTGCATCTAATTCGTTAGCAATTTCATCTGTTAGTTCTGGAACATCTTTGAATTTAATTTCATTTACTTTAGTTTTGAAAGTAGCTTCTTTACCAGCTAATTCTTCAGCATGGTATTCTTCTGGGAAAGTAACGTTAACGTCTTTCTCTTCTCCAGTTTTAACACCCACTAATTGCTCTTCAAATCCTGGAATAAATGAACCTGATCCAATTTCAAGGTCATAGCCTTCAGCTTGTCCACCTTCAAATTGTTCACCGTCAACATAGCCGTCGAAATCAATATTAACTGTGTCGCCATTTTCAATAGCGCCATCTTCTTTAACTACCATTTCAGCTAAGTGACCTAATTGATGATCGATTGATTCTTGTAATTCTTCCTCAGTTAATTCAACGTTTTGTTTTTCAATTTCTAAACCTTTGTAATCACCTAATTGTACTTCTGGTTCTACAACAACATTTGCTTCAAATGTCATTTCACTACCTTTTTCAATAGATGTTACATTAATTTCTGGTTGATCAACTGGTTTTATGCCAGTTTCATCTATAGCTTCACCATAAGCTTCTGGTAATAAGATATCAACTGCATCTTGATATAATGCTTCTACACCAAAGCGTTGTTCAAAGATTGGACGAGGTACTTTCCCTTTACGGAAGCCCGGTACGTTTATTTGTTTAACCACTTTTTTGAAAGCTTGATCAATTGCTTTGTCTACTTTTTCTGCTGGAACTGTAACGGTTAAAACGCCTTCGTTACCTTCCTTTTTTTCCCAAGTTGCTGTCATGTATAAAAACCTCCATGATTATCCTATTTTATTTTTTCAACTTCACTATTATAGCACACGTCTATGCTCTACACAAACACTGTGTTTATAACACGTGATTTAAATTGTAAACTTGAAAATTTTTATTATAGCCACTTTCTTCAATTACCCGAAAATCAAATGATTAATTATTATAAACTATCAATATTAGTTATAAATTTCACAACCTCATTTGACATATCTAAATTTTCTAATCCTAGCATGGATTTAAAATAATTTACGTATGCTTCAATCCACACTGGTTCTAATGCTATGCGTTTTAACTCTAATGGATAGAATAAAATCGCATGATTATTCATTAAGCGAAGCGCTTCTTCAATCAATTGCGGCGTACTATCTTCAATTTGATTAATTACTTTTGGTATTATATTTGTTTTGAACACCGTATGTTCTAAGCCAGATAAATTTGCTGGGACAACAACTATATTAAACCCAAATTTTTGAATTTGAATGGTCTGATTGTAACCAGCGAAACGTAAATATTCAAGCATTATACTTACCACATTGGGGGGTAGCGTCATTTCATTGATAATATTAACGATTGTTTCTTGATACCTAAATTGGTTATGATCAATTAATGTTAATATAGTATTTATTTGTTCTCTAAGTGAGATAGCATCAAAATTTTGCAACATATGTGTAGCATGTTCGTTATGCTTATCAATTTGGCTTAAAGCAAATTCTTTAATTGGAAATAGTTCCATACGTGTTCTATGGTCACGGACTTCATCAATAATTTGATTAATGACCTCCACTACTTCAAAATACTGCTCTAGACCATTCAAACTTTTAATATAATATATCATCAAGTCATCATACTTAGTTGTGCCTTGTTTTAATAAAATAATAGCCTCTTCACGTAATTCAAGAAAATGCCCCATTTTATATAACATTGAACATTTCAATAAAGACATTTGTTCATCTAATTCAAATTGCTCTTCAAAGTCTTCAAATAAGTTATAAGTATGCTCAAAGTCATTATTATTAAAAGATTGCTTAATTTCTCTCACTAATTTATCTTTCGAACGCGGAAAAGGAATGATATCAGACATCTTTAAACACCCCTATTTTACAGCTTGTAATATTAAAGCGCTCCATGTTTCAAACTCATCATAATCTTCAATTTTACTTTGATCTACCCATTTTATACGTAGCGTATCAGTTTCCATAGCTTCTACGTCGTTACTGTTCACATGAATCTTGAACACAACGCCAAGATGGACTTCGCCGACTTCATTTGTATCATCATTGATAAAACCTATGTAAGCTAAATTCTGTGATTTACTTTCTGACAAGCCTACTTCTTCTTCTAATTCTCGTTGCGCATTAACTCTTAACACTTCATTAATTGATTCAGCACCTTTAACATCATTCATATGGCCGCCTACACCGATAGATGACTGACCATGCAAACGGGATTCTCCTCCGCCAGTTAAACGTTCGTATACTAATAACTCATCGTTCTCATTTTCCAATAAACAATAAGAAATTAATTGCTTAAATGATGGGTCTTCTTCCATATCTCCACGACGTTTAACTTCAAATTTAGAAAGTGTGTCAAAAATTTCTTGCCCTTTAACAGTATTTTTATCTAAGAAACCATTGAATTTATTCTTTTCATCGTTAAATAAAATTTTTCTTGGGACTACTGTAATCATTTCATCGAATTTAGACATTAGTTTCTCCTCCATTTATGACCTCTAAGCTATTTTATCAAATGATAGTTATTTATCAAAATGATAATTCGCATCCTAAAATGCAGATAAATAAATTTATTACCGCTTATGTCATATGATTTAACCAAAAATAGGGAGTGCGACAGAAATCTATTTTTTATAATAGTATTTCTGTCGCACTCCCTCTATAATTTAGATACTATTTTAAAGCATCTTTAGCTTTAGTTACTAACTCAGCGAAAGCTTTTTCGTCTGAAATAGCAATTTCTGAAAGCATTTTACGGTTAACGTCGATTTCAGCTTTTTTCAAACCATTCATAAGTCTTGAATAACTCATGTCGTGTTGACGAGCTGCTGCGTTGATACGTGTAATCCATAATTTACGGAAATCACGTTTTCTTTGACGACGGTCACGGAATGCGTATTGACCTGATTTCATAACTTGTTGTTTTGCAACTTTATATAATGTACGTTTTGAACCGAAGTAACCTTTAGCTAATTTAATCGTCTTTTTACGACGCGCTCTTGTTACTGTTCCACCTTTAACTCGTGGCATAATAAATTCCTCCTCTAAATATGTTCAATATTCAAATTGATACGTTATGACATTTTAGTTATTATTTTTTGTAAGCTAATAATTGTTTTACGCGTTTCATATCTGATTTAGATACTAATGACGCTTTACGTAATTTACGTTTTTGTTTAGTTGTTTTGTTTGCAAACATATGAGATGTGAAAGCTCTAGAACGTTTTAATTTACCTGAACCAGTTCTTTTAACACGTTTAGCTGCTCCACGGTGTGTTTTCATTTTAGGCATGATTCATTTCCTCCTGTAATATCTTTTTATTATTTTTCATTGATTGGACTTAATGTAATAAACATTTGGCGTCCATCCATTTTAGGTCTTTGCTCAACTGTAGCGATATCTTTACATTCATCTGCAAATTTCTCTAAAACACGTTGACCAATTTCTTTATGCGTAATCGCACGACCTCTGAAACGAATTGAAACTTTACATTTGTCGCCTTTTTCTAAGAATTTACGTCCATTTTTCAACTTAGTTTGGAAATCATGTTCCTCAATCGTTGGGCTTAAACGTATTTCTTTAAGGTTAATTGTTTTTTGTTTTTTCTTCATTTCTTTTTCTTTTTTCTGTTGTTCGAATTTATATTTACCATAATCCATAATTCTAGCAACAGGTGGTTTAGCATTCGGAGCCATGATAACTACATCTAAACCTACTCTATCTGCCATTTCAAGAGCTTCTGTCTTAGTTTTCACACCAATTTGTTCTCCGTCTTGACCGATTAAACGTAATTCTTTTGCACGAATCTTTTCGTTAACTTGAGTCTGATCTTTTGCTATGGTTGACACCTCCAAGATTTTTACGAAATTATCCCAAGAAAAAAGAGCGAGTATATAATATACCCGCTCTTCTCTACACATGACTACATCATGCGTATATAAGACCTGCCAACAGCTTTTGCGTCGCAACAGGTGAGAAGCGGGAGCTTCTACTTGGTTCGTTTCGTATTCAACGTTACCTATCATAACAACAATAATGACATTAGTCAACTGTTTTTTTACTATTTATTAATTTTGTCCATTTCTACATCTTGACGTAAATCAACTTGTTCTAACGGAACGATTTTCGTTCTGTATCTCAACTTATGATAAATGAAGAATGCTAAAAATACAGGTATACCCATATAAGTTATAACAAATCTATTTAGATTGAAATCGCCCGTTTTTATAAAGTCAACGTCTTGCCCAATAATAACAAGCACACAAAGTACGCCTGCAAATATTGGTCCAAATGGAAATAACTTAGCTTTGTATTTTAATTTTGATTTATCATAATTTTGTTTATCAAATGCTTTTCTAAATCTATAATGGCTGACTGCGATACCGACCCATGCAATAAAACCAGTCATACCACTTGCAGCAACAATATATTCATACGCGTCACCACTTAAATGTTGTAATACAAATATACCAATTACAATAAGTGCTGTAACCAATAATGATACATAAGGCACACCATATTTATTTGTTTTACCAAATACTGGATAAGCTAATTTATCTTTGCTCATTGAATATAGCATACGCGTTGATGCATACATACCAGAGTTACCCGCAGACAGGACCGAAGTCAAGATTACCGCATTCATAAATGATGCCGCAAATGCTAGTCCGGCATTTTGGAATACAAGTGTAAATGGAGATGTTGAAATATCATCGCCACCACCCATTAATGCTGCACTGTCATAAGGAATTAACATACCGATTACAAAAATTGCCAAAATATAGAAAATCAGTATTCTCCAAAATACTTGTTTAATTGCTTTTGGAACAGCACGCTCTGGATTTTCTGATTCACCCGCAGTGATACCAATCAATTCAGTACCTTGGAATGAGAATCCAGCAACTAAGAAGACGCCTAAGATAGTCAACAAACTGCCACCTAAACCGTCACCAAGTATTGGTCCGCCACCTTTAGTAAAGGTATCAAAACCAACGAATTCTCCACCCATAATACCTAAAATTGTTAGTAGACCTATCCCGATGAATATGATAACTGTAACCACTTTAATTAATGCGAACCAGTATTCACTTTCCCCATATACGCGGACAGATAATGCATTAAGACCAAAAATAATTAATAAGAATAGACAACTCCAAGCCCAAGCTGGCATACCAGCTAAGGGTGTCCAATATTGTATAACCTGTGCTGCAATTGTAACATCTGCCGCAACCGTAATAACCCAATTGAACCAATAATTCCAACCTAATGCAAATCCTAGAGAAGGATCAACAAAACGTGTTGCATAAGTACTAAATGATCCCGACACTGGTAAATATGTCGCCATTTCTCCTAATGACGTCATAAGGAAGAAGACCATCGCCCCAATAATTGCATAGGCCAGTAATGCACCTAAGGCTCCGGCATCGTGAATCGCTCCACCTGAAGTCATAAATAGCCCTGTTCCAATACATCCACCAATCGCAATCATGGAAATATGACGATCTTTTAGTCCTCTTTGAACTCCATTGCTTTGATTTTCTTGTTTTGCCATAGAAGTGTCCTTTCTTTAAACTTAGAGGTTAATTTACTATATGATTAAAGAATTCAATTTTTACTATGAAAAATCTAAACGCAGTGTCAAACATTTGCAAAACCGCATTCACAATAATTTTCACTCAATCCCGTAAAAGTATTAATTTTAATCATTCAACCAAAACAAAATGGTTGCATACCTATTAGATATGCAACCATTTTAATAATAGCATTTATATAGGTAGCACATCACATATGTGACAGTCCAGTTTCTTTCGATAACTGTCCCAACTGATATTGTGTAAATGGTCAATACCAGTTTCGGCATTTTTACCTTTCATGAATTCAACATACGCCCCATACGGCTTCTGAATACTTACTCTTTAAAAATGCAACCTCTAACTCAAATTTAATTTTATATTTAACTCACTAACCTGTAATATACATGATTTCTATATTACTTTCAAGGCTATCTTTGTTTTTTCAATCTAATCTCATCGACCAAGTTCCAAATAAACTCATCTTTCTCTATAGTTTCTTGGTCTTGTGAGCCATATTTCCTCACATTCACTTCACTATTTTCTACCTCTTTATCACCTACGACAAGTTGGTATGGAATTTTTTGCATTTGTGCTTCTCTAATTTTATAACCCATTTTTTCATTTCTGTCATCAATTTCAACTCGAACACCTTGTGACTTGAGCTCATCTTGAATAAGTCTCGCATAATCATAATGTAAATCAACATTTACAGGGATGATTTCTACTTGTTTAGGTGCTAACCAAGTTGGGAAAGCTCCTTTTGTTTCTTCAGTTAAAAACGCAACAAAACGTTCCATAGTTGAAACAACCCCACGATGAATAACAACTGGTCTATGCTGTTCTCCATCATTACCAATATAAGTTAAATCAAACTTTTGTGGCAATAAGAAATCAAGTTGTGCTGTGGACAATGTTTCTTCTTTACCCATTGCAGTTTGTACTTGTACATCTAATTTAGGGCCGTAGAATGCAGCTTCACCGATGGCTTCTTCATAATCCAAGCCTAATTCATCAACAGCTTCCTTCAACATGCTCTCTGCTCTATTCCACATCTCATCGTCATCGAAGTATTTCTCTTTGTCTTCTGGGTCTCTATAGCTTAGTCTGAAGCTATAGTTTTCAAAGTTAAAGTCTTTATATACATCAATAATTAGATTAACAACACGTTTAAATTCTTCTTTAATTTGATCTGGACGAACAAAGATATGCGCATCATTTAGAGTCATACCACGTACACGTTGTAAACCTGACACAGCTCCACTTGCTTCATAACGATGCATTGTGCCTAATTCAGCAATTCTTATTGGCAATTCACGATATGAATGTGGTTTATTAGCATAAATCATCATATGGTGTGGACAATTCATTGGTCTAAGCACCATTTCTTCATGCTCATCAAGTTTCATTGTTGGGAACATATCCTCTTGATAATGATCCCAGTGACCAGATGTTTTATATAAATCAACATTAGCCATAACTGGTGTGTAAACATGGTCGTAACCCATGCTCACTTCTTTGTCTACGATATAACGTTCAATTTCTCGACGGATTGTTGCACCATTTGGTAACCAAAGCGGTAAACCTGCGCCTACCAATGGGTTGTTTGAGAATAGCTCTAGTTCTTTACCAATTTTACGATGATCACGTTCTTTTCTTTCTTCAAGCATTTGTAAGTGTGCTTTCAAATCTTTTTTATCGAAAAACGCTGTCCCATAAATACGTTGTAACATTTTGTTGTTACTATCACCACGCCAATAAGCTCCAGCTGTCGATAACAGTTTGAATTCTTTAATTTTTGAAGTTGAAGGTACATGCACGCCACGACATAAATCTGTAAATTCACCTTGAGTGTATAGTGTGACATTTTCATCTTCTGGAATTGCATTTATAAGTTCTAATTTATAAGGGTCTTCTGAGAAAAATGCTTTAGCTTCATTACGAGAAACAACCTTACGTTCAATTGGATAATTCTCGTTAACGATCTGTTTCATTGTCTTTTCAATTTTCTCAAAATCATCCGAAGAAAGACTTTCTTCCATATCAAAGTCATAATAAAAACCGCCTTCGATTACGGGACCAACCCCAAAGTTCACATTTCCATACAAACGTTTTAATGCTTGCGCCATAAGATGGGCTGTTGAATGTCGTAACACTTCCAAAGCTTCATCTGTACCAGGTGTAACGATTTCTATATCGCCATCTTCTTCAATTGGTCTAGTTAAATCAATTAATTGGCCATTCAACTTTCCAGCTACGGCTTTTTTTCTTAATCCTGGACTTATTGATTGTGCTATATCTTCTGTTGTTGTGCCTTTATCAAACACTTTCGCATTACCATCTGGAAATTTTATATTAATTTGGTCCATTTAACATTCCTCCTATTTATTCAAGCACTTAAACCAAAGCGAAATACAATTTATCAATAATCGCAGAGAAAATAAAAAGACCCCATCCCTAAAAAGGGACGAGGTCTTCGTGGTACCACCCTAAATTAAAGCTTTTCTGCATAATTACAAAATAGCTTCTCTCTACGTAAGATAACGGTCTTGAGCCGGATGTTCATTACAACATCACTGACGAAGGAGTAATCAATAAATATACTTACCATATCTCAACATCTAATGGCTCTCTGTGAAGTAGTGAAATATCAATCGTATCTTCGTTTCATTTCGTTTGATTTAGATTTAATTATATTATACAACATTTATTTTAGATTTCAATCGTTCCTATAATTTTTTCCTTCTAAATAATAAGGTGTCGCCAAAGTTTTGATACGTTCCATGATTCGGGCTGCTTTCGTTTTCTCAATACCATCACGTGTTACTGAAAGGTGATACTCTAATTCTTCAAAACTTAGGTTAGAGCTAAAGAATGTTGGTAATTCCTGTACCATTCTGTAATGTAATAGAGGTCCTATTACTTCATCTCTAGCCCATGGTGTAATTTCTTCAGCACCGATATCATCTAACATTAAAATATTCGCTTCTCGTACTCTGGATAATTTTGTTTCAAAACTTCCATCCTTAAAACCGCCTTTAAGTGAGCGAATAAATTCAGGTAAATAGACAATAGTAGAAGGAATTTTTTCTGTTTTTAACTGATTCGCAATGGCGCCTAAAATAAAAGACTTCCCTGTTCCAAATGGGCCGTGCAAGTATAATCCTTTAACTTGAGGATCGTGTTTCGTAATTTTATCGCAAATTTTGTTTGCTGCCATTGCAACATCTAATCTATCTCTTCTATCCATGTAAATATCTTCAAGTTTAGCGTCTAAAGTATCACGTTGCATATGGTGCGAAGTAATTAGATGAGAGTTAAACCTTTCTTCATCATACTTTATTTTACACGGGCAAGGTAAATAACGAATTTTGATATGGTTACTTTCAATATATAGTTCTGGAACATGACCTTTTACAAAGTTGGGACAATCCTTATAAGCATGTCCATCATAGTGTTTCACTTGGTCTTTGTATTCTTGTAAAATATTTAAGTCTTCATCTATCATGGCATTTGTCAATTCTGATTGGTGCTCATTTAAAAAGCGTTTAACATCAGAATCATTAATCACATCTTTTTTTATTTTTTCTATACGTTTTGATAAATCATCTGACTCTCCCATGATATTATTAAAAGATTTCATTTATTCGCCCTCCTTCCATCTATTTTTTAATTGATTTAAAAATCGTTCTCTGTCATTTTTTAGCTTCTCATCTTCTTCATCGTTATGCTGTTGTTTATCTTTTTCTGGTTTCTCATCTCGCTCTTCTAACCATTTCGGTGTCATTTCTCTAGAAGCTAATTGTTTTTGTTTATATCTATTTTTGGTAGGATAAGATTCTTTTTTAGGTTGGTTAACTTTCATTGCATATTCATATGCCTGTTCAGCCGTTTTAATACCTTTTTTCTTCCAATTTGATGCTATTTCAAAAATATAAGTTTTAGGTAATTTCATATCTTCCTTCAACATAACAAATTGCAATAGAATATTAATAACACCAAAAGATAAGTTTTCACGTTCAATCAATTCTTCAACCATGAATTTTTGCTGTGTTGTAGGTTCTGATTCTGACCACGATGCTAACATATCAATTGGGCTTGTTTGCTCCAATTGTACCAACCAATTATCAGGTTGACTTGATGTTTCTTCAGAAGTGTTTATTTTTGAAGGAACATTATCTTTTTCTGATTTAACTTGTAAATTTGGTAACTGTTGTTCATGTTCCATTAAATAATAAGTACGTGCATGTTTTCTTAATTCTTCAAAAGATAATTCTTGCGCACTAGTTATCGATTTTAAAATAATACGTTTCATTGATTCAGGCGTCAAACCATATAATGTTGCAATTTGTGTTATTAACGCTTTAGCATCATTCGTAACTATTTTTGAACTAATAAAATGATTTTGCAACAAATCATATAATGTTTCAAAATCAAAGTGAACGTGTGTAAGGTCTATACCTCCATACGGCTTATCATCTTGGATGTGTTCTGTATCTTGCGCTAACGCTTTATTAGGTATTTTAAAAACATCAGTAAATGTACGCGTTACATCTTGATAGCTATTTAAGTCTACAGAACTTTTGGTTTCAAAGTGATGTTTTAATTGTTGATATCGTTGTTTACTTACCTCACTATACAGATAAACTGATAACATGGGGTCACTGAAAAACTGTTTTGCAGTCGGGGGTTGGTTAAGGAAATAAACAAATGAGGAGTGTTGTTCATTATGATTTACATAAGTTTTTACCAAACCAATACCTTCCAACAAATCCATTTCTTTTCTAAATTCTAATAGATTAATTTTTAACTCACTCATAATAATATAGTGTGTCAATACCGCATCTTCTTCGTGTTTCACGAATTGATTTAAATAATGATATAGTCCTGTAGCGTTGACGCCAATCATCGGCGTAAACAATCTATTCAATATTTCTAAATGATTATTGTTTAAATAAAATTCACGCACGACAGTAAAATTATCATGTGGTCTCAATCCATAATCATATGATTGTAACCCCATTTATGAATCACTCCGTTTATTATTAACTAATATACCTTGCATTGATTGTAATAATTGGTCAACATCTTTGAATTCTTTATAAACAGATGCAAATCGTACGTACGAGACTTGGTCTACATGCATAAGTAAATTCATTACATGTTCCCCTATTTCTCTAGAAGAAATTTCAGCATGTCCCTCATCACGCAACTTCCATTCAACGTTATTGGTAATATCTTCTAATTGTTGATAGCGAACTGGTCTTTTTTCGCAAGAACGCACTAAACCATTCAATATTTTCTCACGAGAAAATTGCTCTCGTGTGCCATCTTTTTTCACCACGATAAGCGGTCTTTTTTCTATATGTTCAAAGGTAGTGAATCTTGTTTCACAATTTTCACATTCTCTTCTACGACGAATCGCATTAACTTCATCTGCATGTCTAGAGTCTACAACACGAGAATGAGTCGAATTACATTTCGGGCATTTCATCGAATTATCACCCTCTCATTTATGATTATTTTCTATTATACTATAAATATGCATGTCACAAAAGAATCGCTATTACACAATTTAGGATATGGTAATTAATGGCAAATTTTTTCAAATTAAGTCTTACACATTTTCAACTTGCGACAATTCCCACCTAAATAACTTGCGTTTATTACACTATATGTTTAAATATACACATGTAGTAATTGATCATTAAGCAACTAACATTAACAAAACTCCTTCTAAATTAGCGCATATTTAAGCGCATTAATTTAGAAGGAGTTTTTAAATTATTACTTTCATATTCATATTTATTGTTAATGGTATGAACCCATTTTAGTGTGTTACAGCTGCAACATCACTTTTAAGTAAATGACCAATTTGAGCTGCAACATCCACGACTCTGTTTGAATAGCCCCACTCGTTATCGTACCATGCAATCACTTTAACTTTCTTATCACCCATAACCATTGTACTTTGCGTATCAATGATGGCTGAATGTGGGTTCGTATTGAAATCCATTGATACTAATGGTGCATCTTCAGTTGAAATAACACCTTGCAAATCATTGTCTTTAAATGCTTTGTTAACTTGTTCCCTCGTTACGTCTGTATCTAAATCTACAACCAAGTCTACTAAAGATACATTTTTAGTTGGTACTCTTAAAGCCATACCATGTAATTTACCTTCTAATTCAGGCAATACTTCTTTTAACGCTTTTGCAGCGCCTGTGGAAGTTGGAATAATACTTTCATTGCATGAACGTGCACGTCTTAAATCTTTATGAGGGTTGTCAATATTATTCTGATCATTAGTAATAGCATGAACAGTAGTCATTAATCCATTTTGAATACCAAATTCATCATTTAAAACTTTAGCAACTGGTCCAATGCAATTTGTTGTACATGAAGCATTGCTAAAAATATCGTATTGTTCTATGTCTAATTGATCATTATTTACACCCTTGACGATCATTTGCACATCGCCACCTTTTGATGGTCCTGTTAACAATACTTTTTTAGCTCCTGCATGAATATGCGCAATTGCTTTATCTCCATGATTAAATTTACCTGTTGCTTCTATAGCTATATCAACATTTAATTCTTTCCAAGGTAAATTTTCTGGATTTCTATCAGATACCAATTGAATCACATGATTATTCACTTTAATACCTGCTTCCGTCGGCTCTACTTTTAAATCATATGGACCATGTGTTGTATCATAGTTAATTAGGTGAGCAATTGTTTCAGCTGGGTAGCTAGCATTTATCGCTACTACATTTAAATCTTTATTATTGAGCGCAATTCTCAATACCATTCTACCTATTCTACCCATTCCGTTAATTGCAATATTTGTCGTCATTCGAAGCACCCCTCGTTTTAGTGTTATACTTTATGGAAATAGTATAACATAAATCCGTTTATAAGAAAGCGTTTTCTAAAACAATTATAAAATTCTTTATGTTAAGTAATCTATGCTTATAGTAATACAAATACATATATTTTATAACCGATTCTCTTTTTAAATCAAAAACATAGCTAAATTTTTTGGCTCAAGATACATTATAAATACTATCCTTCGGTGTTCATACGTAAAAAACCATCCAATTTTATAATGAAAATTGGATGGTTTTACAATTCAATTATTGTGCTTCTTCAGTATCACTCTCAATGTAACCTTCTTCAAGCAATAAATCTTCTAAGTTTTGTTTAAGTTCTAATTTGGTATCTCTATTGTCTATGACATGATCTGCCATTCTTCGTTTTTTATCAATTGATATTTGACTGTATACACGTGCTTTTGCTTCTTCCATTGATAAATCATTACGTTCCATCAATCGATCTATTTGAATGCTTTCAGAAGTATACACTAACCACACTTCGTCTACAGTTTCCTGTAAGTCATTTTCAAATAATAATGGAATATCCATAATCACGTTATAACCTTGCCCAAGATATATGGCTTTTTCTTTCTCCATTATATCACGAACAATTGGATGAACAATTTCATTTAAAATCAACCTTTTTTCTGGTTGATTAAAAATAACTTCACCAACATATGATCTATTCATATTACCATCTTCATCTATTGCTTCATCGCCAAATACTTCTTTGACACGTGTTAGTCCTTTAGTTCCTTTTCCCACAGCTTGTCTTGATGCAATATCTGCATCAACAACTTTAAACCCGTGTGCAGTTAAAAGCTCTGAAACGGTTGATTTACCTGATGCGATACCACCAGTTAGTCCTATAACTTTTGGCATATTCTCACTCTTCCTTTATTTTTGGCAAGTAGGGCAGTAATGACTGTTTCTAGTTGCAATTACTTGGGTTTCTATGTCATTCCCACAAACCTTACAAACCTTTTGTTTATAAACATTAAGATGTTGTTGCATCGTTCCAGTACTACCATCTGCATGACGATAGTCGGAGATACTTGTTCCACCATATTTTATACCCGATTCTAACACATCTCGAACATAGTAAAACAATATGTCGCGTTCTTGATTATTTAATGATTTTGATAACCGAGCTGGATGTATACCTGCCCTAAACAATGCTTCGCACGCATAAATATTGCCACACCCCGAGATTACTCTATGATCTAAAATCATTTGTTTAATCGGCTTATTTTGATATGTTTTTTTATCAAACCAAGCTATATAATGCCCTTTTGCTTCTTCTTCAAAAGGTTCTGGAGCAATTTCTAAAAATGAAGGATAAGCCTCGAAATCAGGTACATTTCTAATTTCTCCAAACCTTCTAATATCTGAATAAACTAGTAGTTTATCGTTATCTAACTTAAATATAACATGCCAATGTTTTCTATAATTTGGCACACTAATATCTTCAATTTTATCAACCACAAAGAATCCACCAGCCATACCTAAATGACTGATGAGTATCCTTTCTTCTTCACCTTTTTCTAGGTGAAACACAATATATTTACTACGACGTTCAATCTCTTTAATCACATATTGTTCCGTGAATTTTTGGAATGTATCTAATGCCATACCTTTAATTATAGTTTCGCGTTGGCTTGCCTTACCTTCCTTAACTTTCTCGGAAAATATAACAGATTCAATTTTTTGACCGGTGGCAAACGGTTTAATACCTCTTTTTACATGTTCTACTTCTGGGAGTTCAGGCATTTAAGTACCTTCTTTCTATTTTGCATCATACCATGTTGCCCCATAACTAGATTCTACTTTTAATGGAACATCTAGTTCAAGGGCATTATCCATGATTTCTTCTATAAATTTACTGAATGCTTCAACTTCATCTTTCGGTAATTCAAAAATCAATTCATCATGTACTTGTAATAATAACTTTGCGTGAAAATCAGTATGCTTAATTTCTTTATCAAAGTTAACCATAGCTAATTTAATTATATCAGCAGCACTACCTTGAATTGGGGTATTCATTGCGGTTCTCTCTGCAAAACCTCGCAAATTGAAATTTCTGCTTGTGATATCTGGAATATATCTACGACGGTGTAACAAGGTTTCTACATAGCCTTGTGCTTTACAATCTTTAACGATATCCTCCATATATTGTTTCACGCCAGGGAAACTATCTAAGTAGTCATCAATAAATTGTTTAGCTTGTTTCCGAGTTATTCCTAAACTCTGACTCAAACCATAATCACTGATGCCATAAACAATACCAAAGTTAACTGCTTTAGCTTGTCTACGCATCATGCCGTCTACTTCATCAGGCTCTACATCAAATACTTTCATCGCTGTTGCCGTATGAATATCGTCATCATTAATAAATGCTTGTTTCATACTTTCGTCTTGTGTAATATGAGCTAGTACACGGAGTTCAATTTGCGAGTAATCCGCAGAAAAAATAACATTGTTATCATCACTAGATTTAAATGCTTTTCTTATTTTTCTCCCCTCTTCTAAACGGACAGGAATGTTTTGTAAATTTGGATCGATAGACGATAATCTACCTGTTTGTGCTAATGTTTGATTGAATCTCGTGTGAATACGATTATCATCACTTATAACCTTCTGTAAACCTTCGACATAAGTAGATTGTAACTTAGCAAGTTGTCTGTATTCTAATATATATTCTATAATTGGATGTTGTCCTTGTAATTGTTCTAGTACATCTACTGCAGTAGAATATCCCGTTTTTGTTTTCTTAATTACCGGTAACTCTAATGTTTCAAACAATACGACACCTAATTGCTTTGGTGAATTAATATTGAATGATTCACCTGCAGCTTGATAAATATTGTCAATCAGTACATCTAATTTAGTCTGAATTTCTTTTTCCATTTCTTCCAAGTCACTAGCAACAGTGTAAATCCCTGTTTCTTCCATATCACTTAATATGCGCGCTAATGGCAATTCTAAATTGTCTAATAAATCTGTTTGGTTATATTCGATTAATTGTTCTTGCATGATTGGTTTAACTTGACTAATTGCTTCTATCACAGTTGCAACATAATGATTCAATACATCATCTTCAGGTAAATGTCTTTTTTTACCTTTTCCATATACTTCAACACTTTGTTGAACATAGTGCTGACCGTAATTGGTAACTACAGAGTTAACGTCATCAATAGCTCGAGAAGGATCGATAATATAACTTGCAAGCATTACATCAAAAATAATATTTTTAATATCTATACCTAACCTATGTGCAACAATATATGTTTTTTTTGCATCATAAACGTTTTTTTCTGTTGTATCATCTTCTAACCAAGTTATAAGTTCAGGATAATCATGAATAGTTGTTGCATCAATAACAATATGGTGCTCACCATCAAACAATGCAAATTTCAAAATATCATCTTTCAAATAATTAGTACCATCTAATTCAAAATGTACAGTAGCAGAAGTTAAAGCTTTAAAGTTAATATTTGTAAAATCAGATTCTACATTTAGTTCTTTTTCTTCAGCTGTAGAATGTGTCCCATCAACATCTATTTGCTCAAGCAATTGTTTAAATTCTAATTTTTTAAATAGATCAATTTTAGCTGAAGTATCTGGATTTTCTGGTAACTTTGTATCTTCTAACGAAATCTCTATAGGACTTTCACAATTAATTGTTGCGAGTTCCTTACTCATCAACGCATCGTCTTTACTATTTTCTAGTTTTTCTTTCAATTTCTTGCCAGAAACTTCATCCAAATGTTCATAAACATTTTCCACGGTTGAAAACTGTTTTAATAACTTAATTGCAGTTTTTTCGCCGACACCCGCAACACCTGGGATATTATCTGATGCATCACCCATCAAACCTTTCATATCTATGATTTGATTTGGGACTAAACCGTCATATTTTTCGGCAATAAAATCAGGTGTGTAATGATCAACATCAGTCACACCTTTCTTTGTGTAATAAATTGTAACATCGTCCGTTGCTAGTTGTGTTAAGTCGCGATCACCTGTAACAATAATAGTTTCAAATTGTGCGCTATCTGCCTCTTTACTTAATGTTCCAATGATATCATCTGCTTCATAATTTTCTAATTCATATCTTTTAATTTGGTAAGCATCCAATAACTGCCTTACATAAGGAAATTGCTCACTCAGTTCGGGTGGCGTTTTCTGACGTCCCCCTTTATATTCACTATATTTATCATGTCTAAATGTAGTTTTTCCTGCATCAAATGCAACAAGAAAATGTGTAGGCTGTTCTTCTTTGATTATCTTTTCTAGTAACATTGCAAATCCATACACGGCATTAGTGTGTATACCTGCTTTATTTTGTAATAGTGGTAAAGCATAAAAAGCTCTAAAGCTTAGACTATTACCATCAATTAGAATTAATTTATTCACTATTTTAACCTCCAACACATATTTATTTAACATTTTAGCATAAATCACTAACTTACCTATATCGAAACGTTATTATACTTTTTTTATAATCAACATATTAATTGTAAATATATTGCTACTATCATTTATTATGAAAAATTCTCTTAGCTCTAATACTAGCTTAACATGTTTATCCCTTTTAAATATACGCTTAACTGTTCAATTTCACGCAGTTTCTACCATTTAAAAAAACATAAAAAACCGACGTCGATTTTAAAATTCAGACGTCGATTCCTCACTTATATACCTTAAGCTAAACTACAAATAGTGTCAGTTCAGTGTTTAGATACGATGCATTTTTATATTTTGCTAGCAATATGCTTAATTGATAATTGTCATATTCATAAATTTTTATTTATCATCACTATTTAAAAAAAGTGACTCTAAATGTAGAACCTTCTCCAAGTGTACTATAGACATTAATCCTACCGCCATGCGCTTCCATAATGTGCTTAGTGATAGATAAACCCAGCCCAGTACCACCTGAATCTCTACTTCTCGCTTTATCAACGCGATAAAAACGTTCAAAAATATGTTTTTGATCTTCTTCACTTATTCCAATTCCAAAATCTTGCACTTCCATGATACGCTTTTGGTCTTCTTTATAAACACGGATTATCACATCACTATCTTCCTTAGAATAACTAATCGCATTTGATAATAAGTTAAGCGCAACTTGAGATACTTTATCTTGATTTGCATCAATAACAATATCAGAATCAATTTCATTAATTATAGTTATGTTTTTGTCTTCCGCAATCTTTTGTATGTTCTTAATTGTTGTTTGTGCTATGTCAGACAAACTCATATACGCAGTTTCTATTTCTGTCTGTTGTTCTACATGTGATAAATCTAATAAATCAAATACTAAAGTCTCAATACGGTCGGACTCTTTAGAGATAATTTTTAAAAAGTCATTGAGTGTTTGTTCATCATTTTTAGCACCGTCTAATAACGTTTCCGCAAATCCTTTAATTGACGTAATAGGTGTTTTCAATTCGTGCGATACATTAGCTACAAATTCACGCCTTAAATTCTCAAGTTTTTTAAGATTCGTTATATCGTGTAAAACAATGACCATACCGTAAAGGTTTTTCCTTGTTCTTGATAATATTGGAACACAAGCTGTATCAAAATATTTCTCGTGCACTTGATTGATAGTTAATTTAATTTGGTCATAAATAGGTTTCTCAACTTTAAAAGCTTCAGTAATTAACCTTTGTAATTTAATATCGGTAAAATCAACATAACTTTTATGTTCAACAGCTTCATCTGGTGTAAATACATGATAAAACGATTTATTTGCTACAACAATTTCACCATATTTATCAATCATTAATATTGAACTCGGGATATTTTCAACAGTTGTTTTCAACCTATTTGATTGCAGTTTCTGTTTATGATTAAGTCTTTGCAACCTACGTGCTAGCTCATTAGTAGTTACAAACAATTCTCTTGTCTCTTTGACATTGCTTTCTGGTACCCTTACATGATAATAACCTTCAGCCAATAGATTTGTGGCGTAAGTCACTTCATTAATCGGTCTAATATATGTTCGATTAATGCTTCTTACAACTAAAAATATAATAATTAATACAAACAAACCAATAATCGCTATATATTTCCAGACTTCAATCTGTATTTCTAAAATCTCATTGTTTATACCACTAATTAAAACATCTTTATTATTTATAGATGTCTTAAAGGTAAATCTATGGTCATCATTTTGCTTATCATATGTCAGTTTAGAAGGAATAGCGGGATTATTTATATCATTATTAATTTGCGTCCCTTGTTTTGTCGAAAACAAGACATCGTTATTTTCTTTAATATACACTGTAAGTTCTTCGCTTTTAGCAACATCTTTCATCTCTTCTTTTTTATCATCATTATAGAGATTCACAAAATGTTGTGCTTGGTGTTCTAGATCGCCTTCTTGTCCAGTTGTAATAGTATTATGGATTACATGTGTGATAATAGTGCCTAATATTAAAAAGCTAATAATAACGATGGTACATAATAAAAATAAAAGTCTTTGGTGAAACTTGAGCATTAGACTTTAGGTCTTTCCAATTTATAGCCCAACCCTCGAACTGTTTTAATGAGTTTTGGTTGTTTAGGATTTTCTTCTAATTTATCTCTCAAATGACTAATATGTACGTCCACAATTCTAGAGTCTCCTGCGAATTCATAATTCCAAACTGAATTCAACATGTGCTCACGAGTGATAACTCTTCCCTGTCTTTCAATAAGGTATAATAACAATTCAAACTCCTTTGGAGTCAATTCTAGCAATTCGTCTTCTCTATATACCTCAAAATATTCTGGTCTGATTCTTATTGATCCAATCAGTATATCATCTTCATCATTTTCAACTGGTACTGCTTCATTAACAATCGCTGATCTTCTTAATATTGCCTTCACTCTCGCTACCACTTCTCTTGGTGAAAATGGTTTAGTCATGTAGTCGTCAGCCCCTAATTCAAGGCCTAACACACGATCAAATTCATCATCTTTGGCCGTTAACATCAGAATAGGCACTAAATTTTTATCAGAACGTATTGCTTTACAAACTTCTATACCATCTTTTTTAGGAAGCATGACATCCAACACAATCAATTCAGGGTTTGTAGAGTTAACTTTTTCTAATGCATCTTCTCCATCATAAGCAACTTCTACTATGTATCCGGCTTGTTCTAAATTATATTTTAATAAGGTTACGATTGATTGTTCATCATCTACTACAAGTACTTTTTGTGACATAGTATACCTCCATAATTGTGTTTACAAATTAATTATAACTTATATTTTAATAAAAATAACATAGTTTAAAATTTTTTAACAAAAACTTTACAATGCACTTATTAGCAAACTACGCCAATATACATACGATATTTGTGACTTTAGAACATACAGAGTATCTAGCCAAGTCACTTGATTGATTACACTATTCTAATTACCCTTAGTTAATAAAATCTTAACATTTAATTCATAATATGAACACTTATTATATGATAGTCAAACAAATATCAGCTAAAAGTCATTAAAAAATTACACTTTTACATTTAATCAAAAAAAGCTGACTTACTCTAGTTTACTCTTTTTATACTATAAGTTTTAAACTTATAGAGAGAAGAAATAATCAATTTTACTATAATAATTTCTTTACTATCCATCGAGATAACTAGATAAAGAAAAGCCTGAGACATCTTATCATGTCTCAGACTTAACTAGTGATTCTAATTCAAAGCATATTAGCTTTGTTATATAGAATTATAAGTTTTTAATTAATTCGTCTGCAAATTCTGAAGTAGACACTTCTTTTGCCCCGTCCATTAGACGAGCAAAGTCATAAGTTACAACTTTAGAAGCTATCGTTTTTTCGATTGAACTTGTAATCTTATCAGCAGCTTCTTGCCATCCAAGATGCTCTAACATTAATACAGCACTTAATAACTCAGATGATGGATTCACTTTGTTTAATCCAGCGTATTTTGGCGCAGTACCATGTGTAGCTTCGAAAATAGCATGTCCAGTTTCATAGTTGATATTAGCACCAGGAGCAATACCAATACCTCCAACTTGTGCAGCTAACGCATCTGATACATAGTCACCATTTAGGTTCATCGTAGCCACTACATCGTGATCAGCTGGACGAGTTAGAATTTGTTGTAAAAAGATATCGGCAATTGAATCTTTAACAATAATTTTACCATCTTTTTCAGCTTGATCTTGTGCAGCGTTTGCAGCATCTTTACCTTCTTTTTCAACGATTTCATCGTATTGTTGCCATGTAAATACTTTATCTCCAAATTCATTATGCGCTAAATCATAACCCC
Source organism: Staphylococcus sp. 231237_7MaSpsaltlick (assembly GCF_043107035.1). NCBI lineage: Bacteria > Bacillati > Bacillota > Bacilli > Caryophanales > Staphylococcaceae > Staphylococcus > Staphylococcus sp. 231237_7MaSpsaltlick. The sequence goes on from NZ_JBICNX010000007.1 coordinate 142,297, forward strand.
ATTGTTTGAAAGCACCTTCAGTAAATTTCATGATATTACCTTTATGTACTAGTGTTAATGATTTACGGTTGTTATCTATAGCATATTGAATTGATGCACGAACTAAACGTTCTGTACCTTCTTTAGAAACTGGTTTCACACCAATACCTGATGTTTCAGGGAATCTAATGTTTTTGGCACCCATTTCGTCTTGTAAAAAGTCAATTAATTTTTTTGCTTCTGGTGTACCTTCTTTAAATTCAATACCAGCATAGATATCTTCAGTATTTTCACGGAAGATCACCATATCTGTATCTTCAGGACGTTTTACAGGTGAAGGGACGCCTTGGAACCAACGTACTGGACGTAAACATGTGAATAAATCCAATTCTTGACGTAAAGCAACATTCAGTGAACGAATTCCACCACCAATTGGTGTAGTTAATGGGCCTTTAATCGCGATTAAATATTCTTCAATTGTTTCAAGTGTTTCTTTAGGTAGCCATTCGCCAGTTTCATCGTATGCTTTTTGGCCAGCTAATACTTCTTTCCATTCGATTTTCTTTTCGCCGTTATAAGCTTGTTCAACTGCAGCGTCAATTACGCGGCTTGCTGCATTCCAAATATCAGGGCCGATGCCGTCACCAATAATAAATGGAATAGTTGGATTATTTGGTACTGTTAAACCTTCATTTGTTTTAACTACTTTTTCTCCTGCCATGTAAAAAAACCTCCGTAATTTTGAGTTCTATTTTAGTAGTACTAACCAATATCATACATGAATTGTTAATAATTTCAATTTTTATAAATAGAATTATTTATTCAATTAAAAATTTATCTTTTTTCAATTGGCTCATAAGTTCTATTTGTTTCACCAATATATTTAGCTCTTGGACGCATAATTCTGTTATCTCTATACTGTTCTAAGATATGAGCGATCCAACCAGAAGTTCTACTTACTGCAAAAATTGGAGTGAATAAATCGTGATCAATATTCATACTATGATATACAGTCGCGCTAAAGAAATCGACATTTGCTATCAATCCTTTTTCAGCTTTCATTTTATCTGCAATTTTGACTGAAATATCAAACAATTGACTTTGGCCTGTTTCTGAAGTGATTTTTCTACTCATTTCTTTTAAGTATTTAGCTCTTGGGTCGCCATCTTTGTATACGCGGTGACCAAAGCCCATAATTTTTTCTTTATTTTTAATTTTATTATCAATATATTCATCGACTTCATCAATAGACTTCACTTCAGATAACATGCTCATTACACGTTCATTTGCACCACCGTGAAGTGGCCCTTTTAATGAACCAACAGCTGCTACGATGCCTGAATACATATCAGATAATGATGATACTGCACATCTAGCTGTAAATGTCGATGCGTTCAACTCATGATCCGCGTGTAAAACAAGTGCTTTATTAAATGCTTCAATTTCAATTTCAGAAGGTAATTCTCCTCTTAACATATACAAGAAATTACCCGCATAGTTTAAATCACTACTTGGTTTTACAATTTCCTTTCCTTCTCTAACACGTGCGTATGCCGTGACTAATGAAGCAATCTTAGCTTGAATACGTACAGCACGATCCAGTGTTTGACTTTCTTCTTCATCTTCAGCATGCTCGTCAAAATGAGCAATATATGAAACTGAAGTTCTTAAAGCTGTCATTGGATGAACGTTGCCTGTCGCGTATTCTTTAAAGTGGTTATACACTCTAGGATTTAAAGTCATATATTCAAACAGTTTTTGTTTTAAGTCTTTTAATTCATCCTCATTTGGCAATCGATAATGCCATAATAAGAAGATAATTTCTTCAAATTCAGCATTCTGCGCTAAGTCATCAATATCGTAACCAGCATAAGTTAATTGGCTATCGATAATAGAACTTACTTTTGTTTCAGATGCAATTACCCCTTCTAAACCTTTCTGTAACTCTGCCATATATAAATTCCCCTTTTCTATTTCATTATGAAATGGCTTTCAAAATTCATTATATCCAACATTGACTCTTTTGTGAATATTTTGAGTATATTTTCTTACCAAATCAATATGAAATACTTATTTGTTTATATGCCCTATAACACACTTCTATCTTTTACATTGTTATAAATTCATTTTAATATGGAAAGTGGCTCACTTCAATTTTTATAGCTTTTTAATTGGTTATCAAGATTAATAACAAATAATTAATGTATTATTATACTAAACACCATAGACTCTATATAAAAAAATAGTTGTTTTATTTTATATTGCATAGCATAATAATAATTAACTAAATAAAGGAGTATAATTTTATGGCTAATCATGAATTACAAAGAGAACTAAGTAATCGTCACATCCAGCTAATTGCAATCGGGGGAGCAATTGGTACAGGACTATTTTTAGGAGCAGGTCAGACTATTGCGTTAACTGGCCCCTCTATTTTACTTACATATATCATAATTGGCTTTATGCTTTTTATGTTTATGCGTGGATTGGGAGAAATATTAGTAACAAACACAAATTTCAAATCATTTGCAGATGTCACAAACCATTATATCGGTCCATTTGCAGGTTTTGTAACAGGTTGGACATATTGGCTCTGTTGGATCATTACTGGTATGGCAGAAGTAACTGCTGTTGCAAAATACGTGAGTTTTTGGTTTCCAAATATACCTAACTGGATAAGTGCATTATTTTGTGTACTTGTCTTAATGTCACTAAACTTATTAAGTGCCAAATTATTTGGTGAATTAGAGTTTTGGTTTGCGCTTATTAAAATATTTACCATCATTGCATTAATAGTAGTTGGTGCAATAATGATTATTATGGCTTACGATACGCAATTTGGACATGCATCATTATCAAATTTATATAACAACGGAATATTCCCTAAAGGTATGAGCGGTTTCGTAATGTCTTTCCAAATGGCATTGTTCTCATTTGTAGGTATTGAACTTATAGGAGTAACAGCCGGAGAAACAAAAGATCCAACAAAGACATTGCCTAAAGCTGTAAATAGTGTTCCTATTCGTATATTAGTATTCTATGTAGGCGCGTTAGCTGTTATCATGTCTATTATCCCATGGAACCAAATTAACCCTGAGGAAAGTCCATTCGTGAGATTGTTCGCACTAATTGGTATTCCTTTTGCAGCAGGAATCATTAACTTTGTAGTATTAACAGCTGCGGCTTCTTCTTGTAATAGTGGTATCTTCTCAAATAGTCGTATGTTATTTGGACTTTCAACGCAAAAACAAGCGCCACCTTACTTTGAAAAGACAAATAAAAATGGCGTGCCGCATATTGCAATATTTGTATCGTGTGCATTGCTTATGATCGCAGCACTATTAAACTATATCATTCCAAATGCCACACTTGTTTTCACATATATCACAACCGTTTCAACCGTATTATTTATTGTTGTTTGGGGATTAATCACAGTAGCATATATAAATTACCATCGTAGAAATCCTGAACTACATAAAAGAGCAACATTTAAATTACCAGGTGGAAAATATATGGCGTATGTTATTTTAACTTTCTTCTTATTAGTATTTTGTTTATTATTTGTAAATACTGATACAAGAATAGCAGTATTTTTAACACCTATTTGGTTTGTCTTATTAACTCTTATGTACCTACGTTATAAACAAGTGTCACGTAAGCAGTAATAAGCTTATAAACAGTAACACCAGATAAACCGCAAAAAACGGGACATCTATTGATGTTCCGTTTTTTTGTGTCTATACTCAACACAATTTATATGAGTATGAATACTGTTTAGTATAACCTGCTTTAAACTTGGTAATACCACAAAAAGGACGAAGCCATCTAATTTATGGCTTCGTCCTTTTATTATAAATCTAAGTAAACATACTCTAGATTTAATATAGTTTAAATTAAGTTACCAAACTAAACATCTATTAAATTATAGTACGTTTGCATAACCTTCGAAGATTTTACCTTGATTAGCATCTACAGTAATTAAAACATCATTCTGGATATTTTTAGTAGCATTTTCAACGCCTACAATTGTAGGAATTCCTTTTTCCAATCCAATAATTGCGCTTGGTGATGTAATACCATTTTCTTCTGTAATAAGACCAATTGCTTTCTCAATATAAGGTACAAGCGTTTCATCTACAGAAGTTGTAACGATAATTGATTCTGATAAATCTTTACCTTCTAATTCACTAGCGTCATTCACAACTAGTGTTTGTCCGACAACTGAGTTTCTTCCAACGCCTTGACCTTTAGCAAGTTCGTCCCCTACAAGATGTAATTTCATCATGTTTGTAGTACCTTTTTCACCTGTTGGTACACCAGCAGTGATAATAATTAAGTCACCATTTTGAACTCTTTCAGTTTCAACTGCAGTTGCTACGGCATTATTTAATAATGCATCAGTTGTCTTACGTCCTTCTTTAACTACTGGGTGGATACCCCAAACTAATGCACATTGACGTGCTGTTTCTGCACTAGGTGTAACGGCAATAATGTCTGATTGCGGACGGTATTTAGAAATAGTACGCGCAGTTGAACCACTTTCTGTTGCGGCAACAATCGCTTTAACATTTAAGTTTAAAGCAGTATGCGCAACTGATACACCAATTGCGTTTACTAGTGAAGTTTCAACTAATTTAGTACGGTCAGATAATAATTTTTTATAATCTTGAGCAGCTTCTGCTGAAACAGCAATATTACGCATAGTTTTGACAGCTTCTTCAGGATATTGTCCTGCAGCTGTTTCGCCAGAAAGCATAACAGCATCTGTGCCATCATAAATTGCATTGGCAACGTCACTAGCTTCCGCACGTGTAGCACGTGGGTTACGTTGCATAGAGTCTAACATTTGAGTTGCTGTAATTACAGGTTTACCTAATTTATTACATTGTCTAATTAAGTCTTTTTGTACCATTGGCACTGATTCCGGTGGAATTTCAACACCCATATCACCACGAGCAACCATTAAGCCATCAGAAACTTCAAGAATTTCTTTGATATTGTCAATTCCTTCTTGGTTTTCAATTTTAGGAATAATGCTGATATTTGTATTATTTTGTGCTTCTAATAATTTACGAATGTCTAATACATCGCTTGGACGACGTACGAAACTTGCAGCAATAAAATCTACACCTTCACTGATACCAAATTTAATGTCTTCAGCATCTTTATCAGTGATACCTGGTAAACTAACTTTTACGCCTGGTAAGTTAACACCTTTTTTATTTTTTAATTCTCCAGTATTTAATATGTCACAAAGAACTTCACCATTAGTTTTATCAATTGATTTAACTTGTAATTCGATTAAACCATCATCTAATAGAATATACGAACCTTCGTCTACATCATTGATAAGATTATCATAAGTTACTGAGAATTTTTCTGAAGTGCCTTCTACTTCAGTCATACTAACAATTACTTCATTGCCCTTTTCGAGTTCAATCACGCCATCTTTCATGTTGTGTGTACGAATTTCAGGACCTTTAGTGTCTAGTAAAATCCCAACTGTTTTTCCTAATCTCTTAGAAACTTCGCGAATAGTATCAATTCTCGCTTTATGTTCTGCATGATCACCATGAGAGAAGTTTAAACGCGCCACATTCATTCCAGCTTTGATTAATTTCTCAAGCATTTCTTCTGATTCTGACGCAGGTCCAATTGTACAAACAATTTTAGTTTTTCTCATTATTATTTCCTCCCAGTATTTTATATAGATAATTCGTTCGTTAATTCAAAAGTTTCAAAGTCAAATTCATGTTCATTTGATCTAAATATTTCTTCAAATGACGTATCAGTAAGTTCATTGTTTCTAATCCCAACGCCAATTGCAGTTTTACCTTCTAACAGTAAATCCACTGCATGACCACCAAGACGTGAAGCTAGAACCCTATCTGCACCACTTGGACTTCCACCACGTTGGATGTGGCCAAGCACAGAAACACGAGCGTCAACATTAATGTATTTAGTTAGTTCTTGAGCACAAACTTCACCTGACATACAACCTTCAGCAACCATAACAATTGAATGTTTTTTGCCTCGTTTGATACCATTGTCAATCTTTTCAGCTACGTCTTTCATATCAGTCTCAACTTCAGGAACAATGATTGTTTCTGCACCGACCGAAAGACCAGCCCAAAGTGCTAAATCACCACAATCACGGCCCATAACTTCAATGATAAATGTTCTTGCATGACTTGATGCAGTATCTCGAATCTTATCAACACAATCAATTATGGTATTTAATGCTGTATCAAATCCAATCGTAAAGTCAGAACCATTGATATCATTATCAATCGTACCTGGAACTCCAATCGTTTGAATTTCTTCACATTCTTCACTTATACGTTGTGCACCTCTATAGCTACCGTCTCCACCAATAACTACAAGTCCTTCGATGCCTCTTTTACGTAAATTCTCAATACCTTTTTTACGAGCTTCTACTTCTTTAAATTCAGGACACCTTGCTGAATATAAAAAAGTTCCGCCACGTTGAATCGTGTCTCCCACTGAACCGAGTTCAAGTTTCTCGATACCATCGTTTAATAAACCTTGATAGCCTTGGTAAACACCATAAACTTCAATGTTATTGTAAATCGCTTTTCTAACTACAGCTCTTACTGCTGCATTCATGCCTGGAGAATCTCCACCACTTGTCAACACTGCAATTTTTTTCATGACGACATACCTTTCTAACATGTATTTCTTATTCTAAAAATACCATAAAATTACGCTTGGTGCCATTAAAATAAGGCTTTGCGACTAATGTAAACGTTTTTAATCTAACGAATCATTTAGAAAGCGTTTCCTTTATTTTGATTATAAATAGAAGTTTAGACCTTTTATATAATACCTTTTATTTAAAATAATTAAACAAATTAAATGGTAATTATTTACAAAAACAAAACGAAGCTCTAAATTATTAGAACTTCGCTTTGTCTTTATATTATTCTTTATAAGAACCTATCGTTCTGAATTTTTGATAACGATCTTCCACGAGTTTTTCTTTACTGAATGAACTTAATTCTTTTAAATGTATCTCAAAAGTGCGTTTAATATTTTGAGCTTGTTTTTCAATATCTTGATGTGCGCCACCTAAAGGTTCTTTAACTACTTCATCTGCAATCTTTAATTCATGTAAATCTTCTGCAGTGATTTTCATTGTTTCAGCTGCTATTTTTGCAAGGTTACTATCTTTCCATAATAATGCTGACGCGCCTTCTGGAGAAATTACAGAATATGTACTATTTTCAAGCATTAATATTCGATTAGTAATACCTAATCCTAGAGCACCACCACTACCACCTTCACCAATAACAATTGAAATAACAGGTACAGTTAACGAAGCCATTTCCACTAAATTTCGCGCAATAGATTCACTTTGACCACGTTCTTCTGCAGCTTTACCTGGGTATGCACCCTTTGTATCGATAAAAGTAATAATCGGCCTATTAAATTTTTCAGCTTGCTTCATTAATCTAAGTGCTTTACGATAACCTTCTGGATGCGCCATACCAAAATTACGATAAATATTATCTTTTGTATCTTTACCACGTTGTTGCCCTACAACAGTGACTGGTTGGCCATTCAAATAACCTATGCCACCAATCATCGCTGGGTCATCCCTATAATTTCTATCTCCATGTAATTCAATAAATGAATCAAAAATATATGGAATATAGTCTAATGATGTTGGACGCTCTTGTAAACGCGCTAATTGTACACGGTCCCAGGGTTTAAGGTTAGTATAAACTTTTTCAGTTTCTCTATCTAAAGATGCTTCAAGCATTTCTATTTCTTCTTGTAAGTCCACGTCATTTTTTTCTTGAGATTCTTTTAAGGATTCGATTTTATTTTTTATTTCAAAAAGTGGCTTTTCAAAATCAAGCATTTATTTTCACCTCTTGATGCATTTTTAGAATATTAGAGAGCGTCGTTCTCATTTCTTTTCTATGAACAACCTTATCTAATTGTCCATGCTCTAATAAAAACTCAGATGTTTGAAAATCATCAGGCAATTTTTCATTAATAGTCTGTTCAATTACACGTCTGCCTGCAAAACCTATCAATGCTTTAGGTTCACTGATGTTGATATCACCAACAGATGCAAAGCTTGCAGAGACGCCACCTGTTGTCGGGTTAGTTATATAGGAAATATATAATAAACCAGCGTCAGAATGTCTCTTCAACGATACACTAGTTTTACCCATTTGCATTAATGAAATAATACCTTCTTGCATTCTTGCCCCGCCACTTGCCGAGAACAAAATAAACGGCAATCGATTTTCAATGCAGTGTTCAATAATTCTGCAAATTTTCTCACCTAACACTGATCCCATACTGCCCATTCTGAATCGAGCATCCATTACAGCGACGCCATAGGTAATACCATCTAACTGTGCTGTTCCTGTAACTACAGCTTCATTTAGACCAGTCTTTTGCTGATCTTTATGAATTTTCTCTTCATAACTCGGAAAGTCTAATGGATTAGCTGAGGTCATTCCTCTATCAAACTCAGTAAACGTACCTTCATCTGAAATAGCCTCAATGCGTTTATGCGCTGTTAAAGCAATATGGTGATCGCAATTAAAACAAACATTTAAGTTTTCCGCTAATTCTTTTGTATACATAATTTTTTTACATTTAGGACATTTTGTCATAATCCCTGCTGGTACATCACTTTGTTTCGAATCAGATACAGTTACGTACTTTTTCTTTTTACTGCTTCTATTGAAAAAATCTTTAAACATTGTAAACCTCCACTTAACCATCGCGATCTCAATTCAATACTATTCTTGAATAATATTTTTGATCAGCGTTTATGAATATTATTTATCTAAGTCTGTTAATTTCATTGTTTTGTCATAAACATCTTCAGGATTAACGTCTATTCTAGCAACACCTGATTCCGTTGCAGCTTTCGCAACTTCTCTTGCTACTGAAGGTGCTACACGTTTATCGAAAGGACCTGGAATACAATAATCCGGGTTTAACTCATCTGCTTTAATTAGATTAGCAATTGCTTCAACCGCTGCTTGTTTCATTGATTCATTGATGTGTGTAGCTTCTACGTCTAATGCACCTCTGAAAATTCCTGGGAACGCTAACACATTATTAATTTGGTTAGGATAATCTGAACGACCTGTACCAATCACCTTAGCTCCAGCTTCTTTTGCTACATCAGGGTTGATTTCTGGGTTTGGATTTGCCATAGCAAAGATAATAGGATCATCTGCCATAGATTCTACCATTTCTTTTGATAATAAATCTGCTACTGATACACCAATAAATACATCGGCATCTTTAATTACATCACTTAAGCTACCATCAATTCTATCCCTGTTTGTCCATCTTGCAACGTAAGATTTCGTATCATTCATTCCAAACGAACGATCCTCATAAATCGCACCTTTTGAATCACACATAATCATATCTCTTACGCCATAAGAATAAAGTAATTTCACAATAGCTATACCTGCTGCACCAGCACCATTTAATACTACTTTAATGTCAGATAAATCTTTACCTACAATTCTTAACGCATTAATCATACCTGCAACCGTAACGATTGCTGTACCGTGTTGATCATCATGAAAAACAGGAATTTTTGTTTCTTTTTTTAAACGTTCCTCAATTTCAAAACAACGTGGCGCAGAAATGTCTTCTAAATTTATTCCGCCATAATTAGGTTCTAGTAATTTCACTGTATTAACTATTTCATCGGTATCAGTTGTGTCTAATGCAATTGGCACACCGTCAATTCCAGAGAAACTCTTAAAGAGTACAGCTTTACCTTCCATAACAGGTATACTCGCTTCAGGACCAATATCACCTAAACCTAAAACTGCTGTACCATCAGTTACAACTGCTACCGTATTGCCTTTCATTGTGTATTCAAAAACTTTACGTTTATCTTCATGAATTTCCTTACATGGTTCTGCTACGCCTGGAGAGTAAGCTAAGCTTAACTCTTCTTTATTCGTAACTTTTACTTTCGGTGAAACTTGTAATTTCCCTTGATTTCTTCTGTGCATTTCTAAAGCGTCGTCTCTCAAAGTCATGTAAACCTACCCCTTTACATTCGATTAGTATAAATATCATTTCATATATATTTTTATTACAAAGCAACTCAAATTACAAATGATATCGTTAACATTTTTGCCAATTTACTCTTGAAGTTATTATTTGTAATAAAAATATATACACAGCTAAATTATTATATATTTTTAGAATCTTAATTTATAGAAAATAAAAACTGATGGTAAATTTATGCTCAACCATCAGTTTACTATACCATAGTTTATAGCGCTATTAAAGTTAAATAATTCGAATATCCCATGGTGAAAAGTGTTGAATCAATTTTTCTATTATAATATTTTCTCTAGGAATAAAGCCGATTGTCTTTATTGCATTTTGACTTTCATCATAATATTGTACAGGAATATTACTTTCATTTGTATCTTTCGTTAAAATTTGATCTATCCCTAACTCATCGTCAAGGTTACGAATAACAATTTTTTGTGCATGGTGAAATTTTGATTGTTCAAAACTTTCAATTGATTCAATTTTATTTATAATAAGTTGCTGTTTATTATTTCTTTTTTCATATTTCCCACTTATTATTAACATTTGATCTTTGTTCAATTCAGTTTCGTATTTTTTAAATGTTTCAGGGAAAACAACGCCATCTAAATTATTGATACCGTCATTCAATGTTATAAAAGCCATATTTTGACCATTTTTAGTTCTAATCTTTTTAAAGCTATCAATTTGAATAAAAATAGGTTGATGATCTCTAGCGTTGGCTAATTTATAAATACCCAAATATTGTTTTTGTTCAAATGCTTTCTCAACAGGGTGTGTTGATACATAAAACCCTAAATATTCTTTTTCGTAATCACTTAGCACTTTGTCTGGCAACTCTTCTTTATCTTCGTAATTCGTTTTTGGCGTTAGTACATCAAATATAAACCCATCTTGTTCAACATCTGACACATCATCTAACACTTGATCTATAGATTGTAATAATGTAGCACGATTTTTACCTAATGTATCAAAAGCACCTACAAGTATCAATGCCTCTAATAATTTCCTAGATTTAATTCTTTTAGGTATGCGTCTTGTAAAGTCAAAGAAATCCTTGTAGTTACCATTTTCTTTTCGTTCTTCCACGATTAGTTTGACACTTTGATATCCTATACCTTTAATCGTACCAAGCGATAAATATATCCCTTTTTTAGTCGCTTTATAAAACCAATGACTATAATTAATATTGGGCGCTAAGATATTGATATTTTGATGTTTTGCCTCATCAACCATTTGTGCAGTTTTCTTCTCACTGCCAATTGAGTTACTTAATATATTCGCATAAAAATAGTTTGGGTAATGTACTTTTAAATATCCCATTATATACGCAATTTTTGAATAACTTACTGCGTGAGCACGAGCGAAGCCATAATCAGCGAATTTTAAAATCAAATCAAAAATCTGTTTACTCAATACTTCTTCATAACCATTTTTCATCGCACCGTTTACAAAATGTTGTCTTTCGCTTTCAAGTACAGCACGATTTTTTTTACTCATAGCTCGACGTAAAATATCCGCTTCGCCATAATTGAAATTCGCAAATTTACTCGCAATTTGCATGATTTGTTCTTGATAAATAATGACACCATAAGTCTTCGATAATATTGGTGCTAAATCTCGATGTAAATATTGTACTTTATCCGGGTTATGTCGGCGAGAAATATAAGTTGGTATCTCTTCCATTGGGCCAGGACGATAAAGTGAGGTGACGGCAACTATATCTTCAAAATGTTCAGGCTGTAACCTCTTTAATACATTTCTAATCCCATCGGATTCTAACTGGAAAATACCAGTTGTATCGCCTTGGGATAACAATTGAAATACTTGTTGATCATCAAAAGGTATTTGTTCTATATCAATGTCGATTTGCATGTCATATTTAACTTGTTTTATGATTTGATGGATTATTGAGAGGTTTCTTAATCCTAAGAAGTCAATTTTCAACAATCCGATTCTTTCTGCTTCAGTCATTGTCCACTGCGTCAACAATCCTGTATCACCTAATGTAAGTGGCGCATAATCATAAAGTGGATGATCATTTATAATTATACCTGCCGCATGTGTAGAAGTGTGACGCGGGAGTCCTTCTAGTTTTTTACATATTTCAAACCAACGTTCGTTGCGATGATTACGATGAACAAATTGCTTAAAGTCTTCTTGTTGGTAAGCCTCATCTAATGTGATGCCTAATTTATGCGGGATTAATTTCGATATTTCATTCAAAGTTATTTCATCAAAACTCATAATTCTACCCACATCTCTAGCCACAGCCCTTGCGAGGAGATGACCAAAAGTAACGATACCAGCTACATGATTATCACCATATTTCTCTTGGACATATTGGATCACTTTTTCTCGATGTGTATCTTCAAAATCTATATCAATATCTGGCATGGTTACACGTTCTGGATTTAAAAAGCGCTCGAATAATAGATTATATTGAATGGGGTCTATCGTTGTAATGTTTAATAAATAACTGACTAAAGAGCCAGCCGCTGAGCCACGTCCTGGCCCTACTAATACATCATGCGTCTTAGCATAATGAATCAAATCACTTACTATTAAAAAATAATCTTCAAATCCCATATCAGTAATAACTTTATATTCATGTAATAAACGTTGCTTATAAGTATCAAAATGCGCTTGGTTTAAATTCAAGTCATTTAATTTAGTTTCTAATATTTGCCATAAATATTGACTTGACTGTGTATTATTCGGTGTTTCGAATTTAGGTAAGAGTGACTGATTGTAAACCATTTCTGCTTGACAGATAGTTTCAAGCTGATTTGTATGTTCCCATACAGTTTCACTCAATTCTAAATATTCTAGCTCTACTTTCGAATATAGATGTGCATCATAATCTATCGGTTCACTAACTAAGTCTAGTTTACTATTATCTTTAATAGCTGATAGCGCAGTAAGTGTTTCTGCGTCTTGTTTATTTAGATAGCGCGTACTTTGTGCCCATACTACTGGCAAATCAAATGTATAAAGGCTCGTGTGATTGACATATATATGTGAGTGACCCTCTAATTTTGTTACTAAAGCTTCATTAGATGACGAAACGTCTTTAAAAATAACAACAAGGTGTTCAACATATTTTTTCAGCCATTCTAAAGGTGTTTCTGTTTTTTCTTTCATTTTTATAGCAGAAGATAACTTAAATAAATCTTTAAGGCCTTTATTGTCTCGCGCTAATACTATTGTTTCAACGACATCTAATCCATCGGTAACATTGAGTGTCATACCAAAGATAGGATGAATATTTGCTGCGATACACGCATCATAAAATTGTGGATAACCATATAATACATTTGTATCTGTTATAGCTAATGCTGTGTAACCTTCTTTAGCAGCTTTAGCAACGACATCTTTAATTCTCAAACTCGAATACAACAAATCATACGTCGTATGAACATTTAAATGTACTACCATCAGCAAATACCTCCAATCTTTCTATAATTTATTATTTAACGCGTCTGCCAATTCGTTAAAATGGTTCCAATCGCTTACAGATACACCTGAAGCATTTGGGTGTCCGCCGCCACCAAAGTCACTAGCTACATCATTAATTATGATGCCTTTAGATCTGATACGACATCTAATCTCGGTACCTTCATCTACAGCAAACACCCATATTTTCAAACCTTGTATATCTGCAATTGTGTTTACAAATAATGATGCTTCATTCGCTACAATATCAAATTTTTCAAGGATGTCTTTAGTAATGATAACTTTACAAAACCCTTTTTCGTTCAAGTCAAAATGTTGTAAGACATAACCTTGGAAAGGTAATAATTTTGGATCTTTTTCACCCATTTTATTAAGTTCCTCATTGTGACTGAATGGGAAGGTCAATAATTGGCTCGCAACGTTCATTGTATGAGAAGTTGTATTGTTAAATAAGAAACGTCCCGTATCTCCTACAATACCTAGATAAAGTACCCTTGCCACCGAACCATCTATAATTGAAAAATCATTAAAATGTTCAATAAAATCAAATATAATTTCACTTGTTGATGACGCTTGATCATTCACGTAATTAATATCACCATATTGATCCACCGCTGGGTGATGATCAATCTTGATTAACTTACGCCCTTTGTTAAAACGTTCATCACTAATTCTAGGTGCGTTAGCAGTATCACAAACAATAACTAGTGCATTTTTGTATTGCTCATCAGCTACGTCATCAAATGTACCTATAAAGTCTAGCGAAGGTTCGGACTCTCCAACTGCATATATACTTTTATCAGGAAACTTTAATTTTAGATAATTTTTTAATCCTAATTGTGAGCCATAGGCATCTGGATCAGGTCTTACATGCCTATGTATAATAATTGTTTCTGCTGCTTCGATTTCTTGCATAATTTGGTTAAATGCTTTAGTCATCTCTATCTTCCTTTTCAATTTTGTATTTAATCTATCATCTGACATATAATCATAGCTTTAGCTACTTGCTGACCATCGCTTGTCATTGTCGTCTCTAATTTAGCAAAATTTCTTCCGACATCTAACATTTCATAACGTACATGTATTTCTGACTCAATTTGAACGGTTTTGATATATATAATATTCAAACTTTCTATCATAACTTCCAGTTTTTTTAGTTTCCTCATTTCATAACGTACAGTTTCTTCTATGATTGCTACAAAAACTGCTTTACTTAATGTACCATACTGGTTAGTTAGTAATGGGGTGGTTTGCACTTGTATACCATCATTAGCAATCGTGATATGCTTTGCAATTTGATCGTTGATTGTTTCACCGACTTGAGGCTGTCTACTTAGTAATTGCATAGCTGTCAGTACATCTTTTCTTGTAATAACTCCTATAAGCTTCTTACTTGGAGTGATCACTGGTAACAACTCAATACCTTCCCATATCATCATATGCGCACAATTAGCAACAGTCGTTGACAATTGAACGTTAATTGGCGCTTTGGTCATAAATTGTGCAAGTGTATCATTTTCTTCCATCTTTATAATCTCTTTACTAGTAACTATCCCAACAAGTCGCCATTCGTCATCTATAACCGGAAATCTTGAATGTCCCGTTTCACTTGCTTTAACTTTATAGTCATGAAGAGACATATGATCAAAGACTACTGTATCTTCATTTACAGGTTTAACTATGTCCTCCACGACCAAAATTTCTTTGCGAATCATTTGATTATACATTGCTCTATTAATAATATTTGCAACTAGGTATGTATCATAATTCGACGATAGTATAGGTAAATCGTGTTCATCTGCATATTTGATTATTTCGGGTGAAGTGTTAAACCCACCTGTAATAAGTACTGCACTCCCTCTTTTTAATGCTGCTAATTGTACGTCTTTACGGTTACCTACAATGAGTAAAGTATGATTACTTAAATATTTTACAACATCTTCTATTTCCATCGCGCCAATCGCAAACTTTGTAAGTGTTTTAATTAATCCATTTCTACCACCTAGTACTTGTCCATCTATAATCTTTACAATTTCAGCAAAAGTTAATTGTTCAATTTGTTCTCGTGATTTCTTCTCAATGCGAACAGTACCAACCCTATCAATTGTAGCTACTAAACCTATTTGGCCAGCATCTTTGATAGCGCGATAAGCTGTTCCCTCAGAAACGTTGAGATCTTTCGCAATTTTTCTAACAGAAATTTTTTGCCCAACTGCTAGAGATTCTATATATGATAAAATTTGTTCATGCTTTGTCATTTCAATAACCTCATTTATTTTGAACAGTTTCTATCATATTATAACTTTTTATAACTAAAAATGCGATGTAACGAACCAAATAAAATAATTTATATGGATTTAAGTAAAAAGGTTTCTTCAAAATTATATAAAACAGCTTTATTAATAATTTAATATGTTAAATCCAATATTTTAGTTGGCTTTATCAATAAACTTTTATTAGAATGAAGTTAAGGAGGGATGAACAATGTTCAAAAATATTTTACTTGGTGTTGATACAACACTTAAAAACGAAAAAGCACTTGATGAAGTTTCAAAATTAGCAGGAGAAGGTACAAAGGTTACAATTTTAAATGCAATTAGCGAACAGGATGCCCAAGCATCAATCAAATCCGGTGTTCATTTAGATAAACTTGTAGAAAAACGTAGTGAAGGTTTAGAAAGTACACGTAACGCTTTAAAAGAACACGGTATTGAATATGATGAAATTATCGTCCGTGGCAATGCCAAAGAGCAACTAGTCAGAGAAGCTAATAGTGGTAAATATGAAATTGTTGTTCTTAGTAACCGTAAAGCCGAAGATAAGAAAAAGTTTGTATTAGGCAGTGTAAGTCATAAGGTGGCTAAAAGAGCACGCATCCCTGTATTAATAGTAAAGTAATTATAAAAAGCCTGAAGTTCTATAAAGTACTTCAGGCTTTTTATATATAATATGTTTTAAGTTTTATTTTAATTTAAAACTGTACGGCATCTCCAGGTTTCAAAATTTGAACTTCACTTGTTGTTACAGCTTCTTTAAATGCATTAGGGTCTTGTTCAATAAGCTCAAATGTATCATAGTGTACTGGCACAGTAATATTTGGTTTTATAAATGTATTTATTGCATAACTAGCATCGTCTATTCCCATTGTGAAATTATCACCAATAGGAATAAAGCATACGTCAATTGGATGGCGATCAGCTATTAATTTCATATCACTAAACAATCCTGTATCACCTGTATGGTAAATTGTCTTACCTTCTGCCTCAATAATCACTCCCATTGGCATGCCTAGATAGACTGGCACACCATTATCATCCGTTAAACTTGAACTATGAAATGCTTGTACAAATTTCACACTTCCGAAGTCAAATTCTGCCTTACCACCTATATTCATTGGTCTTACATGCTCTACATTATGATATGTAGTTAAATAATCTCCTAATTCTGCAGATCCAATGACAGTTGCGTGGTTTCTATTAGCAAGTTCAATCGTATCCCCAAAATGATCACCATGACCATGTGTCAAAATGATATAGTCAACTTCCAAAGTAGATGCATCTAAATCTGACATACCATTACCCGTTATAAATGGATCCACAATGACCTTCTTGCCGTTCGCTTCGAAATATATTGTTGATTGTCCATGAAATGAAAGTTTCATTTTTTAATTCCTCCCATAAATCTATTTATTCTACTTATACCACGATATCACTCTTATATAACACACTAATTCATTTAAAATCGTTATGTAGCATATTTAACCAACACATAAGTGAAT
Source organism: Staphylococcus sp. 231237_7MaSpsaltlick (assembly GCF_043107035.1). Taxonomy (NCBI): domain Bacteria; kingdom Bacillati; phylum Bacillota; class Bacilli; order Caryophanales; family Staphylococcaceae; genus Staphylococcus; species Staphylococcus sp. 231237_7MaSpsaltlick. The sequence continues at coordinate 159,587 of NZ_JBICNX010000007.1, forward strand.
GAAATATGATTATTATAATATTTAACTTTTGAATTCCTTCATGAAGTGGCATAAAATTGAAATGATTATAATTTTAGGAGGATGAATAATAATGAAATTAGAACAGATTACTAAAGAATTGCAAACACAACAAGCTGATGCAGCTTGGATTACTACACCACTTAATATCTTTTATTTCACAGGCTACTTAAGTGATCCTCATGAACGATTATTAGCTTTATTAATTAAAGCTAACGGGGAACAAATATTATTTTGCCCACAATTAGAAATGGAAGATGTTAAAAATTCGCCATTTGAAGGAGAAGTTATTGGTTATTTAGATACTGAAAATGGTTTGGATAAATATCCTCTTAAAATAAATAAATTACTTGTTGAAGCGGAACATTTAACACTACATCGTCAACGCGCGCTCATAGATGCCTTTGGTGTCCAACATTTTGGCGATATCGATCAAACAATTAAAGAGTTACGCAATGTTAAAAATGAAAATGAAATTGCTACTATTAAGAAAGCATGTGAACTCGCCGATAAATGTATTGAAATCGGAGTAGCATTTTTAAAAGAAGGTGTCACAGAGCGTCAAGTTGTTAATCATATTGAAAATGAAATCAAGGTTTATGGTGTTAATGAAATGAGTTTTGATACGATGGTATTATTTGGCGACCATGCAGCCTCCCCTCACGGAACTCCAGGTGACCGTCAACTTCAAAATGATGAATTTGTATTATTTGATTTAGGCGTAATTTACGATAATTATTGCAGTGATATGACAAGAACCGTTAAATTTGGCACACCAAGTGCTGAGGCACAAGAAATTTATAATATCGTATTAAAAGCAGAACAAGAGGCTATTGCAGCAATCAAACCTGGTGTAACAATTAAAGATGTTGATGATATCGCACGCAATATCATTAGTGACGCTGGTTACGGCGAATACTTTCCACATAGGTTAGGTCATGGTTTAGGTTTAGAAGAACATGAATATCAAGATGTTTCTAGTTCAAATACAAATCAATTTGTCGCTGGTATGGTAGTTACAGTAGAACCAGGTATCTATGTACCCGGTGTAGCGGGCGTGCGTATAGAAGACGATATTCTTGTTACTGAAGATGGACATGAAAGCTTGACTGGATACGAAAAATGATTAAAGAGGCAGTAGTTGAAACAATTCAGCAAGTCGAACAAGCAATCAGCAACGGTGCGAATCGCATTGAACTGTGTGACAACTTAACTGTTGGTGGCACAACGCCAAGTGTTGGTATGGTAGAAATTGCTACAGAAATATGTCACGCAAATCGCGTTGAAATAGCAATAATGATTCGGCCACGTGGCGGAGATTTTGTCTATAATCTATATGATTTTGAGATTATGCAACGTGATATAAAGACATTAAAGCAATTTAATGTTGATTATTTTGTATTTGGTTGTTTGACGCAAGATTCAGTCTTAAATGAATGGCAAATGAAAACATTAAAACAAATTGCTGATTCTATTCCTGTAGTTTGTCATATGGCATTCGATGAAATTCATGAGCACGGTCAAATCAAAGCGCTACACCAACTAATTGATCTTAAATTCACCAGATTGCTAACCCATGGCGGTCCAAGTGATACTGATATCTTTGATAATTTAAATCATTTAGGTAAATTAGTCGTTAATTCAGGTGGTAATATTGAAATCATGCCTGGTGGCGGATTAAATAAGGATAATTTACAAGAACTTCTTGAATCCTTCCCTTTTCAAGAAGTTCACGGGACAAAAATTGTCTAATACGTTTTAATCAATATGACGATTTATAAGATTTGGACAAAATATTTAGTAATAAAAAACTGGTAATGCCCATAATGTGTTAATTCACATCGGTTTACCAGTTTTTATTTTTTATATAATTATTTTAATGCACTTTCAATATCGGTATACGATAATTTTAATGCTTCAGCTACACCTTTGTTCGTTAACTCACCATTAATTGTGTTTAAACCTAACGACAATGCTTCGTTATCTTGTAATGCTTTTAAATAGCCTTTTCCAGCGATTTGTTGTGCATAAGGTAACGTTGCATTATTTAAAGCGATTGTTGATGTACGAGGTACTGCGCCAGGCATATTTGCTACTGCATAGTGTACTACACCATGTTTCTTATATGTTGGATCATCATGTGTAGAAATACGGTCAGTGGTTTCGAATATACCACCTTGATCAATTGCGATATCAACTATGACAGCACCATCTCTCATTTCTTTAACCATGTCTTCAGTAACAAGGTTTGGAGCTTTAGCTCCAGGAATCAATACCGCACCAATGACTAAATCGCTATCTTTCACACATTGCTCTATATTTAAAGGATTAGACATGATTGTGTGTACTCGACCATCAAATAAGTCTTCCAATTCTTGTAATCGTTTAGGATTAACATCTAAAATCGTAACATCTGCGCCTAGTCCAAGCGCAATTTTTGCAGCATTTGTACCTGCTTGACCCCCACCGATAATTGATACGCGTCCTTTAGAAACGCCCGGTACGCCACCAAGTAGTATACCCATGCCGCCTTTATATTTTTGTAAAAATTCAGCTCCAATTTGAGCAGACATACGCCCCGCTACTTCACTCATTGGAGTTAACAGTGGTAACGAACGATCTGGCAATTGCACGGTTTCATATGCGATACCAACAACTTTATTATCTAATAAAGCTTGCGTTAACGCTGGTTCGTTCGCTAAATGTAAATAAGTAAATAAAATTAAGCCTTCTTTAAAATATTGGAACTCTTCTGCTAGTGGTTCTTTAACTTTCATGACCATATCTACGTTCCAAACTTCTGCTTGCTCATTAACAATTTTAGCCCCTGCTGCAGTGTAGTCCACGTCTTCAAAATATGAACCCAAACCTGCAGATTTTTCAACGATAACAGTGTGACCTTGTTCAACTAGTGCATGTACACCACTCGGCGACAAACTCACTCTATTTTCGTTATTTTTAATCTCTTTAGGAATACCTATAATCATTTCATCCACCTCCAAATTCATAGTAACGCGTATCCGATGAAAGCGCAATCATAGTTTAGGGTAGTTTTACAACATACAAATTGTGTTAATATTCTGTAAACGGTGGTATAATATAAGTAAGAAAAATAAGGAGGTAATTACGATGCTAACTTATAAAAATATTTTAATAGCAGTCGATGGTTCACATGAGGCAGAGTGGGCATTTAACAAGGCTGTAGACGTAGCAAAACGTAACGATTCAAAACTTACTGTTGTGAATGTGATCGATTCAAGAACATATTCTTCATACGAAGTATATGATGCGCAATTCACTGAGAAATCTAAAAATTTCTCTGAAGATTTGTTAAAAGGTTATAAAGAAGTCGCTACAAATGCAGGTGTAACTGATGTTGAAACACGTTTAGAATTCGGTTCACCAAAAGCAATTATTCCTAAAAAATTAGCTGCTGATGTCGATGCAGATTTAATTATGTGTGGTACGTCTGGTTTAAATGCCGTAGAAAGATTCATTGTTGGTTCTGTGTCTGAGGCTATTGTGCGTCATTCTCCTTGTGATGTATTAGTTGTACGTACAGAAGAACTTCCTGAAGACTTCCAACCACAAGTTGCTACTGATGAATTCAGATCACAATACCAAGCTCGTTAAGTTGATACGAATAGTGAATGTTATACATTGTATTATTCACGTATAACATAATAATGTTTGAAGCAGGATAGTTTGTTCACACTAATTGGACACTTTATCCTGTTTTTTTTGATTAAGTTATTAACACTACATAAATAATACTTTAATAACATTCACTTTTACAACATTGTTATCCAAAATTCAAGAGGACTTCACAATAATGACTTATCCTTTAATTAACAAGCATTTGAAAGGAGTAAAGTAATTATGCAACAGCTCAAAAAAGCCATCTTATTTACATTTCTAGCTTTTATAATGATAAGTATGATTTCATTTAATGCTTTTGCATCAAGTGAAATTGACATCGGGTCATCTTCCCGCCATGTTGATCAACTCAAACTTATAGATAGTAAAACGATACCACATAATCAAATCTACAATAACACCAAAATTGGTGGTATATCAGGCATTACATACAACCCTAAATCTAATAAGTGGTACCTACTTAGTGACGATCGCTCGGAGCATAACCCATCCAGATTTTATGAAGCAAATTTAAATTATAATCATCGTCAATTGAATAACATAAACATAAAAAATGTTCATACGTTAAAACAGCAAAACGGAAATAATTATATAAGTAAAAAACAATTTAATAACAAATCTAAGGATGTTGTTGCAGACCCAGAATCAATCCGTTTTGACCCTTGGACGAACAATATTTTATATACAAGCGAAGGTGATAGAAGTTTAGGATTAAATCCTTTTATCAGATTTAGTAATTTAAAAGGTGATTTTATTTCTGAAGTACCTATTAGTGACTCATTAAAAATGGATACTCAAACAAAAAAAGGATTCCGTAATAACCTAGCCCTTGAAGGCAGTACGTTTTCAGTTGATGGAAATTCTATATGGACTTCTATGGAAGCACCATTAATACAAGACGGTCCAGTTCCTACAGCCAATTCAGGTGCCTTATCACGTATCACACAATACGACCGCCAAGGCAACGTATTATCTGAATATGCCTACCCAGTTGATTCAGTACCTTACGCGCAAGACAACGTTAAAACTGCAGAAAACGGGGTTTCAGAGATATTAGCAATTAATAATCATGAATTTTTAACATTAGAAAGAGCCAGTGTCCAGTCATCAGATGGTTCCTTTAAAAACTATGTACGTATTTATAAAATAGATGTTAATCACGCATCTGACATAAAAAACATAACTGCTTTGCAAAATAGTCAAGTAACACCTGTTAAAAAGAAATTAGTCGCTAATTTAAATAATGAACAATTAGATAAAATAGATAATATCGAAGGCATGACGTTTGGGAAAAAATTAGCAAATGGTAATGATTCCCTTGTAATTGTATCAGATAATAACTTTAACAAATCTCAAGTATCACAAATCATTGTATTTGAAGTATTAAATAATAAAGATTAATTCCAGCACTTTAGATATATTGTTATTCACAAAAAGCACCACGAAAATCTTATGCGTGGCATGAGATTTTCGTGGTGCTTTAATTTTTAAAAGTGGTCTATGAAATACACCATTTGTTTCTAAACAGAATTAGATGAATACAACGAATTATATTTGCTATTGTATTTAGTCTAACCTTTAAGATTTTATTGTTATAAAAATTATTTAACGTCACCAAATTCTACAACGTCACGTGCGATCATAACTTCTTCATTCGTTGGGATAACAATTACTTTAACCGGTGAATGTGGGTAGTTAATAAATCCTTCTTCACCATGAATTGATTCATTTTTCTTAGCATCCCAATAAACACCCATAAATTCTAGACCTTCTAATACTTTTGCTCTAACTGGGTCTGAGTTCTCACCAACACCAGCTGTAAATACAATCACGTCTACGCCGTGCATACGCGTTGCATATGAACCGATGTATTTATGGATACGAGAAGCAAATACATCAAGTGCTAATTGTGCTCTCTCTTTACCTTCTTTAGCTTCATCAATAATATCTCTCAAATCACTAGAAGTTCCTGAAATACCTAATAAACCAGATTCTTTATTTAAAGTATTTAAGACTTCTTCGGCATTTTTACCAGTTTTCTCCATGATGAATGGAATTAATGCTGGGTCAATGTTACCTGAACGTGTTCCCATTGTCACACCTGCTAATGGCGTGAAGCCCATAGAAGTATCTACAGATTCCCCACCATCAATAGCGGCAATAGAAGCACCATTTCCGATATGACATGAAATAATGCGTAATTCTTCAATTGGTTTACCTAAGATTTCTGAAGCACGTTGTGATACATATTTATGACTCGTACCATGGAAGCCATATTTACGAATTCCAAAATCTTCATAATATTGGTACGGTAAACTATATAGATAAGATTTTTCTGGCATTGTTTGGTGGAATGAAGTGTCAAACACAGCAACATGTGGTATCTCAGGAAGTAATTTACGGAATGCACGAATTCCCATTAAATTGGCTGGGTTGTGTAATGGCGCAAGCTCACTTAATGATTCAATTTGTTTTTCAACTTCGTCATCTACATAAGTTGAAGCTGGGAATACTTCACCACCATGAACGACACGGTGTCCAGTACCATCAATATCGTAAATACTTTCAATAATACCATGTTCTTTGAAACTTTCTAACATAATATTAACAGCATCTTCATGATTATCGATATCTTTTGTTTCAGTTATTTTTTCCCCATTCACTTCAATAGTGAAAATAGAATTTTTTAGTCCAATACGTTCAATAAGTCCCTTAGTTACAATTTTTTCTTCCGGCATTTCAATAAGTTGAAATTTCAAAGATGAACTACCAGCGTTAATGGCCAAAATTAATTTTGACATAAGCATAATGCCTCCATTTTTTTAAGTTTTTAATATCCATATCTATTTAATCATTAATACAGTTCAAATACAAGAATATTACAGCTTAATTTTCAGGGTGATTTTCTTGCATCCATGCATTTAGATCTTGTAAAAATCCTTGGAATTGTTGTGGACTTTTGAAATCAGGAATATTTGCTAGTAAAACTTCTACAGATTTGGTTACATTCGTTTCTTTTTTCTGTAACACAAGTATAGATTTACGCGCTTTTTCGTTTTTAAATAGTGTAGCAGGTAAATTTAGAAAAGCTTGCATCTCTGTTTCTGTAGCAATGAAATTTTGTAACTGTTTCACATTTTCACCTTCAAAAATATTGCTTGGTACAACTAAAAAGGCATAACCAGACGGTTTCATTGCTGTAATAGCTTGTTCTATAAGTAAGAAATGTGAATAACTATGTCCTTCTTCAAAACCAAGCGACATTTTTTTACTTCTATCATCTACTGGATAATATCCAATCGGCAAATCACCAATAACAACATCTGCATCTTCAAATGGTAATGGCATAATCGCATCTTGTGGGTATACGTCAAATGGTATTTCTAAGAAATTGGCTAAATGTACACTTACTCTAGATAATACTGGATCAACTTCTACTAAATGATGCATTAATGTATGATCTGAAAGCACTTCATGCACAGATGCACTTAAATGCCCTGCTCCACTAGCAAGATCGGCGATATGCATAGCTTCACTATTTTTCAAGAAACGTTCAGAAAGAAAGCCTAGGATCAGGCCTATAGAGTCTGGTGTAATTTGATGATTCGCTTGTATATCTTCATTTTGCATCAAACTTAGATAAGCAAATTGAAATGCTTTTCTTCTATCTTGCAAAGTAGCTTGTTCTAGCAAGTCTCTCTCATTTGTATAAACATATTCCATTGCAAGTCCTAAATTCTCAATAAAACTTTGTCCATTATCTTCGTTTAACGATTTAGCTTTTTCATCTAATGTCTGGAATAACTTCTCCATTACTGTTTCTTCTTGTGTCATTTAATAGTCCTTTCTAAAAAAACTGTCCATAATTTAATTGAAATCAAGTTAGTTTCAGCTAACTTATTTTACCAAATAATTATGGACAGTAAATTTTATAATGTCAATGATACTGTTTCTCTGTATAACAATATTTTAACATATGATATTTTAAATAAAATTAATCGACTTAAATGCTACGATAAGCTTCTAAAGCAGCATCAAAATCTGGGAAGTCTGTACCTTCTGAAACAATTTCAGTATATACAACTTTATTATTTTTATCTAAGACAAAAACTGAACGTGCAAGCAAACGTAATTCTTCCATCACAACGCCATAGTTTTTACCAAAAGATAAATCTTTATGATCACTTAATGTAATAACATTATCTAATCCGTTTGAGGCACACCATCTTTTTTGTGCAAATGGTAAATCAACAGAAACAGTTAATACAACGCCGTCTTCTTTTGAAGCTTCTTCATTGAATTTACGTGTTTGTTGATCGCAAACACCAGTATCTATAGATGGTACAACACTAATAAGTTTTTTTTGACCATCGTAAGTTGATAAGTTTACTTCATTTAAATCATTATCTAATACAGTGAAATCGGGTGCAATTTCTCCTTTTTTCACTTGTGAACCTAATAAAGTAATTGGATCTTGCTTGAATGTAATTTGCGCCATTAGAACGCCTCCTAAATTAAAAGTGTTTACTCTGTAATTATAACTGTTTGTGTTTCTGAAATAAACTATTCAACTTATAAATTGTGTTAAACTACTTCAAATAAAACAATTTATCTAATTTATTTTTTATAACGACTGTATCTGCAAAATAATCGTGAATACCTCTATGTTTGTTTGTAAATATAACTACTAAGTATGGCAAATTCATAAATACACCGCTAATAATACGTCCTATCCACTCTCTAAAAAATACATCTGGCCAAGTCAAACGTTGTCTGTCTATACGCTCAACTCTTATATTACATATCATTTTCCCTAATGTTTGTTTAAAATACTTTGTAAGTAGTACAAAATACAAGTAAAATACTAATGCATTTAGCAAGTGTCCGACACTAAAATAATCAATCCACAACTTTAAAGAATCCATGTTTGTAAAATGATAAATAGGTTTCAAAACAAAACTCTCTATACCAAAAATAATCAGTAAATCTATGATAAATGCACAAAACCTTATTCCAAATCCTGCGTATAATGCTTTGGAAATTTGTGCATGGTAAAGATCACTTGTTTCGACTTCCCTGTTGTCATTGTTTATTTTTTCTTTATCTCTATATTCATTTTGTATATTTTCCATGGTCACACCTAACCTTCGTAAAGATACATAGGTTCAGTTTTAGTATCATTATTGATTACTGACTTAATATCTTTAAAACTATCTGTAAACTTAGAAACGCTCATCTTCATATCTGAAAATGATGAGAAGAATCCACCGCCTTCTGTATATTCAAATACTTCAGCATCTTTAGATTTAATATCTTTCTGTAAAGCTTTTATAGTCTTATCTTCATAACCTATTTCATCAATCAGACCGTTACTTTTTGCTTGTTGTGCACTATAAATGCGGCCGTCAGCTAACTTCCTAACTTTATGCTCTGGCATATCTCTGCCATCTTTAACAATATTCACAAAACGATCAAAGCTATCATCTAATACAGATTGTAAGATGCTTCTTTCTTCTGAAGTCATCTCTCTTGAACTACTTAAAATATCTTTATGGTCGCCAGATTTAATTACATTTTGTTTTATTCCTAGATTCTTTTGTAATTCCGAATAATCGACACTGGACATGATTACTCCGATAGAACCTGTCATTGATTGTGGTCCTGCATAAATTTTATCGGCAGGCGCTGAAATATAATAGCCTCCTGATGCTGCCATCGATTCCATATGTACATAAACTTTTTTGTTCTTCTGTTTAATTTCTTTTATTTTTTCGTATATTTCATCACTTGGGTAGGTGCCACCGCCAGGTGTATTGACTGTTAATAACATACCTTTAATAGTGTCATCTTTTTTCACGTTATCTAACTGTTTAAGAAAAGACTCATGATTATAGCCACTTTCACCAAATAATCCACCACCCGTGCCTTCAGCGATTTCTCCATTTAATGTTAAATGTGCAATACGTTTGCTCGAATCACCTTCTTTTTCTATTTTTTCTGTAAAGGGATCCATCGCTGTAGAAGACGAATCATTAAACATTGTGGTTACAAAAGCTGATATCGAGCTCATAACAATACCACCAACCACTATAACAATTGCAATTATAATAGCAATAATGCGTTTTTTCGACATTTAATCGTCACTCCTATATTTTAATAATCTTGTTATCTCACGCTTAATTTAAACACAATTAATTCATTAATGTATACCTTTTTACCAAACAATTGAAAACAAGGCAGAACAGAAATCGTAAACGTAAAGTTGATTTCAGTGTTCTGCCTTGTCATACGGTGAATATAAATTTTGCAACAATTCAATTTCAAAAAATTGTGTATTACATTTGTATATTTTTCTACTTAATAACTGCTTAAGTCACGTTTTACTATTGCTTAGTTGTCAGAAATTAGATTCTTTTATATTATTTGCATGATATAATCATATGTATTTTTCAAAATCAAAATTGCAGTAACAATAATGAATAAGCCTTTAACATAGCCAACGCCTTTTTTAATAGCAAACATCGCTCCGATATAAGACCCACAAATCATACTAGCTGCCATGATAAAGCCATAAAAATAATCTACTTGATCTAAAAAGATAAAAAGAATTAATGCGCCTAAATTAGATGCAAAATTGAGTACTTTAGCATTCCCTGCTGCACCTAAAAAATCAAAACCAAACATTAGTAATATGAATAGCATAAATGACCCCGTACCGCCGCCAAGAAAGCCATCATAAAGACCAATCAAACCCATTAAAGATGTAAATAAAATCGCTTTAGGTATAGTTAGTTTTGTGAAAGTCCGTACATTACCCCAATCTTTTTTCATGATTGTATAAATCATCACAACTGTTAATACGACAATTACGACAGGCTTTAATAATTGAGAAGGCAAGAATGTTGCAATACTTGCGCCTCCCATTGCCATAATAAATACAATTGGAAATAATTTCCCTACAATCTTTAAATCTACATTACCTGACCGTAAAAATCGAAAAGCACTTGTCATTGAACCAAATGCACTCGCTAATTTATTTGTACCTAAGGCCATAGACGGCGGCATACCTACAGCTAGCAGTGCAGGAATAGAAATTAACCCGCCACCACCTACAACAGCATCAATAAATGCCGCCAAAAAGCCTAAAAGAATAATGATGATTACGATAGATATGTCCCATTCCAACATCCCATCACTCCCCTTGTTTAATTAATTAATTAATTTTTAAAGCTAAAATAGATCATCAGCTAGCGCTTGTGTAGCTGAATCTTTCTCACTTTGGTAATCGCTTGTAATATATAATGTCTCAATTTCGTCCGCAGCCTGTTGTACAAGTGGTTTAAAATCGTAACCACTTTCATATTTTTCTACTTTTTCTAACTCCGGTTCAGTAACTGGATTTTTAGGAGTGAAAATTGTACAACAATCCTCAAACGGTTGGATAGATACATCAAATGTACCTATATCTTTAGCTTTTTTAACAATATCTTCTTTATCTAAAGTCAGTAAAGGACGTAATACAGGCGTAGATGTGACATGATTTATCGCATACATACTCTTTAATGTTTGACTTGCAACTTGGCCTAAATTCTCACCATTTACAATCGCATGCGCGTCAATATCATGCACCACTTTGTCAGCTACTCGCATCATCATACGACGTGTTGAAGTCATGGTATAACGTTCATGAACTTCTTTGTTCACCTGTTTTTGTAGTGCTGTAAATGGCACGATGTGTAATTTAATTGGTCCAACACGTTCTGATAAAATTCTCGTTAATTCGATTACTTTTTCTTTTGCTTTTTCACTTGTAAACGGTGGACTATGGAAATGTATCGCTTCTACAGTAACGCCTCTACGCATAACTTCTACACCAGCAACTGGAGAATCAATACCACCAGATAGCATTAATAAAGTTTTACCTCCAGTACCAACAGGTAATCCGCCAGAGCCTGCAATCACTTGATCATACATGTATATAGCATCTAAACGCACTTCAACTTTAATCACGTGATCTGGATTGTGAACATCTACATTTAAATGATCAGTTTCACTTAATACAGCTCCACCTAAAGTTCTTTGTAATTCATATGTGTCATATGGGAAGTTTTTATCCGAACGCTTTACATCAATTTTAAACGTATCGTCTTGCTCATACTCTTTAGCAAATCGAACAGCTAACTCTTTTGCCGCTTCTACTGTTTTATCAATTTTTAATACAGGGCTTATTGAATAAATACCAAAGACTTTTTTTAATCTATTGCACATTTCTTCAATATCTGCACCTTCCGCTAGTTCTATATACATTCTATCTCTATTTGCCTTTACCATGTATCCTTGTAATGGCATTAACGCACGCTTTACATTTGAACGTAATTTGTTCACAAATATTTTACGGTTAGCTCCTTTTAACGTTAGCTCGCCGTACCTCACTAATATATGATCATATATCATACTAATAACTCCCTCACTTCTTCATAAACTAATTTGAATTTATCTTTAAACTCTTGTATATCTTTTGATGTAGTATGACTTCCCATAGAAATTCGAATACTACCTTCAATTTGTTTCACAGGTACATTCATAGCCAATAACACTTCGTTAAGACTCGCTTTTTTAGATGAACAGGCACTTGTTGTCGATAACATGATGTCATTTTTAGAAAATGCATTCACTAAAACTTCACCTTTAACACCTGGTAAGCCAATATTCAGTATATGAGGCGCACCTTCTTGTAGTGAATTAATCTTAACTCCAGTAAAGTTAATTAAGAACTGACTGAGTTCATCATGATAACTACGCAACTGGCTATTTAAAATAGATGTTTGATTTACGGCTGCTTTAATCGCTTTTACAATTGCAATATTCATTGGCAAGTTCACTGTGCCGCTTCTTACACCGTACTCTTGACCTCCACCATGTACAATAGGCTCTAGTTGGTGAATATTACGCACAAAAAGTACGCCTTGACCTTTCAATCCATTAAATTTATGTCCGCTTAAACTGAGCGTATCTACGCCCTCAAATATAAGTGGTATTTTTCCTAAAGCTTGCACTGCATCTACATGTAAATGTGCTTTAGGATATTGGTGGACAATTTTAGCTACATCTTCAATAGGTTGTATTTGCCCCATAATATTATTAACATGCATACAAGTTACTAATCCCACATTGTCAGTCATTAACGTTTCTAAATGTGCCAAATCTATTCGCCCATCATCTAAAACATTCACATATTTAACTATAAACCCCTCTGCTTCAAGCGAACGAACTACTTCTAAAACTGAAGGGTGTTCTAATACTGAAGTAATAATTTCATTGGCAAATACTTTTTTCTTATATGCGATACCTTTAATTGCTATATTATTACTTTCAGTAGCACCGCTTGTATAGATAATATCAAATGTCTGTTTCAAATCAAATAGGTCTTTAATTTGTTGTTTTGATTGCTGTAATAATTGTTCTGCCTGTAATCCTGATTGATGTGGGCTGTTAGGGTTAAAGTATAGTGACTGATTCACTTTAACAAAGGTGTCCAATACATCTTGATTGGGCTTTGTAGTCGCAGCATTATCTAAATATATCACCGCGTTCACTCCATTCATTATATATATTATAAACGATTCAATTTTTAACATTTTGTCTGCGTTTTTTGTTTTCCCTTTTAGCATTATACTCGCTTTTAATAAAAAGAAAAGACACGAAATGTTAAATCATTCCGTGTCAACTTACTATTTTATATGAGCTATAACTGACCTTAACCGATAACTTTTGATTCAATTTGTTTTGTAACTCCTGGCTCTACACTTTCTAAAGCTTGCTCAGAGATTTCTATTGAACGTTTGTAACGGTTATTTTTAAAGAGACGTTCTGCTTCGTTAAGACTCTTATCTATATTCGAACTGTCTTTGCGATAGCGGTTACCGTATTCAATTAATTTTTCAGCATAAACAGCGTTCACAAGCACATCGGTCGCTTCATCTTCAAATTTGTTCATTTGTAGTACAACTTTAGAGACTTTATCTTTTAACTGTTTAACATGTATTGGTCGTACACTGAATTTTTTATTTACTTCTCTTACTTCGTAATCAATTTCATTCTTCATGATGATAAAGCGTTCTGGTACACTTGGCAAGTTTGAAGCAAGTAATTTTCTATATACTTCTTCTTTTTTACTTTGTACGCGCAAGATATTTTCTTCTGCTTCCGCTTCATCTTCACGTAATTGAATTAAATGATTTTGTAATTTTTCTTGTTTCTCATTGATAACATCAACATGCTCTTCGATATATTTCAAGTTATCTTGAACTTCACTATACCGTACTGCTGATTTTGACATTTCTCTAAGAATGTCATCATATACAGCAATCATATTTTGAATTTCATTTTCAAACTGTCTTACGTTTTGAACATCGCTTTCGTTAATATAATAATTTTCACGAACATATTCAATTTCAGTTTGTAGTGTATAATTCATTTCTTTAGCTCTAAATAAATTATCAGTGATAACTTCTTTTGTTTCTTCCACTTCATTTTTAGCCGTTACTTCATGTTCAATTAAATCATACATTTCATCTAATCGATCATTAATACTATTAAGCTTTTCATTTGCTTCATCAAGCTCTAATCTACTAATCATTGGTTCAACAAAGCTAAGTTCTGTTTTCAATGTCTGTAATGTACTATCAATTTTCACATGGTCTAAATCATAACCTTCAACTTTTAGGTCTCTACAGCCATATTTAAGGTCTTGAAATTGGCCAGGTAATTCTTTTTGTGCTTCTCTAATCAAATCAGGAATTTCATCCATATCTTTTTTTAAATAATTCATATCATCATTTAACGTTTTAATATGGTCATGTGCTTGATTATAGTTGCCTTCAGTTTTTAAGGTTTCGTAAGTCTCCATTTCAGGTACAAACGATTCAATTTCTTGTTCAAGTGGCGCAGCTGCTTCACCGAATTGATGTCTATTTGCTAATACATCACGTTTCATTTCACGATAATCTGTTGTGCATTCTTCGTATAAATGATCGCTTTCTTTATGTAGTCCTATAATATTTTCTACTTTTGTAGTAAGTTCATTATAGTTCGCTTCATATTGATCCATCATTTCGTGGGCCTCATCCACTTCGGTTTGCGCTTGTGAAAACTTAAATTTATCTAACAAACCTTCTGCGTTATGAATTTTTTCTTCTACTGGCACTAAATATTGATTTTTACTATCTAATGATGATTGTTTTAAATTGTCATATGTAGATTTTGTTTCACCAGTTAAATTTAGCTCAGATAACTGAGATAAACTTTCATCATAAGGTAATTGTTCTACTTTTACTTTTCGCTCTTCTGCCTTTTCAATAATTTGGCTTTTGTTTGAACGCATATAGAACAATACACCAACAATAATCAGTATTATGACAATAATTGCTAAAATGATATACAATACCATACGTTTTCTCCTCCTATTTTATCACTATTTATTATAACGTAATTTACCTATGCATTAAAAGAGAAAATGAATTAATTCATACGAATATTTCAATATTTGCGTTAAATCCACCTCTAGTAATTATATGTATCAAGTTATTTAAAAAAAGCCCTTACAAATCATTTGTTTGATTACTATTAAAACAGTCTTTATACTAAATGAAAAGTAAAAAGTGAGGTTTTTGTATGTCAGAGGTTAAAGAAACTAATTATAATTTATTAGAAAAACAAGTTTCTAGTTTAATAGAAGATGAATCAAATTTAATTGCTATCCTTAGTAATGTGTCTGCTTTATTAAATGATTCCTTAGATCAAGTCAATTGGGTTGGTTTTTATTTAATAGAAAATAATGAATTAATTTTGGGTCCCTTCCAAGGTCACCCAGCATGTGTTCACATTGCTATAGGTAATGGTGTGTGTGGTACTGCAGTTGCTCAAGATGAAACACAATTAGTTGCAGATGTTAATGCCTTCCCAGGTCATATAGCCTGTGATGCTAACAGTAAATCAGAAATTGTAGTTCCTATTCATCAAAATGAACAAGTAATTGGTGTATTGGATATAGATGCGCCAATCACAAACCGTTTTTCAGAACTAGATAAGAAAACATTACAAAACATTGTTAAAATTATTGAAAATCAAATTGTATAAGCGTAATTGACAAATACTTATTATTAAAATCCTCATTAGTTGTTGACAGTTAGTAATATCGTGGTACAATGTTCTTTGTGTGAATAAACGAAATTAGCAGTTGTATATTATTTGGCGCTATGTTGTTCCCAACGCGGACGTGCCGTGTAACCGTAGCTATGAGGCGAGGACACATAAAACAATATATCCAAATAAGCATGCAACACTCTTTTTTGTTTTTTCATAACAACAAAAAAGAAAAAGGAGGAGTCTACTATGGCTCGATTTAGAGGTTCAAACTGGAAAAAATCACGTCGTTTAGGTATCTCATTAAGTGGTACTGGTAAAGAATTAGAGAAGCGTCCATACGCACCAGGTCAACATGGTCCTAACCAACGTAAAAAATTATCAGAATATGCATTACAATTACGTGAGAAACAAAAGTTACGTTACTTATATGGAATGACTGAAAGACAATTCCGTAACACTTTTGAAATTGCTGGTAACCAACACGGTGTCCACGGTGAAAACTTCATGCAATTATTAGCTGCTCGTTTAGATGCAGTTGTATATTCATTAGGTTTAGCACGTACACGTCGTCAAGCTCGTCAAATCGTTAACCACGGTCACATCGAAGTTGATGGTAAACGTGTTGATATCCCATCATACACATTAAAACCTGGTCAAGAAATCTCAGTTCGCGAAAAATCTTTAAAATTAGATATCATCGCTGAATCTGTTGAGATTAACAACTTTGTACCAGATTATTTAGAATTTGATGCAGACAACTTAAAAGGTAAATATATCCGCGTTCCAGAACGTAGTGAATTACCTGCTGAAATCAACGAACAACTTATCGTTGAGTACTACTCAAGATAAGCGTGATTATGTCGAACCAAGAAATCTTATTGATTTCTTGGTTTTTTTATTGCTTTTTAATCTTACATCCCTCTCTCCTTGTATCTATATCACTTCATTAAGGAAAATTGAATTTTTCTACACATCCTATGCACTAAAATATAGTCAACGTTTACAATCATGCTAGATTTGAGTATGATGAGCATATAGAATTAAAGGAGTGTATAATTTGATTATTAGAGCTTTAGAAGAAACTGACCTAGAATTTGTACATCATTTAAATAATGAATATTCAATTATGTCCTATTGGTTTGAAGAACCTTACCAATCATTAAGTGAACTTCAATCATTATATAAAAAACACCTATTGGATGAATCTGAGCGTCGTTTTATCATAGAACATGACAATATTCGAATCGGCGTCGTAGAATTAGTAGAAATTAACTTTGTTCATAGTAATTGTGAGATTCAAATTATTGTTGATCCTCGCTATAGTGGCCAAGGATATGCCAAAAATGCATTTAAAAAAGCAATCGATTATGCATTTCTAGTGTTGAACTTGCATAAAATTTACCTTTTTGTAGATGTTCAAAACGAAAAAGCTGTCCATATTTATAAGAGTCAAAATTTCGTCATTGAAGGTACACTACAAGAACACTTTTATACTCGCGGAAAATATAGTAATTGTCATATTATGGGCTTACTTAAAAAGCATTGGATTAATACACACGATAATGATTAACCGTAAACAGTTTCCCTCCTATAGTTATTATAAAAATATGTGCGCTTAGTTGACTTCAATTTATCTACAGAGTGCACATATTTTTTATATTAAGTTAATTTTGTCGGATTATCAGAAATCAAACCATCAACGCCTAACATGATTAATTTTTTAGCAACGTTTGGTTCATTAACAGTATAAGGCATAACAGACAAATCAAAGCTATGTGCAGCAGTAATAAATTTATGATTAACCAAAGAATAATGGGGATTTACATAATCCGCATAAATTGCAATTTTGTCGAAATTTGGCATCCTATACCAGTATTTCTTTTTGCTGATTAAAACGCCAAGCTTAAACCCCACCTTCATTTTATGGAGATTACGAATACACTTTTGATCAAAAGATTGTATAACCACTTTTTCGTCAGGAATATCATGTTTTTCCAGTATATGTATTAATTGTTGCTCAATACCTGGATAAAAATGAGGTTGTTTAATTTCAATTAAAAGCTTTTGTGGATAATGTTTAATTAGTACCAATACTTGTTCT
The DNA here is from genome assembly GCF_043107035.1 of Staphylococcus sp. 231237_7MaSpsaltlick. Classification (NCBI taxonomy): domain Bacteria; kingdom Bacillati; phylum Bacillota; class Bacilli; order Caryophanales; family Staphylococcaceae; genus Staphylococcus; species Staphylococcus sp. 231237_7MaSpsaltlick. The sequence continues at coordinate 177,510 of NZ_JBICNX010000007.1, forward strand.
AACGTCATCAAATGTTGTCCTTTAAATTTTATATGCTTAACTACACCATAATCAAATTGCATTAATGAATTAAAAGTATAGTCTTTTACTTTACCCTTCCCATTCGATGTACGATTTATTGTGTGATCATGAATCACAACTAAATAATTATCTTTTGTTCTATGTATATCTATTTCAAGCATATCGACATTACTTTCTAAAGCAGGTTCAAATGCTGCTCGTGTGTTTTCTGGAAAATCAGTTGAAAACCCACGATGTGCAATTAACATTACCTTGCTATCTTCTAAATAGTTATGCATTCTTACAATGCCCCACTTTCATTATCTCTTAGAATCGTCTAAACTAAAGTTATCATAATTATACTGGAGGTCAATCTATATGGTACAACATGAATTTGTAGTACAAACAAATTGGTCAGGTGGTCGTGAATCAGTCGGTGACCTCAAAGGCGATATTTTAAGCGAGCAAATATCAATCCCCGCTGGGCTTGGTGGTAATGGTACAGGCACAAATCCAGATGAGTTATTAGTGTCTGCTGCTTCCTCATGTTACATTATCTCACTCGCAGCTGTATTAGAGCGTTCTGGTTTTGATAATATTACAATAGAACAATCTTCTATTGGAACAGCAATTTTTGAAAACGCAAAATTCCGTATGGATACAATTATCCATTACCCAATTATTTCAGTTGAAAAAAATCAAAAAGAACTTTTGTCTCAAAAGTTACCTAAACTATTAAAGGTTGCAGACAACAATTGTATGATTTCCAATTCTATTAAGGGCAACGTTTCTGTAAAAATAGAACCAAAAATAAAATAATTTTAAAAAAATTTTATGTGTGACGGAATATGATTAAATTAGCAATGAATACCCTTACATTCTCTTAATAACATGTCTATTCCGTCTGTTTTTTAAATATTTGCACTTTTATATTGTCTGAAAATTTGCTAAACTTGTACAATCTTAAGCATTGGGGGAATTACTCATGAAATATTATCATCCTTTGTTACTAACACCAGGACCTACACCAGTACCAGAACAAATTTTACATGCTACACAGTCACCTATGGTCGGTCATCGATCAAGTGATTTCGAAGCAATTGCTGAAGAAGCATTTCGTGCCCTTAAACCAATATTCGGCGCGCAAAATGATGTAATGATACTTACTTCCAGTGGTACAAGTTCACTAGAAGCAAGCATGCTAAATCTTGCAAATCCAGATGATGAAATTGTTGTTATTGTATCTGGCGCATTTGGTAATCGTTTTAAACAAATTGCAGAAACTTATTACAATAATGTACATATTTTTGAAGTCGAATGGGGTAAAGCAGTTAATGTACCTGACTTCATAGATTTCTTAAAATCTTTAAACACTAATATTACGGCTGTTTATAGCCAATATTGTGAAACTTCAACAGCTGTATTGCATCCTGTAAGTGAATTAGGCCATGCACTTAAAGCTTACGATGACACTATCTATTTTGTTGTCGATGGCGTAAGCTGTATTGGTGCAGTAGACGTTGATTTACAACGTGATGCAATTGACGTCCTTATCTCAGGTAGTCAAAAAGCTATTATGTTACCACCTGGTTTAGCATTTGTAGCTTATAATGACCGTGCTAAACAACGCTTTAGTGAAGTGACAACACCTCGATTTTATTTGGACTTGAATAAATATTTAAAATCACAGTCTGAGAACTCAACTCCTTTCACACCTAACGTTTCGCTATTCAGAGGTGTGAACGCATATGCGAAATTAGTTGAAGAAGAAGGTTTTAACAACGTAGTCGCACGTCATTATGCAATACGTGATAGCCTGAGAGAAGCATTGAAAGCACTAGAATTAGATTTACTAGTCAAAGACGAACATGCTTCGCCTACTGTCACTGCATTTACACCTAAAACCAAAGATGAATTAAATTTCATCAAAAATGAATTAAAAAATCGTTTTGCTATAACAATTGCTGGCGGTCAAGGTCACTTAAAAGGTGAAATATTACGTATTGGTCATATGGGGCAAATCTCTCCATTTGATATTTTACAAGTAGTTTCAGCTTTAGAGATTCTGTTAACAGAATTTAGAAATGAATCTTATGTTGGCAAAGCAATCACTAAGTATATGGAGGTCGTCAAAGCTTATGTATAAAATTTTAGTCTCTGATCCAATCTCACCAGAAGGTTTAAAAAGTTTAATTGACCATAAGGATTTCGAAGTTAACATCAATACAGAATTAACTGAAAATGAATTAATTGAAGAAATTAAAGATTACCAAGGGTTGATTGTACGTAGTCAAACTCTAGTTACTGAAGCTATTATTGAAGCATCACCTAACCTTAAGGTAATTGCACGTGCAGGTGTGGGTGTAGATAATATCGATGTAGATGCCGCTACCAAAAACGGTGTCATAGTAATCAACGCGCCAGATGGTAATACTATTTCTGCCACTGAACATTCGATGGCAATGATTTTATCAATGGCTCGAAATATCCCTCAAGCGCACCAATCATTAAAAGATGGAAAATGGGACCGTAAAACTTATAGAGGTACAGAACTTTTTAATAAAACACTTGGTGTAATCGGTGCAGGTAGAATTGGACTTGGTGTTGCTAAACGCGCACAAAGTTTCGGTATGAATATATTAGCCTTTGACCCATATTTATCAGAAGATAAAGCTAAAGAATTAAACGTAACACGTGCAACAGTTGAAGAAATTGCAGAACAAGCAGATTTCGTTACTGTACACACACCATTAACACCTAAAACAAAAGGCATCGTTGGTAAAGCATTTTTTGAAAAAGCAAAACCAACATTGCAAATTATCAATGTAGCACGTGGTGGTATTATTGATGAAGAAGCATTATTAGAGGCTTTAGATAATAATCAAATACAAAGTGCTGCGATTGATGTTTTTGAAACTGAACCAGCAACTGAATCCCCTCTTGTAGAAAATGAAAAAATTATCGTTACGCCTCACTTAGGTGCGTCTACAGTTGAAGCACAAGAAAAAGTAGCTGTATCAGTTGCTAATGAAATCGTAGATATTTTTGAAAATGGTAACGTATTAAATGCAATTAATGCGCCACGTATGACTTATAGCGAAATTAACGATGAGTTAAAGCCATATATCGAATTAAGCAAATTAACAGGTGAAGTTGGTATCCAATTACTTGAAAAAGCACCTCGTGAACTCCACATTAAATACGAAGGTGACATCGCGCTAGATGACACAAGTTTATTAACTAGAACCTTAGTATCAGGTGTATTAAAACGAGATTTAGCTGAACGTGTTAACTTGATTAATGCATTAGTGCTTCTAAATGAACAAGGTGTATCTTATAATATTGAAAAAAATACTAAACACCGTGGTTTTAGTAACTATATTGAATTAACACTTATCAATAAAGACAAACAAATCAAGATTGGTGCTACTGTGTTAAACGGTTATGGTCCAAGAATTGTTCGTATTAATGACTATCCAGTAGACTTTAAACCTGAACAACATCAACTTGTTATTAATCATAATGATAGACCTGGTATTGTAGGACGTACCGGCCAAATCTTAGGTGAATATGGTATCAATATTGCTTCTATGCATCTTGGGCGTACTAATCAAGGCGGTAACGCACTCATGATTTTGTCAATAGACCACCCAGTAACAGAAGATGTCATTGACGGTTTATACCAAATTGAAGGTTTCAATTTGATTAGAAGTGTAGAATTAGAAATTGATAACAATATTAATTATAATATTTAGTTAACTTTCGTTATAAATAAATGTAATACTATAAGCGCGAATAAGGAATTTAATTCAAATTTCTTACTCGCGCTTTTTTGTTATTCAGTTTCGATTAAATACTGCTAAAAATATAAATGTAACACCGGCTCAACTATTTCACGTACAATGAGCTTAATATTTTCAACTTTATGAGTGTTAAAATATTGGTCGTAAACTTATTTGAATATAAAAAATGACACATATACAAATTTATAATCTTTTTCAGAAAATAACTTTGCAATGTGTCAATAATCATTATAATAAAATATTTCTTATCTCGCCCACATGATCGACTATGTAGTCTGCTTCATAAGCTTCTAGTTCTTCACGTGCACTTTGACCTTTCAATCCAGTTAAAGGACCAATAAATGTTGCACCTATTTTTTTAGCGCTTAGCAAATCAGCTAATGAATCGCCTACTACAAATACCTCGTTTTTAATAACTCGATTTTCTTGATCAGTTGCATACTTTTTATAATCCGCTTCGAAATTGCCTTCAAGTGTTGCTAAATAGCTAAATGGGTTCGGCTTACCTAAAGGTTTCAACTCAGGATAAATATCTTCAGCGATTAATACTTCGCTTGCTGTAACGATGTGTTTATCTTCGAAGATATCTTTAATACCAATTGCATCAAATGGAACTAACGTTTCCGTACGTGGTCTACCTGTGGCAATTGCGATATGATATCCTGCGGCTTTTAAGTCTTCTAACAATTGCTTAATTTCAGCCACTGGTCTTAATACTACTTCATTATATATGTAACCTTTTTTAAAGTCTGAACGATTCAATTTTTGTTCAACTTCATTATAAAGTTGATTACCTAGGTACCATTCTTGATAAATTTCCTGTGAAAGTAACCAAAATGGACTTTTCAGCTCAAATAGTGCTGTTTGTTGAGTGTCTAATTGTTCACTTGCGTACTTAACCAAGTCTTGATAAATATTATCTTTCCCAGTACGCACATGTTCTAAAAATGATAATGGTGCATCAAAATTCAATGTTATATTAGAAATTTGCTCCCCTAATTTTTGTAATGTTGCTTGTTCAAAACTTTCGGGATTTAAAATTTCCTCCAACACATCATCTGATAAAGTTTTACAAATATCAATGAAATGTATTGCTATTACAACAAATAGCATATCCCAATTAGAGTTTAAGCCAAGTGATTTTAACTTAGTTAATATCTCATCATGATAGAATACAATCTCCCTAATTTCTGTGATTTGTTCATCACTTAAATCTTTAAATTGTATCGAGGGATCTAAACCAATATAATCTTTACTCATAAGCATTTCATATACAGTTAATGCCGATACATCAAAACATCTTTCTTCACTTAAAAAAACGCCATCAACATCAAATAATACCGACTTCATACTACCTACTCTCCTTTAATCAGAAAATTCTGATACTATTATATCGTACTATTTTACTTACAAAAGAGCAATGCATTTACAGCGTTTTGTTAAACAAATTAATAGAACTTTCTATGGTAATTTTTATAAAAAAAACACTTAACAATTCTGAAACTATATTATGCATTTCAGATTGTTAAATGTTTAAAATATCACTATTTTATTCTTCCATTTGAAGTTCAATTTCATCAGCAACTTGTTGTACTTGAGTTCCAATGATAACTTGTGTATTATGTTTACCACTCTTTGTTACGCCAACAGCTCCAGCGCCTTTGATTTTCGCTTCATCAATCACATTATTATCATGTAATTCCATGCGTAATCGTGTAGCGCAGTTTGTTAATGTTACAATATTTTCTTTACCACCTAAGCCTTCTAAGATTTGTCTAGCTGTCTTTGAATACTTATTCGTTTGTGTCTTTCCTGAAGTTCCAGTTGGATTTGCGGTATCCCCTGTTGTAGCTTCATCGGATGTCGGATCAGGTAATAAGTTATCACCACGACCAGGCGTATTGAGTTTCAACCATTTGATTGCTAATCTAAATACGACGTAATAGATAACAAAGAATACAACACCTTGTACCATTAGCATCATCGGATGGTTTGCTACTGGATTAATCAATGATAATAAAAAGTCGATTAACCCTGCACTAAATGAGAAACCTGCTGTCCAATGGAATAACGCTGCAATAAACAAAGATAAACCTGTTAACACAGCATGTATTAAGAATAATACCGGTGCTACAAACATAAATGAAAATTCAATAGGTTCGGTAACACCAACGAAAAATGCTGAAATAGCTCCACCAAACATTAGACCGTAAACTCTTTTCTTCTGTTTTGTCTCAGCAGTGTGATACATCGCTAATGCTGCTGCTGGGATACCAAACATCATCACTGGGAAGAAACCAGCCATATAACGTCCTGTAACACCTTGAACTGCGCCATCCCCAGTTTGGAATTTTGCAATGTCATTAATACCCGCTAAATCAAACCAAAATACCGCGTTTAATGCATGATGTAACCCTGTTGGAATCAAGAGACGGTTGAAAAAGCCATAAAGAAATGCCCCACCAGGCCCTAAATCTAAGATCCATGTTCCAAAAGTAACAATTCCTGAATACACAATTGGCCAAACAAATAACATAATAACTGCTATAAATATACTAAAGAATGCAGTTAAAATAGGCACCAAACGTTTCCCACTAAAGAATGATAAAGCTGTTGGCAATTCCGTTGTGCTAAATCTGTTATACGTATATGCTGCTACTAAACCAATAACTAAACCAATTAAAACATTTTGATTGTTCATTTGTTCAAATGCTACATTTACACCAGATTCTTTCACGCCTAACAACGGCGCTAACTTTTCTGGACTAAGTACAACTGTTGTTAAAAAGAAACCAACGGCTGCTGCAAGTGCAACTGCTCCATCATTCTTCTTCGCCATTCCTAATGCAACACCAATTGCAAATAAAATACCCAATTGTTCAAGAATCGTTGATCCTGCTGTAGAGAAAAAGGCAGCTACTGTAGGTAATACACCAAGTGCAGTTAAAGCATTACCAATACCAACGATAATGGCTGCTGCTGGCAAGACAGCTACAGGTAACATAAGCGATCTTCCTAAACGTTGAAAGAAACTATACATAAATATTCCCCATTTCAAAATAAATTCCCAAAAAAATCACCACATGCACAATATTGTCCACGTGGTGTTTGTAAACCCTTTCCTAACTGTTATTGTACAGTTATATAATAACATATGATTTAAAGATTACGTATCAAAATTAAAAAGTTTAATTATTTCAACATACTAATGTTTTAGTTAATTATTTTTTACATACTCATTTAATTCTGATTGTAATTGAATCGTTCTTTGCTCTAATTCTTTAGTTAAATACTCTAATTTTTCATTACGCTTCATGTCTTTTGGAAGATTTTTAGTTTCTATTGGTTCACCAAATCTAATAATTGCCTTTCCAGTAACTAATCCTTTTATTTCTTTAGGTCCGACATAAGCTGCAGGTAAGATTGGCGCTTGAGCCATCATCGCAATAGTAACGGCACCTCTTTTCATTGGCGAACCTTCATCATACTTCATGCGATGTCCTGTAGGAAAAATACCCACTGTTTTATTCTCTTTTAACAGTTTTATCGGTTTTTTTAACGTGCTTGGACCAGGATTATCTCTATCTACTGGAAATGCATTTAATGACGATAAAAATTTACCAAATAATTTATTATTAAATAGTTCTTTTTTAGCCATATAATGTATTTGATTTGGATAAATTGCTGTTCCTAACATAATTACTTCGTTATAACTTTCATGAGTACAAGTCACTACATACCTATGAAGTTGCGGTATATTTTCTTTCCCTTGAACTTCTAATGAATTACTCAATTTTATAATAATAAACTTCAACAAACCACTTATAAATTTATACATTTTTGCACCTACTTCATTTTGCTTATCTTTACTCATTGATTTTATCATTTAGTATGACTATGGACAAGAAGATTTATATTTCAGTCTAAAGTCGTATAGTGGTATACTAGAAAAAGTTGCACAAAACTTTCATAATAGGATATATAGTAATAACTGGAGGTAGAATATGTCAGAATTTAACAATGATCAAAATACAAACAACAACCAAAATAATCAACAAAATGCAACGCAATACACCCCAAATAAGAGAATAAGGCAAAAACCTAAATTTCCATGGTTTAGAACAGTTATAGTTGCCTTAGTCGCAGGCATCATTGGGGCCCTTATCGTATTAGGCGTCGGTAAACTTATGGAAACTACAGTTTTAAACGATAATGGCTCATCTGTTAATGAAGCATCAAATACTGGAAATGGCGGAAACACACTTGATGGAAAAAGTGATAAGTATGATTCCGTCAATCAAATGATTAATGATGTCTCCCCATCAATTGTTGGTGTCATCAATATGCAAAAAGCTCAAAACCTAGATGATTTACTAAAAGGTAAATCTTCGAAAGCGCAAGAAGCTGGTGTAGGATCAGGCGTAATTTATCAAAAAAATAATGGTTCTGCGTACATCGTTACTAATAACCATGTGATAGATGGCGCGAGCGAAATTAAAGTTCAACTCCATAATTCTAAACAAGTGGATGCGAAATTAATTGGTAAAGATGCCTTAACTGATATGGCAGTGTTAAAAATCAATGAAACTAAAGGTACAAAAGCAATCAATTTTGCTAATTCTTCTAAGGTTAAGACTGGAGATAGTGTATTTGCAATGGGTAACCCACTAGGCTTAGAATTTGCTAATTCAGTAACTTCTGGAATTATTTCCGCAAGCGAACGTACAATTGATACACAAACATCAGCTGGTGCAAACAAAGTCAATGTACTTCAAACTGATGCAGCCATTAACCCAGGTAACTCTGGTGGCGCCCTTGTTGATATCAATGGTAATTTAGTAGGTATAAACTCAATGAAGATTGCTAATGAACAAGTAGAAGGTATTGGTTTTGCTATACCAAGTAACGAAGTCAAAGTTACTATTAAGGAACTAGTAGAAAACGGTAAGATTGATCGTCCTTCTATAGGTATTGGATTACTCAATGTAAGCGAAATTCCTGATCAGTATAAAGATCAACTCAACACTTCACGTAAAGATGGCGCATATGTGGCGAAAGTTGATGGTGATAGTGGTCTAAAAGAAGGCGATATTATAACTGCTATTGATGATAAAAAAGTCAAAGAAGACACAGACATCCGCTCTTATCTTTATGAAAATAAAAAACCAGGTGATTCAGTGAAATTAACTGTAGAACGTAAAGGTAAACAACAAACAATAGATGTGAAATTGAAAGAACAAAAAACAACATCATCACAATCTTCTGATGAATCAAATGAAGAAAAAAATTCACCGTTCAATTAATCCCATCTAAGATATTTGTAAATCATTAAATATGATGTGCTTAGGACTGCACAAACCGCTCTCGGTTTTGTCTCCTTTGCACATCTTTTTTATAGTTATTTTATTTATATTTACAAAGATATTACCTTCCACACAATATTCACCGTGTATCTCCTATATTAGTACAGTAAAAAATTAAATTTCGTTTTATCCAACCTTAATACAAGTTTGATATGCACTTAACACACAAATCTAACTATATTAATAAAGCAGCAATCTACTAGATTCTAATAGACTGCTGCATAAAAATTATTATTTATAATTAACCATGAAGTATTTTTTCTTACCTCGACGTATGATCGTAAACTCATCTTCAATTTTATCATCGTTTGTAAGTTCATAATTAACGTCTTGTTGTCTTACACCATTAATATAAATAGCACCATTATTCACATCTTCACGCGCTTGTCGTTTAGAAGAAGAAATGCCAGCTTCAACGACTGCTTCTACAATATTTGTAGTCTCATGGTTTAATTCTACTTGAGGTACGTCTTTAAACCCTTCTTTTAATTCCGTTGCAGAAAGTGATTGTAAGTCCCCAGCAAACAACGCTTTAGATATACGTATTGCATCGTCTAATGCACCTTGACCATGAATAAAGCGCGTTACATTTTCAGCCAATGCCTTTTGTGCTTCACGTAAATGCGGTGCCTCATTTAATGATTTTTCCAATGCTTCTATCTCTTCTTTGTCTAAGAAAGTAAAGTATTTTAGAAACTTGATTACATCATCGTCTGTCGTATTAATCCAAAATTGGTAAAATTCATATGGGCTCGTTTTGGCAGCATCTAACCAAATTGCGCCACCTTCAGTTTTACCAAACTTTTTACCATCTGACTTCACAACTAATGGAATTGTTAATCCATATGCTTCAGTTTGACCGTACATACGACGCATCAATTCAATACCGCTCGTAATGTTACCCCATTGGTCTGATCCACCAACTTGAATTTTACAATCATATGTTTTATTTAAATGACCAAAATCAATTGCTTGTAGTATCGTATAAGTAAATTCTGTAAATGAAATGCCGTGTTCTAAACGTGTTTGGATAGAATCTTTACCCAACATGTAATTTACACCAACATGTTTACCGTAATCACGTAAGAAATCAATTAAAGAAATTTGGCCTAGCCAATCTTTATTATTAACTAATTTAGCGCCTTTTTCAGTACCAAATTCAAAAATTTTATGCATTTGGTTACTGATACCTTGTACATTGAGTTCTACTTGATCTTCAGTCTGTAATTTACGTTCTTCAGACTTACCAGAAGGGTCACCTATCATACCTGTACCACCGCCGATTAATACAAGTGGTCTATGTCCCTGTTCTTGGAAACGACGCAATGTTAAAAATGGTAATAAATGTCCAATATGTAAACTATCTGCTGTTGGATCCGCACCACAATATAATGTGACTTGCTCTTTATTTAATATTTCTTCTATACCAGACTCATCAGTTTGTTGATAAATCAAGCCTCTCCATTTTAAATCTTCTAGTAATGCATTTGCCATTGTATCAGCCTCCTGTGTTAATTTATGATTTCGTTTTGAATAAAAGTTTACTTAAATATAATGGCTATCTTTTTTAAAATTAAAAAAGCGCCCCTACAAATTAATGTAAGGGCGCATGCGCACGGTACCACCATACTTAAGTCGAACAACTTTATTAATGATACGTTCATTAACTAAAACGTTTGGATTACTTTGATTAATAAGGTGTATTCACAAAATGCGTAACGTTAGTTCACAACAACCACTAACTCTCTGAAGATAACACAAGAAGTTACTTCTCCTTTATCCAAAAACGATATCGAATTGATACTAATTATAAGTAACTATAATTTAAAAGTCAATATGTTAATTTATGTTATAATATTGCATACGTAAGGAGGTTCTATATGACGCATCAAAGAGTTGATAGTCAATACCAATCGTCACGGTTTGATAAATTTGAAAACATCTATAAAAAATTAAAACATATTTTCATCGGCTTGTTTGCGATTCTAACATGTACCTCGGTGATCATATTAGCAATTACTGTTTTTTATTTTCAAAGTATCACAAAAGAAGCAATTCATATGTCTGACGATGATTTAAGACTTAAACTACTTTACATACCGGGTAGTCAAGATATAGATTACGACAATAAACATATTTTAACTGAGTATAACGAATCCATGAACACTCTAATTGTTGGCCCTAAAAATGTAAATAAAAATGTTATTAAAGCATTAACCGCTTCGGAAGATAGTTTGTTTTTTAGGCATAATGGTATTTTACCTAAAGCATTGATTCGAGCAGTTGGCCAAGACGTTTTTAATACAGAAACTGCTACTGGTGGCAGTACAATAACGCAACAACTTGTTAAGAATCAATTACTATCAAACGAAAAAACATACAATCGCAAAGCAAACGAGTTAGTCTTATCCATGAGAGCAGAAAAATTATTGACCAAAGATGAAATTATATATACATACTTAAATATTGTGCCATTTGGTCGTGATTATAACGGCTCAAACATATCCGGCATCGCTTCAGCTTCGTATAGTTTATTTGGGAAACCGACATCAGACTTAAATATTGCTGAATCAGCCTATTTAGTAGGATTATTACAAAGCCCTTATTTTTATACGCCCTACGAGGAAAATGGCACTTTAAAATCTAATGCAGAAATTCAAGTTGGACTAGACAGACAACATTATGTATTAAAGCGTATGTTAGTAGAAAGAAAAATCACAGAATACGATTACAAGCGGGCTGAAAAATTTAATATCCCTCAACACTTATTATCAAAATAAACTTTTTAATTTAAATTGCTATAGTAAAATTTAAGGGAGTAGGACTAAAATCATAGATTATCAAATGATTTTAGTCCTACTCCCTTTATAAATATTATTTTTTTGGTATTAATCACATTAAAATACATTGTTACTTAACATAAATATGACAGTTTAATTATTTCAATTATTTATTTCTGCTAAATTGCAATATACATAATATCAATTATTATTAATATTAGAATAATCCAATTGCGTGACCATCATCAGTTACATCCATGTTTAAAGCTGCTGGTTTCTTAGGTAATCCAGGCATAGTCATAATAGCACCTGTAAGTGCTACAATAAATCCTGCACCAGTTTTAGCTTCTAATTCTCGAATTGTAATTTCAAAATCTTCAGGCGCGCCTATTTGTGTAGCATCGTCACTAAATGAGTATTGCGTTTTAGCCATACAAATTGGGTAATAGTCCCAACCATTTTCTTTAAATTGCTGTAATTGTTTTTGCGCTTTACTACTAAATGTCACTTTTGAACCATCATAAATTTCTTTAACAATCGTTTCGATTTTATCTTCTAAAGGTTGTTCTAACTCATATAGATGTTTAAATGTTTGGGGCTGTTCAATAACTTCTAAAACCTCGTTAGCTAAATCAATACCGCCTTTGCCACCTTTTTCCCATACTTCAGTTAAAGCAAGACGAACTCCATTTTCTTTTGCCCATTGTTGTACAAATTCTGTTTCTGCATCTGTATCATGTACAAAGGCGTTTAATGCTACAACAGGTTCTAAGCCATATTTCCTAACATTCTTAACATGACGTTCTAAGTTAACAATACCGGATTTCAAAGCTTCTACATTTTCTTCTTTTAAGTTATCTTTACCTACACCCCCGTGCATCTTAATAGCACGGATAGTTGCAACAACAACAACTGCTGAAGGTTCAAATCCTGCTTCACGTGCCTTAATATTAATGAATTTTTCTGCACCTAAATCAGATCCAAATCCTGCTTCTGTGACAACAATATCCGCTAAATCTCTAGCGGTCTCAGTAGCTAATATTGAATTACAACCGTGTGCAATATTAGCAAATGGTCCACCGTGTACAAGTGCCGGTGTGCCTTCAATAGTTTGTACAAGGTTAGGTTTTATCGCATCTTTCAAAATCATAGCTATTGCGCCTTCAACTTTTAAGTCTGCTACTGTCACTGGTTTACGTACACGTGTATACCCAATTGTGATATTACTAATTTTTGCTTTCAAATCATTTATATCAGTAGCTAAACAAAGAATCGCCATGATTTCAGATGCTACAGTAATATTGAAGCCATCTTCACGTGGTACACCTTGAGTCGGGCCTCCTAAACCAACAATTACATTACGTAACGCACGATCATTCATATCTAATACACGTTTCCACTCGATACGTCTTTGATCTATTTCTAGCTCATTACCCTGATGGATATGGTTATCAATAAATGCTGATAGTGCATTATTTGCTGTTGTAATCGCATGGAAATCCCCATTAAAATGTAGATTGATGTCTTCCATAGGTAGAACTTGAGCATAACCACCTCCAGTGGCGCCGCCTTTAATACCAAAGGTTGGTCCTAATGCGGGCTCACGTAATGCAACCATTACATTTTGTTTAAGCTGGTTAAATGCATCAGCTAAGCCAACTGTAACTGTTGATTTGCCTTCACCTGCTGGTGTTGGACTCATAGCCGTTACTAAGACTACTTTACCTTTACCATTTTTTTGTTGAACTTGATTAATATCAATCTTTGCTTTGTAATGACCATAAGGTTCTAGTGCATCCGCTGGGATACCAACTTTCTCTGCAACTTCCCCAATTGGTTTTAATGTAGATTGATTTGCAATATCTAAATCAGATAAATGTGTCAAATTCATTCGCCCCTTCTAAAATTAATTTTTAAATCAATAATCACTATATATTTATCATATATACTACTGACAAAAATAAATCCTTACATACATTATATTAACCAACTTAAGTTGCGTTGTCGACTTTTATAGACAGCGCTTTCATCAACTATAGTGTAATAATAAAACTTTAGTATACATAGAAACTAATTTATTTTCTCACAGAAAAAACCTTTATATCTCTTAAAGTCACAAGAGATATAAAGGTAGTTTAAGTTTAGTAGTTTGAATGTAACTTAATGTTAAATTACAATTCGTTATATTTTGAAAAAAACCTTTATTTAATCTTCCATTGTACTTAAATCGCCTTCTGGTAAATCAAGTTCCCATGCTTTAAGTACACGGCGCATAATTTTTCCTGAACGTGTTTTTGGTAACTTATCTTTAAACTCAATCTCTCTTGGTGCAGCATGCGCAGCTAATCCTTCTTTAACAAATTTACGAATTTCTTCTTTCAATTCATCTGATTCGTCATATTCAGGACGTAATGCAACGAACGCTTTAATAATTTCACCTCTAACAGGATCAGGTTTACCAATGACACCCGCTTCAGCTACTGCTTCATGTTCTACTAATTTAGACTCCACTTCAAATGGACCAACGCGTTCTCCCGCCGTCATAATTACATCATCTACACGACCTTGGAACCAAAAATATCCATCTTCATCTTTATAAGCAGAATCACCTGATACGTACCAGTCACCAATGAAATAGGAATCGTATTTTTCAGGATTTTTCCAAATAGAAATCATCATTGATGGCCAACCTTTTTTAATCGCAAGATTGCCCATTCTATTTGGTGGTAATTCATTTCCTTGATCATCAATAATTGTTGCTTCTACACCAGGCAACGGTTTACCCATAGAACCTAATTTAACATCCATAGAAGGATAATTAACTATCATATGGCCACCAGTTTCAGTCATCCACCAAGTGTCTAATACACGTTTACCAAAGACGTCTTTAGCCCATTTGATGACTTCAGGGTTTAATGGCTCACCAACGGATAAGATACTTTTAACAGATGATAAATCAAATTTTTCAATAATGTCATCGCCTGCACTCATTAACATTCTTAATGCTGTCGGTGCTGTATACCATATAGTTACTTTAAACTCTTCAATCATACCATACCAAGCTTCAGGTGAGAATCTGCCACCCGCAATACAGTTTGTGACACCGTTTAACCAAGGACTAAATATTCCATAAGATGTACCAGTTACCCATCCTGGATCAGCAGTACACCAATAAACATCATCGTCTTTAAAATCTAATACATATTTACCAGAGATATAATGTAATAACATGGCTTTTTGGGCATGTAATACACCTTTAGGTTGTCCTGTAGAACCTGATGTGTAATGTAAGATTAAGCCATCATCTAAGGATAACCATTCAGTATCAAATTGATCACTTGCTTGCTTAAATTCAGTATTAAAATCAACGTATGCGTTATCTACCTCATCATCTACAACGACGATTGTTTCTAAATGTGGTAATTTATCTTTTGGTATTCTAGGTAATAATGCATTTGTAGTAATTATAACTTTAGCTTCACTATTCTCTAATCTATCGCCTACAGCTTTTTCCATAAATGCTTCAAATAATGGCCCGACGATGGCACCAATTTTTAAAGTCCCAAAAAGAGCAAAATAGAGTTCCGGTGTTCTTGGCATAAATACAAAAACACGATCTCCTTTTTCGACATTAGCTTTATCTTTAAGCACGTTTGCTGCTTTATTAGCATTTGCTTTCATTTCGTTAAAAGTATAACTTTCTTTGCGTTGATCATCTTTATAATGTAAAGCAATTTTTTCCCCTTTACCTTCATCCACATGACGGTCAATACATTCATGTGCCATATTCACATTTCCTGTCTCATACCATGAAAATGACTTTTCTACCTCTTTCCAATCAAATTGGTTATATTCTTTTTCATAGTCTTGAAGGTTAAAATCTCCACTTTCCCCTTTATATACTTCTACTTTCATTTTAAATCCCCCTCTGAATGAAATCGTCTCTTCAAAAATTATTATAACTAACATTTTCAAAATTTTCAAAATAATTAGTGTAAGCGAATTCATTTATATGTTGCTTTATTCAATTATCACTTATAATATAAATGATAAGATTGATTACAGAATACCCATGTGGTAGTTTGGAGTGAAAAAATGAAACATATTAAAACGTATCAATCTCAAACATATCAGTTAGACGAAGGACAGTTTGTCATAGAAGGGCCTATTCCATGTAGCACACTTGATCAAATGACATTTGATCAAGGTTTATCTGCATTTCGTCCGCCGAAAGATCAATTTGAAGCAGTCAAAGAAATCAGTGAATTAGAAGAAGGAAGAATATTTATATTACGTAAAGATCAACACATTGTTGGATATGTCACTTTTCATTATCCCGATCCATTAGAAAGATGGTCGAGTGGTAATTTAGAATATTTAATAGAATTAGGGGCTATTGAAATCAGTTTACCCTATAGGCATTTACATTTAGGAAGTGAATTAATTAAAATTAGTCTCTCTGCAGATGAATATGAAGACTATATTGTATTAACGACAGAATATTATTGGCACTGGGATTTAAAAAATTCTGGTCTCGATGTATATGAATATAAAAAATTAATGCAAAAACTTATGGGTTATGGGGGCCTTGAAATTTTTGCAACAGACGATCCAGAAATTACGAGTCATCCAGCAAATTGTTTGATGGCTAGAATCGGTTCAAGAATTTCTATTAACCAACTACAAGCATTTGATGACATTAGATTCATGAATCGATTTTTCTTTTAAAGGGGAGAAAAATATGAGTAATATGCAACAAACAACGGGCTATGTTTACGCTAATGAACTTTTACAATATCGCTTTAGTAATAAACATCCATTTAACCAAATGAGATTAAAATTAACGACAGAATTACTTATGGAATTAGGATATTTAAAGCAACATCACGTTATATCACCTAGAATTGCAACAGATGATGAGTTATCATTGATACACTCATACGATTATATACAAGCAATAAGGCATGCTTCTCACGGTATTTTAAATGAAACTGAGGCTAAAAAATATGGCTTAGATGGTGAAGATACACTTCAATTTAGAATGATGCATAAGCATAGTGCACGTATAGTTGGTGGTGCGTTGAACTTAGCAGACCAAATTATGAACGGTACGTTAACAAACGGTTGTCATTTAGGTGGTGGTTTACACCATAGTCTTCCTGGACGTGCAAATGGATTTTGTATTTATAATGATGTGGCCATTACAATTTCATATTTAATAAAAAAATATAATCAACGTGTGCTATGTATAGATACAGATGCTCACCATGGCGATGGCACGCAATGGAGTTTCTACACTAACGATCAATCTTTAATCTATTCCATACATGAAACAGGAAAATTTTTATTTCCAGGTTCAGGTCATTATACAGAACGTGGTACTGAAAAAGGGTTCGGCTATACGGTTAACATTCCGTTAGAGCCTTACACAGAGGATCAATCCTTTTTAGATGTTTTTAAACAAACTATTGAACCTGTCGTAGCGTCATTCAAACCAGATATTATTGTAAGTGTACATGGTGTGGATGTACATTACCTTGACCCACTCACACATATGAGCTGTACATTAAATACGCTTTATGAAATACCTTATATTATTAAATCACTTGCTGATACATATACTCAAGGCAAGGTAATCATGTTTGGTGGCGGCGGCTATAATATTTGGAAAGTTGTGCCCCGTGCATGGTCACATGTATTTTTAGCTTTGATAGATGAACAGCCTCCAACGGGCAATCTTCCAGAACGATGGCTTACTAAATGGCAGCCTTATGCTACTTGTGAACTACCTACTAATTGGAGTGATAATAAAGAGAATTATATAGAAATACCTCGAAGAAAAGAAATAAGTGAGATTAATATGAAGCATGCTCAAAAAGTGTTGAGCTGGTTTGAATAAAATTACAATTATTAAGTTGAAACGTAAAGATTTTTGGAAGTAAAATAGCCGTCAATCTATATATTAATCTGAATTGGCGGTTTTCTTTATTTCATGAAATTTTTTAACATAACTATTGTTCGCAATAATGTATGAGTATACAGCCTCAAATCATAATATATCGCCGGCAAGTATATACAGTTTAATCGTAAGTTTTTAAATATAAAGGAGAGCTAATCCATAATGGACTAGCTCTCCTATTTTGAGAATAGATATTTATGCCCCATTCCCACGTTATAATTTCCAAATGAATATATGAATTATTTTGTAGTACCTCTATATTCAATTCTATGAGGTAAAATTACATTAGGTTCATCAATGTCTTCTTCATTCATATATTTTGTAAGTAATCTCATACCAACTGCGCCGATATCATACAACGGTTGAATTACACTAGAAAGTTGTGGCCTAACCATTTCAACAAGTCTTGTATTATTAAAGCTAACAATTTGTAAATCATTCGGTACACTTACGCCAGCATCTTGAGCGGCATGTACAAGGCCAATGGCTTGTTCATCACTGATTGATAAGATTGCGTCCGGTTCTGCAGATGCTAACGATTCAAATGCACGTAATCCATCTTTGTATGTTTCATTGCCATTAAAAATTAATTGTTCGTCTAATTCTAATTTATGTTGAACCAATACATCTTTCAATCCTACTAAAACATCTTCTTGTGCTTTTTTAGAATAATCTCCACCTACAAAGGCAAATGATTTAGCACCTTTTTCAATTAAGTGTTCTGTTATTTCTTTAGCAGCAGCTTCGAAATCGATATTAACTGATGAGATACCTTCATCTTTACCATTTGTTCCTGAAACAACTACTGGTACTGAAGATTTATTAATTAAATCTTTTATTTCTTCAGAGATTGTACCTCCTAAGAAAATGATACCGTCTACCTGTTTACTCAATAGATTATTAAAAATCTCTTTTTCTTTACTTGGATCATTATCAGAATTTGAAATAATAGAATGATATTTATACATTGTTGCGATATCTTCTAAACCGCGTGCTAATTGTGAATAATACACGTTTGAAATATCTGGAATGATTACGCCAACTGTTGTTGTACGTTTACTTGCTAATCCTCGTGCTACTGCATTTGGACGATAATTTAACTTCTTAATAACTTCATTTACTTTGTCACGTGTTTCAGGCTTAACATTTTGATTGCCATTAACAACACGAGAAACGGTTGCCATAGAAACTCTAGCTTCTCTAGCTACATCATATATTGTAACAGTCATATTTTCCTCCTTGAAAGCGATTTCTTTATTATTATAATCTGTTTTCATAACATTTTCAAAGTTTACCACATTTTTAGAAAATGTAAAATCATTTTGTTTTGATTGTTATAATGTTTTTCATTTCATAGTATTAAAAATCTGGTTTATATTATATGTTTTAAATTTCTACTATAATCTAACTAGATTAAATTAAAGATATACAATGATATGGTTTGTAACGTTTGAAACTAAATTTTGCGTAAGGAGAATCAATCACAATGTCGCTAAAAAAGCAAAAAAGAGTGGGACAGAAACCTAATTTATTTTTAAAAAGGTTTCATCGTCCCACTCCGGCAAAAATTGCCACAGTTGATAGAGATTAAAGGTTTACATGAGCTAAAGATTTTGTACAAGAACCACTAACTCAATAAATTGAGTAGTGGGACTTTAAGTTACTGCTAATATAATGATTAAAGCCAGGACAATTAATTTGTCTTAAACTCATATTAATATCAACTCAAACTTTGCAACAATTATTTAAGTTTTTTACTATTATACATATCTGCAAGTGGTTTAATTTCATTGTAGAATTTATCGAATTCATTGAAGTCCATTTGTTGACCACTATCACTTAATGCAACAGATGGATCAGGATGTACTTCAGCCATAATGCCGTCAGCTCCAACTGCTAAGCCAGCTTTTGCTGTTGGGATCATGATATCTTTACGTCCAGTACTGTGCGTAACATCTACCATAACTGGTAAGTGTGTACCTTGTTTTAAGATTGGTACAGCAGAAATATCTAAAGTATTTCTTGTTGCTTTTTCATATGTGCGGATACCTCGTTCACATAAGATAATATTTTCATTACCTTGTGATGCGATGTATTCAGCTGCATATATAAATTCTTCAATAGTAGCTGATAAACCACGTTTTAATAATACAGGTTTGTTTGAACGGCCTGCTTCTTTAAGTAATTCAAAGTTTTGCATGTTACGTGCACCAATTTGGAATACATCTAAGTAATCATCAGCTACTTCAAAGTCAGCAGGGTTAACTATTTCACTTACGACATTTAAGCCGTATTTATCTTTAGTATTTTTAAGTATTTTTAGACCTTCAACGCCTAATCCTTGGAAATCATATGGAGATGTACGTGGTTTAAACGCCCCACCTCTAATGAATTTTTCTCCTCTAGCTTGTAAATTAGCAGCAACGGCATCAACTTGTTCTTGGGATTCTACTGAACATGGTCCAAATACAAAAGATTTGTTGCCATCTCCAATAATACCTCCATTATCAAATTGAACAATAGTATCTTCTGGTTTTAATTTTCTAGATACATATAAGTGTTTTTCATTTTCAGATTTTTGTAAATCAGTAGAGGCTTTAAAAATTTCTTTAAACAATTGTTTGATTACATTGTCATTGAATGGTCCTTCGTTCTTATCTAATAATTGATTAATCATTTCTTTTTCACGTTGAGGATCATATACAAGCGTGCCTTGTTTTCGTTTTTCCTCACCTATTTTTTGTGCTATTTTTCCTCTTTTAGATAATAGTCCTAAAATCTCTTCGTTAATCTCAGCTATCTCATCTCTGTATTCTTTTAATTTGTCTGTCATTTTATTCACCTCTATGAAAAATTTAAAAAGCGATATTTTATTCTGCTTTAAAGCGATAAAATATTTGTTAAACGTTATTCTAACAATAACTACTTATAAGTTCAAGTAGCGATTGAAAAAAATCACTTTAAAAGTGAATAACATTAATAATAACTGAATTTTCAGTCAATATCTAGGCCATTTTTACACTATTATGTGTTTTTCAATATTTCTTCCTAATATCAAATTTTAAGATATAGATATAAAGTCTACGGTTCAATATAAAAGCAACAAGTGATAAAGCAAATATGCATGGAATTTAATTGATAAATGATCTAATCAACGTTTCATATTAAATAAACGAAAAGGATCCAAAACAAATATTATGCCTCGGACCCTTTCTTATTAATTGAATTAATCATTGAAAGTTCTTTTATCAATTTTACTTTCAGCTTTTTCTGTCTTATTCATTTGTGTTCTATTTTTAGTATACGTTTTTTTACTTGATTTGTTTTTACTTGAGTTATTTTTAGTTGAATTTGCCACTTTACTAGTCGTTTGTGATTCATCGTGATTAATAATACCATCATTTGATTCAGTCGATGCTTTTTTATCTTTTTGTGTTGTATTACTTGTACTACCTTGTGCAACTGATTGTTCACTTAAATTTCTGCTAGCATTTTCATGGACAATAATACCATCTTTAAATGATACCGTCTTGTGCGTTTGTGTAACACGTTGTTCAGCTGCTGTTGGTTTTGGAATTTCTGTAGTTGTTGCTTTTTTGTTATTTTTATCCGCACTATTATCAACTTTATCAGTAGATTCTACTGCATTCTCAATATTTGGGGTAATTAAATTCGGTACTGATTGGTGTTTAGCTTGCTTTGGCGACTCTGGAATTAGCAAATTAGCAGTATTATCTGCAATATTTTGATTATTATTGATTGCTTGTTGTTTATTGTTAGCTGCTAATGCTAAGCCTGAAGCACTAACTGCACCAGAACTAGCTACTTCTGACTTATCGTTATCATAAGATGATGATTCAGTAGTTGCTTCTTGTGTTACTAAATTTGGCGCATTTTTAGCTGATTCTTTTGGTCTATCCTCTTCATTTATTAGTTTTGAAGTGTTTTCTGAAACCTCTGAATTATTATTTAATGCTTCTTTTTTATTTTGTGCCGCACTTGCTAAACCACCTGCAGCAATAGCACCTCCTGCAGTTGCTGCAGCTGTTTTGCCATTGATACCTTCATTTTTAGCTGAGTCAGCTGTAGAGGTTACTTCAGCATCTGTATTATCCGATGTTTCCTCTTTTATAGCGTCTTGTTGAGCACTGACTTCATCTTCAGTTGGTTCAGCATCTGGGTCAATATGTTCAGTAGATAAATCACCGGATACCACATCATCTTTATTATTTTCATTTTTTGCTTCTTGTTGTTCTTGTGCCTCAGGTGACATATTAGCTAATTCATTATCAGATGTTTCTTTTTGAATAGCAACTTTTTGAGCTGCTAATTCTTTATCTGACACTTCTGTGTTATTTTTTTGAGAATCTGCAATAGTTGATTTCAGTCCTGCTAGTTTATTTTCAGCATCTTGTTGTTCTTGTTCACTTTGTGCGACAATATTTGATTTAAATTGTTCTTTATTTTCCGGAACATTTTTATTAGAAGATCTAGATTTACTAATGGAAACTAAACCTAAAGCTGAACCAATCACAGCGCCTACGATAAATCCATACACAAATTCGTTTCTGGCACCTTTAGTAAAATATTCTGGTACTTGATAACTTTCTAAGTTTCTTTCATAATTATCTCGATTATAGTATTTCATAATTGAATGCCCCCTATAACAAATGCACTTAAATAAGTTTCAAACCTCATTTAAGTGCATTTGTTTTTTAAATATATGAATTATTTGTTATCTACACGTGTAGTATAGCTATGATTTGAATCGTTTGCTACACTGCTCGCTTTATAATTTGCACTATCTCTACGATTTCTTCTGTTTTGCCATTTATCAGCAACTTCCATTGCTACATTTGACCATTGTACAACTTGAGAAATTTTATCTTCATTTTGAGAAATGTTGTGCGTAATTGAGTTTGTAACTCGATCAACTGAACCATTTAAAGTTTGTACAGAATCACCGATACCTTTAACAGCATCAACTACTGAATTTAAACGATCTGATTTATCTTGAATATCTTCAGTTAAGCGATTTGCTTTATGAAGTAAATCTGTAGATTCACGTGTAATACCTTGAATTTGTCCTTCAACTCCATCAAGTGTTTTTGCAACGTGATCTAAATTCTTCTTAACTGAAAGTAAAACTACAACGATACCAATTACTAATATTAGAAATGCAATCGCCGCAATAATTCCAGCTATAGGTAAAATCCATTCCATTAAAAACGCCTCCTATTAATCATATGTTGTTATTTAATATAAATACCCCCATCATTTTAACATAAACATACTAAAATGACGAAGTGACACCAACTTTTTCCATATAAGCTCGTTGAATTTTTTGAATATCGCCAGCGCCCATAAATAAAATAACTGAATTACTATATTGTTCTAATATATTTACACTTTCCTCATCGATTAATTTTGCCCCGTCTATTCTTTGAATCAAGTCTTGAATAGTTAAATTACCAGTGTTTTCTCTTATAGAACCAAAAATTTCACATAAGAATGTTGTATCGGCTAAGTTTAAGCATTCTGCAAACTCATCTAAAAATGCTTGCGTTCTACTAAATGTATGAGGTTGAAATACGGCAATAACATCTTTATTAGGATATTTCTTTCTCGCTGTCTCAATTGTCGCACTAATTTCTCTAGGGTGGTGGGCATAATCATCAACTAACACTTGATTACCAATTTTTGTTTCGTTGAATCTTCTTTTCACGCCACCAAACGTTTCTAACGCAGCTTTGATATTGTCTACGTTTAGGCTTTCTAGATAGCTTATTGTAATTACAGCAAGACCATTTAGAATATTATGGTCGCCAAACTGTGGTGAAAGGAATGTGTCATAGTATTCATTTTTGATGTATACGTCAAATTGAGTACCTTTTTCACTGATTTTTAGGTTATCTGCATAAACATCGTCATCTTTAGAAAAGCCATAATAGTAAACTGGTACGTCAGCTTCAATTTTTCGTAAATGCTCGTCATCACCCCATGCAATGATAGCCTTTTTCACGTTCTGCGCCATTTCTTGGAACGCATTAAATACATCATCAACGTCTTTAAAATAGTCTGGATGATCAAAATCTATATTTGTCATAATCGCGTAATCTGGATGATAACTTAAGAAATGTCTGCGGTATTCACAAGCTTCGAATGCGAAATAATCACTTGCAGGAATACCCAGACCAGTACCATCACCGATTAGAAATGAAGTCTTTTTATCACCATTCATGACATGTGATAGTAAACCTGTAGTAGATGTCTTTCCATGTGCTCCTGTAACTGCTACAGACGTATATTGGTTGATAATATGACCTAAGAAATCATGATAGCGAATAACTTCAATTTTCAATTCATGTGCACGTACAATTTCCTCATGTGTATCAGGAAACGCATTACCTTGTACGATGACCATATCTTCTTTAATATTATCCGCATTGAAAGGTAAAATTTTGATACCATTATTTTTTAAAGCTACTTCTGTAAAAACATAATTTTGAATATCTGAACCTTGAACTTCATTTCCAAGATCACGCATGATTTGTGCTAATGAACTCATACCGGCACCTTTTATGCCAACAAAATGATAATGTGTCATAAAAACACTCCTTTATCTCTATATTAATTCTCATTTAAATCTGATTCTGTAATGTATACATCTCTTGGTTTTGAACCATTAGCTCCCGAAACATAACCTAGCTGTTCTAATTGATCAACTATTCTGGCTGCACGGTTGTAACCAATTTGGAAATGTCGTTGTATTAATGAAGTTGAGATATGTCCCTCATTCAACATAAATTGACACACATCATCGAATAAATCGTCTTGAGGTTGACTTTCAGTTTTTTTCAATAATTCTTTTTCTTCAAATAAATATTCTGGCTCTCTTTGTTCTTTAATAAAATCAACAACATCATCAATTTCTTCATCAGATACAAAGGTACCTTGAACACGAATTGGTTTGTTCATCCCACTACCTAGATAAAGCATATCACCATATCCTAGTAAACGTTCCGCACCACCACTATCTAGAATAGTACGAGAATCAACGCTTGATGATACCATGAATGCAACTCTTGTTGGAATATTTGCTTTGATTAAACCTGTTATTACATTAACTGATGGTCTTTGCGTTGCAACTAACATATGGATGCCACAAGCACGTGCTTTTTGTGCTATACGAGCAATCGATTGCTCGACTTCTTGTGGTGCCATCATCATTAAATCAGCTAACTCATCTATAACTATAACAATTTTTGGCATTCTATCCTCATATGTTGCTTTCTTATTAAAGGCAGTAATATTTCTTACATGATATTTAGCAAAGACTTTATAGCGTCTTTCCATCTCTTCAACAGCCCATTTCAAACTTTGTGTAGCTGCTTTTACATCTGTAATAACTGGTGAAACTAAATGTGGTAAATCATTATATGGAGCCAATTCAACCATTTTTGGATCGATTAAAAGTAATTTTAATTCTTCTGGATGATTTTTATATAATAAAGACATTAAGATACTATTTATACATACTGATTTACCAGAACCTGTAGCACCGGCTATTAAAGCGTGTGGTGTTTTGGATATATCCATTAATAATGGCTCATTGTTAATTCTAAGACCCATAGCTACAGTTAATTTAGATTCTGAATTTTTAAATGCAGGCTCTTCAATTATTGAACGTAAATTTACTGTTGTCGAATTTTGGTTCGGTACTTCTATACCTACTAAGCTCGTGCCGGCTATTGGTGCTTCAATACGAATATCTTTCGCAGCTAACGCCATCTTAATATCATCTTGTAAAGCAGTAATTCTTGAAACTTTCACACCTTTTTCAACGGATAATTCAAAACGCGTTACACTTGGGCCTTCTGTTACATTCTGCACCTCTGCTGGCACATTGAAATAATAGAAAGCTTCATTTAATTCTTGTTTTTTATCCTCTATCCAAGACTTATCTACTTCATGTTGTTTAGGTGCTTCTAATAATTCCACACTCGGTAATTTAATATTGGGCCCTCGACGTATAGTTGGCTTATTTTCATCCTCTTTTGATGTTTTTGTACCACCTAGCTGTGAAGTAGGCTCTGATTTTAGTAATGGTTCTTGAACAGATTGTTCAGAGTGCTCGTTTGGATTAACTGGCTGATGATTACTAACAACATTGTTATCTATGGAAAAATCTGACTTACCAGATTTTTGATTATTACTAGTAGTCGTTTCAGCTTCAGCATAATTATTTTCTGTTGTATTCGTCGGCGTTTCATCTGAGAATGTTTCAACTTCAATGTCTGATGTATTATTTAAATCATTTTTTGAAGTACTGTGTTGAACATTATCTGACTCAGTTGTCATAGCTTGATTTTGACGTTCTGAAGAAATCGTATGACCTTTCTGTTGCTCTGTCGTAGGTTCAGAAACGTTATTGTTTGTTGCATGTTCAATATTTGAACTAACTTGGTTTTGATTTTGTGATTTTCTTGCGTCTAGCATACGTTTTTTATCTGAAGGCGTCATGACTACGTTGAAAGGTTTACTCCCTTTCTTTTTAGCTGATTTGGCTTGAGTTGACTGGTCACGATGTGTTGCTTTACCAGTATCAACTTTTGAATCTACTCTATCATTAATTTCTTGTTCATTTAAATCTTTATCTTGTGAAATATCTTTATTGTCTTGAGCTACTTCTGAATGGCTAACATCTATATCATCTATTGTATTTTCTTCGGAATGAGATAGATTTGAGTCTTCACTATTACCTTCAACTGATAAAGATGAACTAGAAGATTCGAAGGTATCATTTAACATTTCTGCAGATTCAGAAACCTGTGATGTTTCTACGTTTTCATTTGTATTATCTTCATTTGAATGTAAGGTCTCATTATTTATTGAAGTTAATTCACTCGTATCACTATCTGTTAACTCTCTGTAATACGCATCAGCTATGTCATAATCTACACTTTCTGCAATTTGACTTTCTTCTGTTTCTGATTGCATTTCAGAAGTTTCATCATTTAGCTTTTCGTTAGATTGTGAGTTAACTAATTCATCTGGAGATGTATCCCCAGGTGTATTAGCTATGTCTTGAGATATATCATCATTTGTATCTTCTGATACATCGTCAATTATTTCGTGAGATTCTGTAGCGCTTTTTTCAGTTTGTGTTTCAGAATCAACATTTACATACTCGTCATTGATTGTATGTATATCACGAATATTATCTAAATTAATTTCTTCATAATTATATGTTGAGTCTATCTCGTCTTCTTGTTTATCGTTAGATGTATTTTGCGTAACGTTAGGATTTGAAGCGTCTTGAATTGATGCTTCCGAATCAACTTCAGTAGCATTTGCCGTTTGATCTTCAGCATCTAATGAGCTTTCACCTATGTAGTTTTGAGCTTGTTTAGCATACATTTCATCGATTGCTTTTTGTATACTATCTTCTTGCTTCTCTTGATGTTCATGACGTTTTTGTTGTAACGCTTTTTTAAATTGGCGCTTTTGAAGCACTTTTCTTTCACGTTCACGACGTATTTCTTCAACAATTTGTGAAGCATATCTATTTTCTATATTAATTGTATTATCAATTTTAGCACTCTTAGCAAGAGGTTCTTGTTTGGAGACGTCTGTTGACTCAAACGAATTGTTTGGTGACTGTTCTTCTTCCCCTTCACTATCTTCTGTTTGTTCAATAGTTGATGAAGATGTCACAGCATTATTGTTTTCACTAGGATCAACGACATATTGATCGTTATAATACGTAGTATCATCTGAACTCAAATTTTGAGCATCACTTTGCATAGTATTTTCAAATTTCGAATTATCTTTATCGTCGTTTGAATCCTCTTCACCTTCCTGATCTTGTTTTATAACACCATTAACTAATGGACTAGGTTTTTTTGTACCAAAAATCGCAGAAGGCACCTCACTCGCTTTAAAATCACTTTGATGATAACTAGGTGTATTAGATTTATGTTTTGAAGTCGCGTTAGCGCGTAAAACATCCGTCTGAATTCTCATTCTTTTACCTTTGTGACTTCTATGTTCACTTTTTGAATCAAAAGCTGTTTCGTCACGTGTGTGATTTTGTTCTATATGTTGTGAATCAACATTATTAGAAACGTCATTTTCATACATATGTCTACGTCTTCTTTGCTTGTGGTTAACACTTATATTGTCGTCATTCTTGCGATAAATATGATTATAGTTAACTTTATTATTCGAATTGTCTTCAGTTGTATCGTTGTTTACGTCATTCGTTTCATTTGCTTCTTCCAAAATACGCATTGGAAATCTAAACTTTCCTTTTGGTCTTTCATAAACATCATTGTTCTGAGGAAGTAATGAATCTTGGTCTTCTTGTTGTGTAGCTTTTTGACGTCGTTGGCTTCTTTTATTAAGATAATCTTCACTTGAGTCATTATCTTCTCCAAATAACTTGTCGAACCAGCTCATACGCACATTACCCCCTTTTATTCTTCAAAAAATGCTTGCCCTACTGTGTAATCATCAGTTAAGACCATAATACCTTTTTCTTGTAGTGCGTTTGGTAAATCTAACTCTTTCATTGAACATATCATGCCACTTGAGGCAACGCCTCTAAGTTCAGCATCTTTTATTACCATACCGCTAGGCATAACAGCTCCAACTTTTGCTACAACAACTTTTTGTCCTGCTTCAATATTAGCTGCACCACAAACAATTTGTAATTTTTCAGTAGCAACATCAACACTCAATACACTTAATTTATCAGCATCTGGATGCTTTTCTTTTGTCTCAACATAACCTACTACAAATTTAGGTGAAAAATCAGCATCTAACTTATAAGTGAATCCGGCTTCTTCAATAGCAGTTTGTAATTCATTTACTAAAGTTTCATTTAATTTAATGTGGCCGTTGCCATCTATAGATGATTTTTGTGATGCGTTAAATATATTGAATCCTACAACTTTATTTTCATGTTGTATTTCGACGACATCGCCTTTATATTCATAATTAAATTCACCATTAGCAGGCTCTATTTGTAAAAATGCTACATCGCCTACTGCTTGTTTATTATAAAAAAGATTCATTAAAATTTGCTCCTTACTTCTTATCTTTATTTTCGTATTGTTTTCTTGTAGCTTCTAATCTTTGTATTACATTTGGATCTCTTTTTTGTTTATTATTTTTACCTAAGATAAAAATAGGTTCAAAATGTCCTTTATCATACCCTAAAGATAGTGAAGTAATGGGCACTAAACCATTTGTGAAAAACTCCATAGTTAAATGTGCCATCACATCATAACCTGTTTTATTTCTTATATCAGCTATGATTAATACATCTTGGTGTGGCACCGCTACTAACATTTCACCTTCACATTGTTTTTGTATATTATTTAAAAATGAAGTGTTTAATACTCTACTAGCATCATAACCATCATTAGTATTAACAAAATAGAATATATTACCTTTTACTTCATCAGTCGTATATTTATTTTTTAATTTTCTTACGTTAAATAACGCCATCTCTTTTAATTGTTGTTTAGTGAGATTCATTTGTTGTAGTGTTGTTTCATCAATTAGACGGTAAGACTTACCTAAATCCATCGCATAGTATATATTAGTTTCTGCAGTATGTTCATCTATAACAAATGCGTTTCCACTTTTGTCCTTTTTATCAAAGCTTGGCGATCTTAATACTGGCATTACTTTAATGTCATCAGTATTAGATAATGCCGCATCATTCATTTGTGCTACAGCTTCTTCCACATAATAGACGATTTCATCAACTATTTTTTCTTTTTGAGATTTATATTTAGCTACAATCGGAGAAAGTTTAACAGTAACGCCTTTATCATTATCTACTCTAGATATACGTAATGTTTCTTCATCACGATTAAAATTAAATTTAACGTCTAAATGGTTCAATCGATTTTTTAATTTATCTCTCATTTGAAAGACATTCATGTTTAACACTCCTATTAACGTGCCTTGTTCTAGTTTACAATAAAAGTACCCTTAGGAACAGAAAAAATGTAAGTTCTAAGGGTATATATTTTTATAAATTGATCTTGGTTTCTTTACAAAATGAATCGACTTATAACGAAGATAAAAATGCATCAATTTGTTCAATTGATTTACGCTCTTTACCAATATAACTGCCAATTTGTTGACCAGCACTAAACACAAGAAAACTTGGTATACCCATAATGCCATGCTCAACGCATAAATCAATAAATTTGTCTCTATCTACTGATATAAATTTGTATTCAGTGAATTTCTCTTCTATTTGAGGGAGTTCTGGTTCAATAACTTTACAGTCAGGACACCAGTCTGCAGTAAATAAAAATACAGTTTTTTCATTTTTTAATTGTTCAAATTGTTGTTCACTTTCTAAATGTTTCATCTTAACACTCCTATATTATTTATATTGTAATATTTCAATTTTTTCTTGATTTAAATGCGTTATACTCTCTACTAATAATTTTCTTGCAGCTTCATAATCTCTAATATCAAACACTGCATTTGTACTATGGATATATCGTGCACAAACTCCAATTACTGCTGTAGGTATACCGATTTTAGCTTTATGAATTTCCCCGCCGTCTGTGCCACCTGGCGAAACATAATATTGGTGAGTTATGCCAAATTCTTTAGCAAGTGAAAGTAAATAATCTCTAAATGTTGGCTTTAATAACATTGTGCCATCTTTAATTCTAATTAAAGTACCTTCTCCTAATTCACCTGATAAATTTTGTTTTCCTTTCATATCGTTTGCCGGAGAACAATCGACAACAAAGGCAACATCAGGATCAATGAGTTCAGCAGATGCTCTTGCACCTCGTAGTCCTACTTCTTCTTGTACGTTAGCACCTACATACAAATCAAAATCTAATTCTACATCTTTTAGTAATTCTAATAATTCGATACCAAGTAAACAACCATAACGATTATCCCAAGCTTTACTAGCATAACGATATTCAGACAATTGTGTAAATGCAGTATCAGGTACAATACTATCACCGATTTCAATACCCCGTTGCGCTACTTCTTCAGAATTTTCACAACCAATATCTAACAACAAATCTTCAATTTTAGGAGCACCTTCATTGCCGGATCTAAAGTGCTTAGGTATATTTGCAACAATACCACTAATTTCTTCCCCATGACGTGACTTTACTTTAAGTTTTTGTCCTTGCCAAATATCATTGGCAACACCACCTAAATTGGTAAACTGTATCATACCGTTACTAGTTATATTAGTCACCATAAAACCAATTTCATCCATGTGAGCAGCAACCATTATACGTTTAGCATTAGGATTTTTAGAGCGTTTCACTCCGTAAAAGCCACCCATTCGATTATAAATAAATTCATCTACAAAAGGTGACATTTCTGATTCCATATACGATTTTACATCATCTTCGAAACCAGGGGCACCATGTAATTCTGTTAATATTTTCATTCTTGTTAATGTTTTATTATTGTTTATATCCAACGTGTCTCACTCCTTAAGATTTATTATATCATCTTCATTATGGTAAACTATAATTATGACTTTATTGGGGGTAGATTGTGTTATGTTGAATAAAAAAAATAGGTTCATCATCTTATTTATTACGCTGACAACTATTGTCGGATCTATTTATTTTTATACTCGCCGCAAGCATCAACAGCATCAAGATCCAGAAAAAATCATTTCTGAAGTTAGAACTTATTTTATGAATGTTATAGGCTCATACATATTGCATGAACCAATTACTTATAAAAATACTAGTGATACTACACTTGTTTTTCAAGGGGGTATTACTACCCAACACAATGGTTCACTTGCTTCATATGATTTTTTTGTCGATGCAAATAGTGGAGAAATCATTAATATTATTGAATGTGAATGATAGAAGGTTAAAGTTATGAACTTAAGATGTATATAGTAGGAGCATTCAAGTCATCTATTAGAGATGCGCTAAGATTGTTTCATATCACAAAAACTATATACATAATTGAAGTCGAAGATTTAAAACGGGTTATGCTCAAGAAATATACACGAATATTTCTTAAATCATGTTTTAACTCTGAAACTTAAATTCATAACTTTAACCCTTTTTAATTTCTAGAAATAAATGTCTCAATGTCTGTCATACTCTGCTTATCAAATTTCACTGCAAAATAATTCACATCATGATAATATAAGAACCAGTAATCATCTAAAATATAATTCGGAATTAAGCGTTCTTTCTCTCTTATTGATTGCATAGGATAATCGTCATAAGCTGTTACCCACAATGGGTTTCTATGTGCAATTGTCGGAAATATGTCTCCCATGTGAATAGCTTTTTCACCCTCACTCTCTATCGTAATAATAGAATGACCAAAGCTATGTCCTCCAGTATGCATAATCTTAATACCTGGCAAAACTTCCATTTCTCTATCAAACAATAATAATTTCTGCTGGAAATCACCGTTATTTTTCTTCCAATAAGTTGATTTGCTTCTCAAGTTTGGACTTTGAAATTCATGCCACTCGTCTTGTTGAATAATATGGATAGCATTTTCAAAAATCGCATGCCCTTCATTATCAGTTAAACCTGCAGCATGATCAAAATGCATATGCGTCATTAACACATAATCGATATCCTTCGTCGTCATATCTAATGCTTCTAAATCCTCATTGATGTGACTTTCATATTCTGCACCGAAATTTCTACGTTCTTTATCTGTCAACTTACCAAAACCTATACCAGTGTCTATGATGACATTTTTATCATCAGTTTGTACTAATATTGGATGTGTAGGTAAAGGAATTTGATTCTTATTATTCACTTCATATTTTCTTATCCATAAAGCTCGTGGTACGACACCAAACATCGCTCCTCCATCAATATTTGTAATACCGCCGTTTAAATAATGTACGCTAAAACGTCCTAATTTCATAAACCAATTCCTCCTCAGTATCCAGTTAGCCTTAGTTACTCATTATCTTTTATATTAATACAAACAATCTATTACGTAAAATAATGCACTATCGAACATGTTATGCTCTTTTTTCGTTTTATAATGTAAAATTACGATATAAAGTCAAAAAAAATTGATAAGGCTTTGCCCTATCAATTGGAATCATTATATTAACTTAATGGAATTTTGCTTCCATGCGATAAATTCTAGAACCTTTGTCAGAGAATTTTCTTTCATATTCTGTCTCTATATTAGTTTCATCATCTTCTTGATGTAAATTCAAATTAATTTTGGTGAAATACATACCAAATTGTGACATACTTTCTAAACTATATGCAAACAGTCCTCGATTATCAGTTTTAAAATGAAGTTCTCCATCTTCCTTTAATACTTGTTTATACAAAGCTAAATAAGTATGATAAGTCAAGCGACGTTTAGTATGCCTTTTCTTTGGCCATGGATCGGAAAAATTTAAATAGATGCGAGAAATTTCCTCATCTTTAAAATATTCATTGAGTTCTATCGCATCATTACAAATGAGTTTGATATTAGTTAAACCCTGGTCCAATACTTTGTCTAGAACTTTAACCATTACATTTTTTTCCCGTTCCATAGAAATAAAATTGATTTCAGGATTTTGTGCAGCAAGTGTGGTTATAAACTGTCCCATCCCTGAACCTATTTCAATGTAAATCGGTTGATCCTTATCAAACCAATCACTGATTTGCCCTGCATGACTACCGTCGAGATCCACTAAATTTGGTTCCTTTTTTAAGTAGTCTTCAGCCCATGGCTTGTAGCGCATTCTCATTTTGATAACTCCTTATATAAATGCATTATTATTCATGACTTCATTTAAAAATTTAAGCCACATATTCATATCTTTATAACGTTTTTGTTCTTCATACCACTGTACCATACCAATAGATTGTACCACTGTGTACCATTTCATACGTTTTTGTAAATCCATTGAATCTTTAGTGCCATAAACGTTTAACCATTGAGGCCATATCTTCTCTGGAACGTAATTGTATAGCAGCATACCTAAATCAATCGCCGGATCAGCAATCATCGCACCTTCCCAATCAACAAGATATAATTCATCGTGGTCAGACAATAGCCAGTTGTTATGATTAACGTCGCCGTGAACTACTGTAAAGAAACGAGGATCCAAGTTCGGCATATGGTCTTCAAGATAAGTTAAAGCTTTTCTAACAACATGATGCGTTAAAACTTCTCGTGATAAAGAAGCGTTAATCTTGTTTAATAAAATATCAGGAGTAATTGGTTCCATTTCCATACGTTTTAACATATTAAGTAATGTTTTAGAACTATGAATCTTTTTCAATAAATTTGCTACTCGTTGTTCATGCATTTCGTTGAAAGTAAGTTCTCTACCATTTTTCCAATGCTGCGCCGTTACCACTTCACCGGTTTCTATGCGTTTTGTCCACACTAATTTCGGCACAATACCTTCGGCTGATAATGCCGCAATAAATGGGTTTGAATTTCTTTTTAGGAATAGCTTTTGCCCATCCTGTTCAGCCATATACGCTTCACCAGATGCACCGCCTGCTGAATCAAGCGTCCATCCCAATTGATAAAACTGCTCCAACACGTTCACCTCACTTTCAATTAGAAAATGGCTCAAGAAAACAAATTTCGAGAGCCATATATAATCATTTTCTATTACAGTATTTTAAACTTCAACCCAAATTTATGTCGCCTCAAGTTTTATGACTGACACAATGTCCCATGTGGTTCAAGTTAAGTTATTTAGCAACAGTACTGATTTTCAAATTATAGTAACTTTTACATCATACCATAAATCAATCTCAAACAAAGTACTATTTTAATATTTCTATATCTTTTTTTTATGAATTTCTTACGGTCGATTTCAAGACTCATAAAAGATTTTATAATGTTTGAGGTTGAATTTCAACCAAAAATGAGAAACAAAAAGATACATTTTACTTTCAATTTTATATTGAAATCTCTTAAACGGCTCAGTTAGCATTATAACATAATTTCAACATAATTTATGTGACATTTTATATCCATTTATGGAAAATATTAACTATGTGTGTCAATGTATCTATTAAATCCTTCTTGCAACGATTTCGTAATACTACCTACTTTACCGTCACCTACATTTTCACCATCCAGTTTAACAACAGGCATGACTTCTATTGATGTACTAGACACAATAATTTCATCTGCACCTTTTAAGAAATCTAAAGTAAATACTTCTTCATTAAAAGGTATACCTTTATCCTCAGCAACTGATTTAATAACCATACGTGTTATACCATTTAATATATAATTATTTACTGGATGTGTGTAAATCTCGCCGTCTTTTATCGCATAGACGTTACTCGAAGAACCTTCTGTGACAATGTCACCACGATGTTGAATAGCTTCTTGAGCATTATATTTTGTAGCATATTCTTTTGCTAATACATTTCCTAATAAATTCAAACTTTTAATATCGCATCTTAACCAACGGATGTCTTCAGTTGTAATAGCATTTATACCTTCTTCAAGTAGTTTGTATGGACGGTCATAAGACTTCGTAAACGCCATGATATTCGCTTCTACTGATGGTGTAGGGAACGCATGGTCACGAGGCGCAGCTCCACGAGTTACCTGGATATAAACACCGCCATTAACGATGCTGTTTGTAGATAATAATTCTTGAATTAGTTCTGTCAATTCGTCTACATTATATTTTAGTTCCAAACCAATCTCTTTAGCACTGCGTAATAATCTTTCAAAATGTTCTCTAGCTGTGAAAACATTATTATTATAAACCCTTATATATTCATAGATACCATCGCCAAAGACGTAACCTCTATCATTGTACGGTACATTAGCATCTTGTTCATCAACAAGTTTTTCATTTATCAGAACTTTTGTCATATTTATTCCTCCACACACAATTTATATAATGACTCCAAGTAAATGCTTGTCGCATTAAATAATTGTTTTTTAGTAATATACTCATTTTTTTGATGCATTAAATCTTCAGAATCACTAAACATTGCACCAAATGCGACACCTTTATCTAAATTACGCGCGTAAGTACCGCCGCCTATTGTATATGGTTCAGTTTGATCACCAGTTTGGTTTCTATATGCTTCTACTAAACTTTGTACAAATGGATCATCTTTTTCCACATAATGCGGTGTTTGGTTCTTACCTAATTTAATTGAAAAACCTAATGGATTTATTTCACTCTTGAATCTCGTCAGTGCTTCTTCAAATTCGAAGCCTTCTGGATATCTTAAGTTGATACCAAATGATCCAGCTTTTTGATTATCATAAGTAATTACGCCGATATTAGTAGTAACATCTCCCATTACATCTGTATGGAACTTCATACCCATTTTTTCTCCAAAATGAGATTCAAATAAGTATTTATTACTAAATTCTACAAAATTAGTCGCTGTTTTATCTAAGTCTAAATTAGATAAGAAATTCAGTAAATATAATCCTGCATTTACGCCAATAGATGGGTCCATGCCATGTACTGCTTTACCATACACTTTAAGGACTAATACACCACTATCAACAACACTTTCACCCTCGACTTGCTTTTCATTTAAGTATTGTTCAAAGTTTTGAATGACATCGGTCATATTTTCTTTAACAGCAACATGTGCTACTGCTTCGTCTGGGACCATATTATATCTTTCACCAGACTTAAATGAACGTAATTCGTATTCAGGTTCATCTTGATCTTCAGCTTTTTCGTTTTGAATCACGTCAAATGTGCTGATACCTTTTTCTCCGTGAATAGCTGGAAATTCAGCATCTGGAGCGAAACCTAACACTGGCATTTCCTCTGTTTCGAAATAACGATCTGTACATTTCCAATCAGACTCTTCATCCGTGCCGATGATGATATGTATACGTTTCTTCCAATTTACATTCATTTCATTTAAAATTTTGACTGCATAATAAGCCGCAATTGTTGGGCCTTTGTCATCCAAAGTACCACGAGCTACAATTTTGTCCTCAGTGACTACTGGATTAAATGGTTCTGAATCCCATCCATCGCCAGCAGGTACAACATCTACGTGACACAAGATACCGAAAAGATCCTCACCTTTACCCGCTTCAATTCGTCCAGCAATATGGTCAACATCATGTGTTCCAAATCCGTCACGTTCTGCAA
Source organism: Staphylococcus sp. 231237_7MaSpsaltlick (assembly GCF_043107035.1). Taxonomy (NCBI): domain Bacteria; kingdom Bacillati; phylum Bacillota; class Bacilli; order Caryophanales; family Staphylococcaceae; genus Staphylococcus; species Staphylococcus sp. 231237_7MaSpsaltlick. The sequence goes on from NZ_JBICNX010000007.1 coordinate 214,535, forward strand.
TTTGGTACATATAATCTAGAGCTTTGCGTGGCCCAGGCCCAACAGGATTCTCTGAAGATGCCTTATCATCTTCTCTTACACTTTCGATAGATAAAAGTCCTTTCAAGTCTTCAATAATTTGACCTTCATACGCTTTTACTTTATCTCTCCACATTTGCAATCAACTTCCTTCTTATAACTAATATATTTAATATTTTACATGAAGTAATGAAGAAACTACAGTGAGATGTGTCTAATAATTCAAAAAACTAACTGTTATGATTTGAGTTATAACAGTTTAAACGCTATAGATAACCGTATGAAAAGTCTGTATTAATATAAAAAGAGAGCGAGCCAGAAACCAAAATGTTGAATTTGATTTCTTATTCTCGCCCCCTATAGGCTGATTAACTATTTAAGGTGTTTGATCACTTTGACTTTTCACAGCCTAAGATTTTCATAACTCACCTATACATTTAAATACAGTTTAAACTTTATTTTTCATCATGTTTGTTATTGTTATTTTTTAGTTCTTCTTCTGTTACAACGCGTAGGTTATTTGATGGATCAGCAGCGCCTTCGTCGGTAAATCTCGCTTCTTCAATATGTTCTTCTTCATTTTCACTAACATTTTTGAAGCGATCTTTTTGTTCATTGATGAAACCTTTAGGATCTTGCTTAACTTTTGAAGCATATCCTTTAGGATCTTGTTTTACTTCACTATATGTTTCACCAGCTTTAGAACTTATTTGACTTGCGATGTCTTTGGCATTTTGTTTATAAGACTCTGGGTTAGATTTATATTTACTATACTCATCTTTTAGTCTATCTCTATTTTCTTTTTTAGAGAGAACAACGGCTGCAGCTGCCCCACCGATGCCTACGATTGCTTTAAATAATTTTGACATAATAACTACACCTCTTCTTTATTTTAATCCTAAACTTTTAAAATCTTGCTCATTTAATTGACGATACTCTCCTGGTGCTAAAGTTAAATCAAGATGAAGATCGCCAATGCTAAGACGTTTCAATTCTAAAACTTCATTATTTATTGCATGAAACATACGCTTAACTTGATGATAACGTCCTTCATGAATTGTAACAAATGATTTATACATTTCATCACTTTTCACTAATTCCGCTGGTTTTGCCAATCCCTCATTTAATTCAATACCCACTTTAAATGCATTTATATCATTTTTGGTAATATTTTTTTTAGAAATCACTTCATAGGTTTTAGGAACATGCTTTGTGGGGCTCATTAATTCATGATTGAATTGCCCATCGTTTGTAATTAATAAAAGACCTTCTGTATCTTTATCCAAACGTCCCACCGGAAAAACATTTAAATATCTATATTCATCAACTAAATCAATCACAGTTTGTTGATGGTCGTCTTCAGTTGCTGAAATGTAGCCTTTAGGCTTATTTAACATTAAATATACCTTGTCGATATAATGAATGTGCGTTTGATTTACTTTTACAACATCAATATTTGGATCCAATTGCTTTTTAGGTGATGTTTCTACATTATCATTCAAAGTTACTTGTTTCTTTTTTAATAATTGTTTTACTTCGGTACGTGTGCCAACACCCATGTTCGCTAAAAACTTGTCTAATCTCATTTAATAATACCTAATTTACGTCTAAGCTTATTTGGTATTTCACCTAAAAATTGATCAGCCAGTTTCGTCTTCATGGTGATACTTCCGTAAACAACCATACCAATTACCACGCTAATAATTAAAATAATTAATGAACCTATTTTAGATTCTGGTGAGATTAACATTTGTAATATAAATGAAGATAATTCAACTACAATCATCATGATTAAACCGAATAAGAATATTTTACTAAAATGTAACCATGTCTCTGAAAAATCGAATTTTGCATATTTTTTAAGTATATAAAAATTACATAAAACAGCAAACAGTAACGCAATTGCTGTACTTAAAATTGCTCCAGCTGTATGGAAAGCCATGATGAGGGGTGTGTTTAGCACAACTTTTAAAACAACTGCTGATAAAATTACAAATACAGTCAGTTTTTGTTTATCAATACCTTGTAGCATGGACGCTGTCACACTTAACAATCCAATTAAAATAGCAACTGGTGCATAATAGAATAATAACTGACTTCCATCAACATTATAACTATAGAACACAGTATATAATGGTAAAGCCAAAGCCATAATTCCTAAACTCGCTGGTACTGTAATATACATTAATACACCTAAAGAAGTTCTAATTTGTCTATGCATTTCACTTAACTCACCAGATTCGTATGTCTTTGTAATAAATGGAATTAAACTTACTGCAAAACCAGCTGATAGTGACGTTGGAATCATCACTATTTTATTGGTTGTCATATTTAAAATAGTAAAGAAATAGTCATGTAATTGACTCGGTACACCTGCTAAATCTAAAGCACCATTATGTGTAAATTGGTCAACTAAATTAAATAATGGGAAGTTCAAGCTAACAATAACAAATGGAATACTATATGAAATAATTTCTTTATACATTTTGCCATAAGAAACGCTTATGCCTGAAACATCTGTTGCAACCATTTTTTCAATATTTGGTTTTCTTTTTCTCCAGTAGTACCATAATGTGAAGATACCAGCTACGGCACCTATTGCTGCAGCAAACGTTGCTATACCATTAGCTTGTAATACACTACCGTTAAAGACATTAAGCACTAAATAACTTCCAATTAGAATAAACAAGATACGTGCAATTTGTTCTATAACTTCTGATACTGCTGTTGGGCCCATTGATTTATAACCTTGAAACACACCACGCCATGTAGCGAGTAATGGAATAAATATTACGACCATACTGATAATTCTAATAATCCAAGTAATGTCATCGACTGACCAACCACCTTTAGCTCCTGATTCGTGAGCTAACGTGATGCTCGCTATACTTGGTGCTAATAAATATAAAATGAAAAATCCTATAAATCCTGTAATGGTCATAACAATAAAACTGGATTTATACAACTTTTCACTTACTTTATATGCACCTAAAGCATTATACTTAGACACATATTTAGACGCCGCTAATGGTACACCAGCAGTCGCAACTGCAATGGCAATATTATAAGGCGTATATGCATAGTTAAAAGGTGCCAATTTTTCTTCCCCACCAATAATGGCGTAGAATGGAATAATATATAATACACCCAAGACTTTAGTAATCAATATACTAAGGGTGATTAAAAAGGTACCCCTAACTAATTCTTTACTTTCACTCATTCAGATCTTCCTATCTCAAATTAAATTTTTACACTCGTAACTTCAATAATAACGTTATAACCACTTTTTTTCAAAACTATATTACTATAAACTATAAAATAACACTATTTAGTAAAGGGAGGCAATGAAATGTATCAAACAATTATCGTCGGCGGTGGTCCAAGTGGCCTTATGGCAGCTGCTGCAGCGAGTAAATCAAGCGACAGCGTTTTATTGATTGAAAAGAAAAAAGGACTAGGCCGTAAATTAAAAATTTCTGGTGGTGGTCGTTGCAATGTAACCAACCGTCTTCCTTATGATGAAATTATAAAAAATATTCCTGGGAATGGAAAATTTTTATATAGCCCTTTCTCAGTTTTTGATAATGAATCAATCATTCATTTCTTTGAGTCTAGAGGCGTATCTTTAAAAGAAGAAGATCATGGACGTATGTTTCCTGTTTCTAACAAAGCTCAAGACGTCGTAGATGCACTTATCAAAACCTTACAACAAAACAATGTAGAAGTTAAAGAAGAGGCAACTGTTGCTTCGATTACATACACTGAGAATCAAACTTTCCACGTATTACTTAACGATCACCAATCTTTTGAAAGCCAAAGCTTGGTTATTGCAACAGGTGGTACTAGTGTGCCTCAAACCGGTTCTACTGGAGACGGGTATAAATTCGCTGAACAATTAGGTCATTCCATCACTGAATTATTTCCTACTGAAGTACCGATTACTTCTGCTGAGCCTTTTATTAAAAACAAACGTCTAAAAGGATTAAGCCTAAAAGATGTCGCACTTTCAGTATTAAAAAAGAATGGAAAAACGAGAATCACACATCAAATGGATATGCTGTTCACACATTTTGGTGTCAGCGGCCCTGCTGCATTGAGATGTAGTCAATTCGTTTATAAGGAACAAAAAAACCAAAAACAACAAGAAATACAAATGCAAATTGATGCTTTTCCAGAATTAACGAAAAATGAATTAGAACTAAAAATCCGAAGTTTACTTGAAAATACACCAGATAAGTACATCAAGAACAGTTTACATGGGTTAATTGAAGAACGTTATTTATTATTTATTATCGAACAGTCTGACATCGCTGATGATTTAACTGCGCACCACATTTCCAATGTACAAATCAATAATATTGTAACGTTATTAAAAGGATTTACTTTTTACGTCAATGGTACATTATCTATTGAAAAAGCATTCGTAACCGGTGGTGGTGTTTCACTAAAAGAATTACAGCCTAAAACAATGATGTCCAAAATTATACCTGGCTTATTTTTATGCGGTGAAGTGTTAGATATTCATGGTTATACTGGTGGCTATAACATCACTAGTGCATTGGTTACTGGACACGTTGCAGGTTCCAATGCAAGTGAATTCGCGCTCACGACCCAATCAACTTAAATTTAAATCTTAGAAAGAAATTTATTTTCGTAATCACACAATATTTTTAAACTTTCACAAATTATATAATCTATAATTTTTTACAAATACTTAAACAGCTCAATTTACATATATTGATGTGTTGGGCTGTTTCTTATTATATCGCCTCTCAATCTACATACAATTCTAAAGTATTCAAGCGCACCCATTTAAAAATTGAATATCCTACCAAAAATTTAACATAAAAAAAGCACTTCAAAGTAGACACTTTAATAAAGTAAATACTTTGAAGTACATTATAAATTAATTCAGAATACTCATATCATTATCTGTAATGACACGCGTATGATTATTTATTTTCTAGTGAAATCAGACACTTTTCAGTTCTAAACCTTCGTTTCCCCAAGCATCCATACCACCTTCAACGTTAACTGCATTAATACCGTTTTGTTCTAGATATTGAGTAACTTGCGCACTTCTCCCACCAACTTTACAGATAATATAATAAGTATCATTTTCATTAAATTGGTTAAGGTTCTCTGGTATTTCATTCATTGGAATTGTTTTTGCACCAGGGATAATCCCAGTCGCTGTTTCTTCATTTGTTCTAACGTCAATGATATTGACGGGATCAGCGCTTAAAATTTCACTTTTTAATTCATCAACTGTAATTGATTCCATAGTTATTCCTCCTATTAATTATTTAGCTACAATATTAACAAGCTTTTTAGGAACTGCGATAATCTTCTTGATGTCTTTACCTGTAATCTCAGCTTTAACATTTTCATTCCCTAAAGCGACTTCTTCCATCTCTTCTTTAGAGATGTCTTTAGGCATGTTAACCTTAGCGCGCACTTTTCCATTAACTTGAATTACAATCTCAATTTCATCATCAACTAATAGTGATTCATCATAAGACGGCCATGGTTGATAAGTAATTGTTTCTTCATGTCCTAAACGAGCCCATAATTCTTCTGATATGTGTGGTGCAATTGGCGCCAACATTTTAATAAAGCCTTCAATATAAGGTTTATATATCTCCTCAGCTTTATAACAATCATTGATAAATACCATCAATTGACTAATCGCAGTGTTAAAGTTTAAAGAATTATAATCCTCTGTAACTTTTTTAACAGTTTGATGATAACTCTTATCTAAAGCTTTACTATTATTATTTACCACTTTACTAGATATTAAATCATTTTCAGTAACTAATAAACGCCAAATTCTATCTAAGAAACGTCTTGAACCATCTAAGCCATTTTCACTCCATGCGATTGCTGCATCAAGTGGCCCCATGAACATTTCGTATAAGCGTAAAGTATCTGCACCATGTGATTGAACAATATCATCGGGATTAATCACATTACCCTTGGATTTGCTCATTTTTTCATTTCCTTCCCCTAAAATCATACCTTGGTTATATAATTTTTGGAAAGGCTCTTTCGTAGGTACGACACCTAAATCAAATAACACTTTATGCCAGAATCTAGCATATAATAAATGAAGTACTGCGTGCTCTACTCCACCAATATATAAATCTACTGGTAGCCAATGCTTTAATTTTTCTGGATCGGCAAGCATTTTATCATTATTTGGATCAATATATCTTAGGTAATACCAACAGCTACCAGCCCATTGTGGCATTGTATTCGTTTCACGACGACCTTTCATGCCTGTAGCTTCATCAACAACATTTACAAATTCATCAATGTTTGCAAGAGGTGATTCTCCAGTTCCTGATGGTTTGATTTCATCTGTTTCAGGTAGTAACAATGGTAGTTCATCTTCTGGAACAGTTGTCATTGAACCATCTTCCCAATGAATGACAGGTATCGGTTCACCCCAGTATCTTTGACGACTAAACAACCAGTCTCTAAGCTTATAATTTACTTTTCTACTACCAGCATTTTTATTTTCTAATAGTTCAACTGCTTTTTCGATTGCGGCATCATTATATAGACCATTCAATTCTCCAGAGTTGATATGAGGACCATCACCAGTATAGGCTTCTTGAGTCATATCCCCGCCTTCTATAACTTCAATTATTGGTAAATTAAAGGCTTTTGCGAACTCATAATCACGTTGATCACCACTTGGGACTGCCATTACGGCACCTGTACCATAAGTAGATAACACATAGTCAGCTATCCAAATAGGAACTTCTTCTCCAGACAATGGGTTGATTGCATAAGCACCTGTAAATACACCTGATTTTTCTTTGGCTAAACCAGTCCGCTCTAAGTCAGATTTTTTAGCAGCTTCTTTTTGATAAGTCTCTATAGCTTCAAGTTTATCCTCAGTTGTAATTTTATTTACAAGCTCATGTTCCGGACTTAAAACTAAGAAAGATGCACCATAAATTGTATCTGCACGTGTTGTAAACACTTCAATTTGTTCATCCAAGTTAGCAACTTCAAATGTAACCGACGCACCTTCAGAACGACCGATCCAATTACGTTGCATATCTTTTAATGATTCCGGCCAGTCTAAGTCATCTAAATCTTCTAATAATCTATCAGCATATTCAGTGATTTTTAATACCCATTGCTTCATAGGTCTTCTATAAACTGGATGTCCACCTCTTTCTGACACACCATCTACTACTTCTTCATTTGAAAGAACTGTGCCTAATGCTGGACACCAATTTACTGCCACCTCATCTACATAAGCTAACCCTTTATTATAAAGTTGAATAAAAATCCATTGTGTCCATTTGTAATATTCAGGATCAGTTGTATTTACTTCTCTATCCCAATCATAACTAAAACCTAGTTCTTTGATTTGGCGTTTGAAAGTTTGAATATTTTCTTTAGTAAATTCTCGAGGGTCATTACCAGTATCTAAAGCATATTGTTCTGCAGGCAAACCAAATGCATCCCATCCCATTGGATGTAAGACGTTATAACCTTGCATACGTTTGTATCGAGATATTATGTCTGTGGCTGTATAACCTTCAGGATGCCCTACATGTAATCCCGCACCAGAAGGATAAGGGAACATATCTAAAGCGTAAAATTTCTTTTGACCTAAATTATCGCTTGTTTTAAATGTTTTATATTCTTCCCAGTAATCCTGCCATTTTTTCTCGATTTCATTATGATTGTAATTCACTACTTCTCCTCCTAATTAATAAAAAGACACCTCAAACTATTATTGAATTACATAGGGACGATTTTCACCGCGGTACCACCCAACTTCACATTATCTGTGCACTCATTTTAATAAAATAGTAAGAGATGTCATCATTTATCTATAAGTCCTGGTAAGTTCACTTTTAGTTTAACGCTAAGTTCCACCAACCCTAGCTCTCTGTAGATAAACCTTGAAGCTACTACTCCATATACATTATTAATCATATTTGAAAAAGACTTTTATTTCAAGGGTAAAACTAAAGAATCACTTCTCAATTTATTGAGTTAGTGATTCTTACACATGAGCCTTGGCTCAGGTGTTCCTTATTTTAAAAAACTGGTCTTATACGATTACTTCAACTCTTTTAGAGATTATTGAGTTAGTGATTCTTACACATGGGACTAAGCTCAAGTGTCATGTTTATAATATTAATTAAACACACAAAGTCCGAGACATTTATTTATGCCTCGGACGCTAATTATAATTATTTTTATTTAAAATATCACTTTAACTACTAACTAAAGTTTATTCCGTTATATTAACTATTAAATTTCTTTTGATAATTTTCTATCATAAATCATTAAAAATATTAGTGCTATCACTAGTAAGAAAATCATACTTAAAAACATAGCCTGCATATTAAATGTATCAACCACTACACCGCCGATTAATGGTCCAAAGGCTTTCCCTACCGTAGCAGCTGAATTAACATAACCTTGGAATGACCCCTCTTTACCATTAGGCGCAAGTTGGTTAGCGATAGTCGGTACCGCTGGCCATACAAACATTTCACCCAATGTAAGTATAATCATACCGACCATGAATACAGAAAATTGTTCAGCAAAGCTTGTAACAAAGAATGACAGTATAAATATAATTATACCTACAAGCATTTGATATTTTAAATTACCTTTTAACAATCTAATCACCGGTAAAATCAATGGTTGAGCCACTAAAATCATAATACCATTTACTGTCCATAATAAACTGTATTGACTCATAGAAACATTTATTTCTTGTGTGAATGAAGCAATGGTGCTTTCCCATTGAATATATGCTATCCAACAAATACTAAACATGACACACAGCAACGATAGTGCTATAAATTGTGGTCGGTATTCCCTAGATAACAAACTCATCGTATCATTCGATTTTACTTTCACATCTAGTTTAATATTAAATTGGGTAACTGCAACAATTGCAAAAGTGATATACATCAATAAATTGGCAATAAATATATAATTAAAACTTAATTCTGCAACAAACCCACCTGAAGCTGCACCAATAGCCACACCTAAGTTTTGAGCTAAATAAATTGCGTTAAATGTTTGTCGGCCACCATTAGGCCATACGGCACCAGCCAATGCATAAATAGCTGGTATTATCATACCACCACCAAATCCCAATGCCACTAACCATACTGCATACCATGGCCAACCATGAAAGAAATTCAATAATGTGGTACTCATCAGACAAATGACAGTGCCAATCATAATTGTCCGGTAACCACCCAGTTTATCAAATAAATTACCACCTAATAAATTACCGATAACCATTCCAAAAGAGTTAATCATTAACACTAACCCAGCCATAGTCAAACTTTTATCTAATTGTTCATTCATATAAATTGTATTTAACGGCCATAAAAAACTTGAGCCTGTGATATTTAATGCCATACCAATAACTAACCACCATACTGATTTAGGCATATTCATAACATTAAGCTCCCTTCTAAAATTAAATTTCTCATTTTACTCTAAACACTATATCACTAAAATATGTTAAAATCTTTAACTAGAATGAATTTAGAAAGGAAAATGTTATATGGGGCAATTTTTCCCTTACGCATTCGAGAATAAGAGATATCACACATGGAATTATCACTTGAAAAATAAATTTGGTCAAAAGATATTTAAAGTTGCAATTGATGGTGGCTTCGATTGTCCAAATAGAGATGGTACTGTTGCGCATGGCGGTTGCACATTCTGCTCTGCAGCAGGCAGTGGTGACTTTGCCGGAAATCGTGTGGATCCAATCGAAGTACAATTTAGACAAATTAAAGATAGAATGCATGAAAAGTGGCATGATGGACAATATATCGCATATTTCCAAGCATTCACTAATACACACGCACCCGTAGAGGTATTACGAGAAAAATATGAAACAGCACTAAAAGAACCAGGCGTCGTCGGTCTATCTATAGGCACACGTCCTGACTGTTTACCTGATGACGTTGTTGAGTATTTAGCAGAACTTAATGAACGTACATATTTATGGGTAGAATTAGGTTTACAAACAATCCATCAAGAAACTTCAGATTTAATTAATCGCGCGCATGATATGGAAACTTATTATGAAGGTATAGCTAAATTACGTAAGCATAACATTAATATCTGTACACATATCATCAACGGTTTACCTGGTGAAGATTATAATATGATGATGGAAACAGCTAAAGAAGTAGCACAAATGGATGTTCAAGGTATTAAGATTCACTTATTACATTTACTTAAAGGTACACCGATGGTCAAACAATATGACAAAGGTATGCTTGAATTTATGTCTCAAGAGGAATATACAAACTTAGTTTGTGACCAATTAGAAATCATTCCAAAAGAAATGATTGTACATCGTATTACGGGTGATGGCCCGATTGACTTAATGGTTGGTCCGATGTGGAGTGTCAATAAGTGGGAAGTATTAAATGAAATTGATAACGAACTGACACGTAGAGGTTCTTATCAAGGTAAATTTTTCGAAAGCGCCGTAAAATCATGAAATTAGAACGTATTCTTCCTTTTACCAAGACGTTAATCAAACAACATACTCACGATGAGAGTATCGTAATCGATGCTACATGTGGTAATGGACATGATACACTATTTCTAGCACAACATGTTACAAACGGTTGTGTACATGCTTTTGATATACAAGAAGCAGCGATTCTAAATACACAGCAAAAAACGAAAGATTTTAACAATGTAATAATTCATCAAGCAAGCCATTCCGAGGTGAAGAAATATATACCTGCTGAATCACATGGCGTGGTAGATGCTGCAATATTTAATTTAGGTTATCTTCCTAAAGGAGATAAATCGGTTGTTACACTACCGAATAGTACTATTGCAGCTATCGAAGCTATATTTGATATTTTATCATCAGAAGGTATCATTATTTTGGTAATTTATCCTGGTCATGAAGAAGGAAAAATTGAACGTGATGCTGTAATAAATTACTTGAAAAACTTTAACCAAAATAAAGCCCACGTTTTACAATATCAATTTATAAATCAGCAAAATGATCCGCCTTTTATTTGTGCAATCGAAAAAAGATAATAACTAGACATATGCAAATACAAAATAATATATGTATCACAGTATTTATTTTATATAAAATAAAGCCACAGTGCCTATGCACTGTGGCTTTACTATTCCCTATAGATTAATGATAGATTTAAGACTGTTTTGAATACTTGTTGATTTGCCATCAATTTCTTCTTTAAAGAAGTTTAAAAGACTTTCCCGTTGATCTTTTAAATCTTCGTTGAAATGAATGATCACTGTACGTTCATCATTTTGTGGTCTTTCTTTAATGATCCAAGTTTTTTCAACTAAATCATTATACGTTCTTGTACGTTTATAAGACTTAATATGAACAAAATCATCCATTTCCTTTAAAGTCATTGAACCTTCTTTCCAAAGTGTAAGAAGAATCAATATTTCTTCTTTTGACATTTTGTATTGCTTTTGTACTTTGGCAAAAATATCGTCAATTTCTTTTAAAACCGATTCCAATTGCAATACACCATCAACTTTATCAGTAAATGTCTTCCCCATATAATAATCCCCCAATCATAGAATAAAGTTTAAACATGTAAAATTAATTCATAAAATCCATCATTCATTGTGATATAAAATCTTCACTGAATAAATATTAGAATTTTTAATAAAATTAATCTTATATACAGTTTAAATTCAAACTATGAATTATGCAATTAAATGAGATATTTTATTTTGCATTTCTTTCAAAATATTGACAGAATTGTTGAATAATCTTTTTTCTTCCTCGTTTAATGGTATTTCAAATACTTTCACAGCACCTTGTCGATTAATTTTTGTGGGTACACCGACATAGACATCTTCTTGATTGTATTCTCCTTCTAAATAACTAGAAACAGTTAAGATAAGATTTTGATTGTTTAATATAGCTTTTGTAATATGGACCAAGCCCATAGCGATGCCATAGTATGTCGCACCTTTAGCTTGAATAATGTCATACGCAGCATCTCGAGTGTTCACAAAAATTTCTTCAATTCTGTGTTGTCTTTCAGGGTCATCTTTCAGTAATTGATATAATGGTTGTCCTGCAATATTCGCTTGTGACCAAACCGCTAATTCTGAGTCTCCATGTTCACCTATAATTTGGCCATGAACACTTCTATCTGACACACCAAATTCTTCTGCTAATTCGTATTTAAATCTTGCAGTATCTAATATTGTTCCAGAGCCTATAACTTTTTCTTTTGGTAAACCTGAGACTTCTCTTGTCACATAAGTCAGAACATCAACTGGATTTGTAGCTACTAGGAAAATGCCATTAAAACCTGACTCCATTACTTCAGATACTATGTTTTTAAATATTTTTGTGTTTTTTTCGATTAGATCTAATCTTGTTTCACCAGGTTTTTGCGCAGCTCCTGCAGTAATAACCACTAAATCTGCATTATCACAATCTTTATAGTTACCTGCTTTAATTTTTATAGGTGATCCACCATAGGGTGCAGCATGGTTTAAGTCCATCACATCACCTTTAACTTTTTCTTCTGCTAAATCAATAATCACTAATTCATCTGCCACGCCTTGAGCGACTAATGCAAATGCATAACTAGAACCTACTGCACCATCACCAATTAAAACTACTTTATTACTTTTAATATATTCCATAATAAGACTCTCCTTACTTATATGAACTGTTATTTGTGATTTATTTCACAAGTTTAATATAACAGTCTCTAAATTAATTTGCAATATTTTTGTGATTTATTTCACAAAATAAAATACCTTTCTTCTTGTTATGTTGAAAAATTAAAAAGAAGAAACCGCACGCGTTGATACGATTCCTTCTTAAATGTGCATTTGCAACAAATATTATTTTAAATTTATAATTCCAGGTTATTATGAGACTTCATTTTCATCATGGACTATGAAACCATTATTACTAGAACTATTATTCAAGAAAGCTAGAATATATCTCATCACTTCATCTCTTTCAGGTTCGTTATGTATTTCATGATATAACCCATCCCATGCTTTGAAATATAATTCTTCTGTAGTTATTTTTTCTTTTATTAAATCCATTGCCGCAACATCGGCTACTTTATCTTCTGTGCCATACATTAAAAGTAACGGCAATGATTTCACATCTTTTAAGTGATTTACCGTTTCTTTCATTATCTCAATAATTTGTTTATACCAATGGTACGTCACTTTTTGTAGCATGAGTTGATCATTATTTGTTTCATCGATTACTTCTGAATTTCTGGTTAAATCTTCAACCGTAATACCAACTTTAAATCTAGTATCTTTTGCTAGTTTGCCTATATTAGAAATAATTTTATCTTTTCTAGTTTTATTACTTTTTTTAAACTCAAGTAATGGCGAAAGTAACATTAACCCTTCGATTGGTACTTCTACTTTTTCAAGTAAGTTTAAAACTATTAAACCACCTAATCCTACGCCTAAGACATAAGTCGGTAATTTATATTCATTTGCGATTCTAATCCATTCAAGTATATGCTCATGATATACATCAAAATTATCAATTTGTCCTTTATTTGAACGTGAAGTTTGCCCTTGACCTGGCAAATCTCCCATAATTACATGATATCCATTACGGCGAAGCATTGTAATTACATATGCGTATCTGCCTGTATGTTCAAGCATGTTATGTGCAATTACCACAACACCTTTGGCTTCATTTTCGGTTTCCCATTTCCACATTATCCATACTTCCCCTTCTACTTTTAAATTCATTAACTATATTGTATCAAAATATGATGTAGTTTTTCCATTTTAAACATAACAATACAACTCTAAAAATTAGTTTATTTCCTACAATAAAATTTATAATTCTCTTCAATATGCAACTTATGAGTACATTTAATAATATAAAGTGTAATATATTTTATTGTAAACGATTTCATTACTATTTGATTCATGCTACACTATTAATGAAACATAGCTATAAGCGGAATAGGAGGAATTAATATGCCAATTGTGAAGAATTTTTTTATCGGATTATCAAATAATCCGCTTTTGAATAAGACTGCCAAAGAAATCGGGCCAATGCTCGGGGCAAATAAAGTAGTTGCGGGTAATACTATTACTGCCTTGGTGGACACAATTGAACGTTTAAATAACAAGGGAATTACTGTTACAGTTGATTGCCTTGGAGAGTTTGTTCTAACTGAAGGTGAAGCAATCCAAGCAAAAGACCAAATCATAGAAGTGATGTATGCAATTTACAATCATAACTTAGATGGTCACATGTCTATTAAACTGAGTCAGCTAGGTTCAGAATTTGATATAGATCTTGCTTATCGCAATTTACGTGAAATATTATTGAAGGCAAACCAATTTGATAATATGCATATTAATATAGATACTGAAAAGTATGATAGTCTATTCGATATCACCCAAGTTTTAGATCGCTTAAAAGGTGAATTTAAAAATGTGGGCACTGTAATTCAAGCATATTTATATAAGGCTGATGCACTTATTGATAAATATCCAGAATTAAGACTACGCATGGTAAAAGGTGCCTATAAAGAAAGCGATACTATAGCGTATCAAACAAAAGAAGAAATAGATAAAAACTATATTCGTTTGATGGAGAAAAGGCTTTTAAATTCAAAAAATGTAACTTCAATTGCTACACATGATGATGAAATCATCAAACATATGAAACAATTTATTAAAGATAATAATATTGAAAAAAGCCAATATGAATTTCAAATGTTGTACGGGTTCCGTACAGATTTAGCAGAAAAAATAGCTGGAGAAGGTAATAACTTCTGTATTTATGTACCATACGGTAATGATTGGTTTAGTTACTTTATGCGTAGGCTAGCAGAAAGACCACAAAATTTAAACTTAATGTTTAAAGAAGTTATCAAACCCGATATTCTTAAAAAAGCCGGTGTAATTAGTGGCGCTGTAGCATCATTCGGACTAGCAACTACATTTTTATACCATATTTTTAAGAAATAAAATAAATAACGGGTATGCAACACCAAATTTAATAAATTGATATTACATACCCGTTTTACCATTGTTGGCTAGATTTCTAAATAGCTTAATACAAGTAATTTAGTTTTCTAGTCATCATGTACTGTTCATATATTATACTTTTCAAGCATATAAATTTATAACTCTTAACCACAATCCTAATTCAAATGCTTGAGGATTTTTATATTTCTCTTAATAAATTTGCCATTTCAATGGCACTAACAGCCGCTTCTGAACCCTTGTTCCCTGCTTTAGTACCAGCACGTTCAACAGCTTGTTCGATATTTTCAGTTGTTAAAATTCCAAAAATCACTGGCGTATCAGTTACATCATTTGCTTTAGAAATACCTTTTGCTACTTCGTTACAGACATAATCGTAATGTGAAGTCGAACCTCTAATTACACAACCTAATGTGATAACAGCATCATAATCACTTTTTTCTGCTAATTTTTTAGCCACTAATGGAATCTCAAATGCGCCAGGTACATAGGCAACATCAATATTTTCTTCTGGTACTTCATGTCTAATCAAAGTATCTTTCGCTCCGTCTAATAAACGATTTGTTATAAAATCATTAAACCTACTTACAACTATCGCAACTTTTAAATCCGAACCTATTAGTTTACCTTCAAAATTCATTTTAATTTCCTCCTTATATTAAGTGACCCATTTTTTCTTTTTTTGTATCCATATAATCTTGGTTATATTTATTAGTTGGTACGACAAGTTCAACACGTTTAGTAATATTAATGCCATAGTTCTCTAAGCTTTCAAATTTTTTAGGATTATTACTCAATAAATTAACACTTTCAACGCCAAAATATTTTAATATTTGGGCAGCACTTTGATACTCTCTTAAATCTTCTTCAAAACCTAAAGCGATATTTGCTGTTACAGTATCATAGCCTTGCTCAATCAGTTCATATGCTCTTAATTTATTAATTAAACCAATCCCTCTACCTTCTTGAGGTAAATATAAAATAATTCCGCCGTGTTCCTTAATATATTTCATCGACGCTTCTAGTTGCTCACCACAATCACATCTTTGGCTATGAAATATATCTCCTGTTAAACAAGCTGAATGTATACGTACATTTTCAGTCTTTTTAATATCTCCATTTACAATAGCCACTATTTCTTCATCACTATCAGACGTTGTAAAACCATACATATCAAATATGCCATAATCCGTTGGCAACTTCACTTTTGCTTTTGCTTCTAATTTCGAAATAGCAGACTTACGATATTTTTCTAAATCTTCTATTGAGATCATAACAAGACCATGAGTTTCTTTGAACTTTTCTAATGATTCACCTTTTGCCATAGTGCCATCATCATTCATTATTTCACAAATCAATGCGGCAGGTTTAGCACCTGTTAATTTAGCTAAATCAACTGATGCTTCAGTATGTCCACGTCTTGCCAACACGCCATTATCTTGTGCTATTAATGGAAATAAATGACCTGGCTTATTAAAATCATTCTCATTTGCTTGATCATCTATTAAAGCTTTAGCTGTCAATGTTCTCTCTTCAGCGCTTATACCTGTAGTTGTGTCAATGTGATCAACGCTAACTGTGAATTGTGTACCGTAAACGTCAGAATTATCGCTAACCATTGGGTTTAAATTTAATTTTTTAGCTATAACACTACTGATTGGTGCACAAATCAAGCCTCTACCATATGTGGCCATGAAGTTAACAGTATCATTATGCATCCATTCCGTCACAGCTACTAAGTCACCTTCATTTTCTCTATTTTCATCATCTACAACGATAATGCTATCACCATTTTTTAAAGCTGTTAAAGCTTTGTCTATACTGTCTAATTGCATATTACCCCTCCTAAAATCCAAATGCTCTAAGTTTTTCTGGGCTCAATTCTGATTCATTAGTATTGATAATTCGTTCAACATATTTGAATAACATATCAGTTTCTATATGGACTGGATCACCAACACGTTTTTGATTTAAAATTGTTGATTTTCTTGTTTCTGGTATAAGATGAATATCAAACTCAGTTTCTTTTAGTTGGAAGATAGTTAAACTCACACCATCTACAGTTATTGATCCTTGGCTAACCATTTGTTTAATTAGTGCTGATGATGGTTTGATTGTTACAATTTTAGAGTTGTCTGATGCTTGTATACGAGTGATTCTAGCAACTTCATCTACATGACCTAAAACAAAGTGACCACCAAAACGTCCTTGTCCGCTCATTGCTCTTTCTAAATTAACTTCAGCAGATTGAGTTAATTGATTTAAATATGTTTTATTCTCAGTACCTTTAATCACTTGGACTAAAAAGCTTTGATGGTCAAATTCCACCACTGTTAAACATGCACCGTTAACACTGATTGAATCTCCAATATGCATATCTGATAAAATCGTTTGGCACTCAATCTTTAAGTTAACTACAGACTGTTGCGTGGATACTTTCTTTATGGTCCCAACCTCTTCAACAATTCCTGTAAACATGAATAATCACTTCTTTCGTAACTCTAGTTTGATATTTTGCTCAAGCATTTGTGAATTTACAATTTCAAACTGTGGTACTTCTGATAGATTAAAAATATTTTCACTTTGGAAAAATTGATAATTACCAGAACCACCTATAATTTTCGGGGCGTAATATAAGATTAGTTCGTTTGTAAATTTGGATTGTAGAAATTCAGAAGTCACTGTGGGTCCCGCCTCTACTAGCACACTTCCAATTCCTCTTTGATATAAATCTTTTAATATATTTTCAATTGAACAATTCGTTAATTCTATGATTTCTACATGTTCAATATTCGTTTTTAAATTTTTATTTTGAGTATAAATCCATATTGGTTCATTCCTTAATTGAAAAATATCTAAATCAAAATCAATTTCACCAGTTTTAGATAAGATTACTTTTATAGGATGCTTACCTTCTTCAATACGTGTAGTATATTGTGGGTTATCTGCTTGGATTGTACCTCTACCTGTCAATACAGCATCATGCTTATGTCGTAGATGAAACACATCATTTTTTACTGCTTTATTAGTAATCCATTTACTTTCTCCTTTATCAGTGGCTTGTTTACCATCAAGACTACATGAAACTTTCACTGTAATTTCTGGAATAGATTCATTCTTAGCAATAAAGAAATCCGTGTATAGTGATTCTGCCTCTGACTGAGGACGAAATATCACTTCGATACCTGCCTGTTCTAATATGTCGTCACCTTCAGAGGGTAATGTTGTGTCTTTAACTGCATAAACAACCTTTTTAATGCCCGCTTCAATGATTTTGTTGACACATGGTGGCGTTGAACCATAATGCGTACATGGCTCTAGTGAAATATATATAGTGCCACCTCGAGCATTGTCTCGTGCCATATCTAAAGCTTGTACTTCAGCATGCTTACCACCTTTTTGTAAATGGGCTCCCATACCAACAATACGACCTTCATTTACTACTACAGCACCAACTGGTGGGTTTAAACCCGTTTGTCCTTCTACCATTTTTGCTAATTGAATAGCATAATTCAAATAATGACTCATTTTATCACCTCTAAATAATAAAAAAACACCTGAAATTAACATTTCAGGTGTGGGATATATATTGATATAACATTTTTAGCAATAATAAAATACACACTTATACATATTAAAATAAAAGTGTATGCTAAATAAACACTTAAAAAGTGCTATTTCCAAGTTATACTTCATTCTTTCTCCCATCCAGACTTTACTGTCGGCTCTAGAATTTCACTAGATCAGCCACATTTGCTTCAACAAATGCAGGTCGCAGGCTTAATTTACTGCCGGTTGGGAATTTCACCCTGCCCCGAAAGAATATTTATGAAATTGTATTCGATGATTGAGTCAGGTAACTTTGAATAAGTTACAAAATAATGGTACTACACTTTTGACAAAATGACAATTCTTATTATCTAAGTCGGCTTTATTTTTTTGATATTCTTTAGATTATTACAATTTAAAGTACAAACAAATTAGTTAAAACCAAGAGATTAAGACGGGAATACCCAAAACACTCAGATGATTTAATTCAATTCATCTGAGTGCTTCTTTTTTATACAATACTTTGTATTGTCGGCTCGCTTTCTTAGGAGACAACTACAGCCTGTAGTCTTCATCTTGTGCTATTTCCTCAAGAGTCTCGCCAAAATACGTCGCATTCATATATAATTTACATTTGAAGAATCATTATATGAAATCTAATTCAAAATCGAATAAAAAATAATGGGAAATTATAACTCGGTTAACTTACAACTTTTAATTAATTTGTTATGGTGTAATTTATATCTAAATAAAAAAACATTTTTATTTTGTACTTAATAAATGGTCAACCACGTTAACAGCTTGTTTTACAATCATCATAACGCCATTACGTGATTGATTAATTCCATTAGTTAATTGACCGAGCGCATACATATGTTTCAATGTGCCATATCGAGGGCTTATGATTTGATTTGTTTCAGCCACAATTTGAATACCACCAAGCGGATGTGGTTGTACAACCTGTCTATTTTCCAAATTTAACACGAGCTGATCATCTTCATCTAAATCTGCTAGTTGTGTCTTCGAGCCTGTCGCATTAATTACAATATCGAACTGTTCTATTAACTTATCTTTATAATTAAAATTGAACTTATTATCTCTGTATTGAACATCCTCTAGACCATTATTGATTTTGATTGTGCCGTGATTAATATGATCTATCAACAACCGCGCTGTTTGTGGAGGCATTGGATTTGAATTCTCTTTTAATATAGGTTGATAATCAGTTAAAAATCGTTTTTGATCTTCCCTACTTAAACTATTCCAAATCCAATTTAAATTTTCTTTCGTTAATTCTAGTATACTTTGTAATTTCCCTAAAGCATCAGCATGCTCTAAATCATAAGTTAAATCTTTAATTGGATCATCTTGACTACGATGAACTAATGTTTCGACATCAATATTATGCAATGCACAATCTTTCAAAAATAACTTTATCGCTTCATCTAAAGGTACGTTACCAAAATGCTTACGCTTTATTTCGTTAAACTTTTCAGGAGTTACATACTTAAAATCGATATCGGGCATCTCACCCCTTACGCTTGGCAAACGTCCTTTTCGGCTAGCAACAGTAATGGGTAATTTAGGATGATGCGCTGTTACATAGCGAATCACGTCTAAACTTGCTAATCCTGTACCAATAATAGCGATTTCATCGGAATCTTGTACATCATCTAACGTATTATAGGTTGGATATGGTGTTTTAATATAACCACGTATTCCTTTTAGACCATATGGATCATGATACGACAAAGTACCAATAGTCAAAAACACAACATCATACTTTCTACAATTTTCTATTTCTTTGGAAGTACAAACACAATATGTCACATTTGTTTGACCAATTTCTAACTCAATAAACACTTCAGAAACTTCTTCTTTGAATGTATGTATATTGTCATAATTATGATTATATTTTTTTAAATAATCTTTCATATAATGTCCAAATATAAATCTTGGTAAATATTCTGGATTTGAAAATTTAAACGTAGATTGCGTTTCATACCACTCATAAAACTCTCTATGATTGTCTAAATTTAAAGACATTTGAGCTGCCGGTAAATTTATTAATAATTCTGCACTGTCATTTTGAAACGGAACGCCTTGTCCCATATTTATAGGGTTATCATATACATCAATACTCATTTTAGAAAAGGAATCACTTTTCACTAATTCTTTTAAAAGCGTGACACCTGCAGTGCCCATTCCAATGATGGCAATTCTCATAGTACACTTCCTTACTAAGATTATTTCTCCCTATTATACCAGTCCTTGTGTGTATATTACACATTAATGGTCTACTATTATTTTATCAAGTAGTGTTATAATGTTTTGCTAAGTGTGTTAATCTAAATACATTGAAATAATAGTTTTTTTAATATATTTAAGGAGTTCAATAATGACGTATTTAAGAAGCTTTTTATTTTTTATTATAGCAAGTACGCTTATACTATCTAGCTGTGATTTACCAGGCTTAGGTGGCGGGCAATCAAAAAACACAGTTAAAATTTCAGCGTTAGCTACTAGCGAATCACAAATTATGGCTTATATGTTAAAAGAACTTATCGAGCATGATACAAAAGGTGAAATATCTGGTGCTATTATCAACAATTTAGGGTCTGCAACGATACAGCATAACGCATTAATGAATAACGATGCAGATATATCAAGCACTCGTTACACAGGTACAGATTTAGTTGGTGTACTCGAACAACAACCTATTACCGATACAGACAAAGCGATGAAAATTACTAAAAATTTATTTAACCAAAAGTTTAATCAAACGTTTTTTAACTCCTATGGTTTTGAAAACACTTTTGCATTTATGGTTACAAAAGAAACCGCAGAAAAATATGATTTACACACTGTCTCAGATTTAAAAAAAGTAAAAGACAAAGTCAATGTTGGGACTGATACAACTTGGATTAAACGTGGTGGAGATGGGTACGCACCATTCCAAGAACACTATGGATTCGGCTTTAATTCTCTCAAACCAATGCAAATTGGTCTTGTCTATGACGCATTGAAAAACAATAAATTAGATGTAGCACTAGGTTATACTACAGATGGGAGAATAGCAGCATATGATTTAGTTGTATTAAAAGATGACAAGAATTTCTTCCCACCTTATGATGCCAGTGCGGTTGCTCCAAATAAGTTACTCAAACAACATCCAGAAATTAAAAAATCAATATCGAAACTTGATGGTAAAATTAGCACTGAACAAATGCAAAAATTAAATTATGAAGCTGATGGCAAAGGAAAAGAACCAGCTGTGGTAGCAGAAGCATTCTTAAAAAAACATAATTATTTTGATGACAAGTAGATGAAAATAGAAAACTAATTATCTTAACTAGGAAGTGATATTATCAAATTTATTTTAAAAGTATTTATCTCAACGCTTATGTTATTTATACTTATTAGTCAGAAAAACAAAGTCAAATAAATTAGAATATTCCTATTTACAGCTATTATAAAACGTTAAAAAGCCAAACGTCAGTTGACGCTTGGCTTTTTATTATAGTTATTTAAACTGAAATTGAAAGTCAGATTTTCTAAATTATCAACCCATGCCTATTATCCATACAATTCTATACTATATTATGTTCAAAGATACAAAGTTATAATTTTACAAATAAATAAACTATGAAAGCTGGTGTAAAAATAAAAAACTGCCAACAAAGTTAATACTTCATTGACAGGATAAAACCATACGCTTAGCACGTGGTTATTTATTGTGTTCTATGTTTTTCGTCATCTTTGTAAACAAAGTACTTGTAATACTTACCTTCTGTTTTCATATCATTATAGAAATCGGCCATTAAGCTTGCATTACTTTCAGCCCATTTAATGTCGGTAGCGTATTGATGTTCACCAGGGTTTTTAGGATTCCATCTCATGCTATAAAGTGTGTTCTGATCTTTATTTGATAAAAAGTGATCATGAATAAAGTTTGCCCCACCACTTATAGCTTTTTCTGGTGTATCCCAACCATGTTTTTTAGCATATTCTGATCCAGTTTTGATTGGATCTTCATCTAATGCTCCGACCCCAAAAAAGTTATAATATTTTTTGCCATCAATTTCTACACCACTTGCAAGTTCACTCTTAGCTGATCCTGTTTCCAGTAACGCATGAGAAATCAAATAAACTTCATTTACATGTTTATTTTTCGCTGCTTGTATAAAGTCATCTGAATGTTTTAATAATATTGGATTATCAATTAACATACGTTTAATTCTATTTTCATCGATTCCTTGGTATTTATCCAACTCTAAAAATTGATATTTTTGAGTATCACTCTCTATAAACTTACTACTATTCATTGCGGCTTTTATCTCAGTAGATGATGCATCTCTCCAACTTTTATTATCTTTACTTGAAACTTGTTGGCTTGTGTAGTTATCAATTTGCTTTTTAGATGCTTTATCTAAAGTAACCTTTAGATTTTCAACTTTCTCTTGTTCGTCCACATCTTTAAAAAAGATTTGATCTGATATCATTGAAAAGACAACGACTACAGCTACCCCTAAGATTATCAATAAACCAATAATTGATAATATTGAGCCTTTTTTATGCTTCGTCATGTTCACACCTCTTAGGTAATAATTAGGAATGGAGCCTCTTTAATCTATGTAATACTGCTATTGAGACTATCTGATAATAAAGTTTAACACTAATTACTTAATCGTACAATTTAATCTGATTGTTGTCATATATTCATAAAAAAAGTAATGAAATCTTAATTTCATTACTCTTGACTTTTACGATATTCCATTATGATAAAACTTGCAGCTTGAGATCTATTTTTGTAATAATATCGATTTAAATCTATCGCACCTTCTATTTCACCATCTCGATACATCATTTCATTTGTCATATTATTAATCATAACAAAGTCTGATTTATCTTTAATTATATCTAAATCATTATGTTTCGCAAAAAAATGTTCTAAATTTAAATGTGCGTAATCCATAAAAACCTCCTGATAATTGTCCGAAGATAATATTTATCTCTAATTGCTATATCTTTAAGTTGAATACGCGTTGATGTTATAAAACTTAAATTTATCTACCTTATGCTTTCTATTTAACACCTTATATAACTATTTAGCAAATGAAATTTACTATTTTTAACAATAAACTAAATCTATCCGGAAATTTTTTTTGTATATACAACGATGGAGTTTAACGATGCCCTTTAATGAATTATATAAAAATTCCAAGCACATTATCTATTTTCTACTAAAGAAATATAATATTAAGTACAATAATGATGAATATGTGCAATTACTCACGATAAAAGTGTGGGAATTATCAAAAGTTTATAATCCTCAAAAATCATCTTTGAATTCATTTTTATATGCCCGTCTCAATTACTTTTTAATTGACCTTTTTCGTTCACATCGTTCAATAGAAACATTCGACGTAGCTGAATTAGATAACCTTTCTAATATTAATTACTCCTTTGATGATGCTCAAATCTTGTATGAAAATTTCATTTCTCAATTATCAGAAAAAGAGCAACTTTGGCTTCAGTTAAAATTAGCAGGTTATAAGCAAAAAGAGTTAGCTGAAAAATTAAATTGTTCAATTTCCACATTAAAAAATTATCAAAATAGAGTCAAAATCAAGTATAACAACTATTATTTTAATAAATGAGGTGAAATATTTATGTCCAATCTAACTAAAATATTATATTTTAAAACTGCAATAGGGCCAGAAACACTTACAATTTGCCAATTTACTACACATCAATTTGTATACCCTTCTACAATTAATCAAGCCATTAACTATATTTTAGAGAAACACCAACGCTCTCATACAGTTCAGCTTAAACAGTCTAAACGTATATTAAAAATAAGGAAATTAGTGCCGATTTATATCAATCATCAAACAACAATATTCCCTGTAAAGCCTCAACGGTCTCCTATACAATATTACATTAATGGGTGTACTATTAACGGTTTAAAATCAAAAGGTTCATCCACAATAATTTATTTTAATAACGGGACATTTATCACTGTAGACGCCCCATACATTTTTGTATATAAAAAATGGCAAGAAAGTTTAACACTTTCTCACCTTTTAAGCTAGTCTTATAAAGTTTTATTGTGCTTATATTCCAATAATTTTTTAGTGAAATATCCAGTTACTACTTTTATCATGTATAGACTGACTATAACTAATAGCAAGGCTCCCACCAAAGTTAATACAACAGTAACTGTTGATAGCTCGACTTCTGGCTTAATGAAATATTGTACTGAAGTCAAACTTGTCAAAAAACCGAACAAGAACAAACCAATAAGTACGATATACGTACCTAAAATGCCTAATAATAATACGAATAATTGCGTACTTGAAACGACTTTTTCTTTAAAAATATATTCCTTCAAAAATTGATTTGAGAATGCAACTGGACGTTTTAATTGATCGCTTTCATTTAAATCAACTGTTTTAGATAACACTTCATCTAATTTATTTTTCTCTTTTTTGTTTAAAAACCATAATTGCTTTTTCACTTTTTGCTCAAAGATATTTGCTTTCATTTGAAATGTTCTCCTTTATCACATTCACATCACTTCAGTTACTTTCTTAAATGATAAATCAATTATCACAGTGATTCAATTAAATTTGACGGTTTTTAGAATAAATATGTATTACTACTATTTTATTTCTTTATACTTAGTCAACGACAATAATACCGATTAATTTAGCAATTTGAATAGCTTGTTCACTCGATACTTTACACCCTATTAAATCATCTTTTCCAACAGTGATATGTCCAAAAAATGATTTACTTATGTCACAACTTTTTAATGACGTTTGGTAGATTGACATATTATTTAGATTAGATTTTAAAAATTCCACGTTTTTAAGCAAAGTATTATGAAATTCAGCATTTTCTAGGTCACTTGTATTGATTCTAAATGTATCAATTTTCGATTCTACTAAATTTATAAAATTTGCTTTTACTTCTTCAAATGTAATATGGCTTAATCTCATGTTTTTGAATAATGTTCCTGTCATTCTACAATTTTTAAAAGATACTCTATGAATAGTTCCATAATCCATCTTAGAATTTGAAAAATCACAGTTTTCAAATACAACATCTGTAAAATCAGCGCGCCCCAAATCTGAATTAGCAAAACTACAATCTTTGATAGTTGATTCATATATTAACAACCTATCTAATACTTTTCCTTCCAATGATGAATTTGAGATTTCTGCTAATTCTATTAGATCATCAACTTCATCAAATACATCTGTTAAATCTTTCTTCTCTAAATAACCATTAATATTAGGTGGCTGTAACTTCATTACTTCACTCCTAACTAGCTAATCATTGCATGCATCATAACATTGAACAAGGAGTGAATTAGCTAGAAAATTTATAATATACAGTATATCAGATATATTTCAAAATTTTATATTTTTAATGTATAAAAAAGACCGAGACATTAATAAATGCCCCGGTTTTTTTCACTATTTTAAATTAAAAATAAAACTCAATTTACTTTTACGATTAAAGAATTGATAAGCCTGAACTTTGGATATCTTTTGCAAATCCTTTAACTGTATCAACTGAGAGTTCATTAATGTCACGGCCAAGATTGTTGTTTACTTTTTTAACAACATCTGCTGGACATGTGATAATATCAGCGCCAACTTCATCAGCTTGTATAACATTAATTACTTCACGGCAACTAGCCCATAATAATTTCACGCCGTCTTTACTATGTGTAATTTCAGCAGCTTCTTTCATCATAGGAATTGGGTCAACTCCTGTATCTGCAATACGGCCAGCAAATACTGATACATAAGTTGGAACACCTTCAGTTACAGCATCTGTAATTTCTTTAACTTGATCTAAAGTATAAACAGCAGTCACGTTTAAACGAACATTTTCTGCTGATAATTTTTTAATTAGAGAAATAGTTGATTCACCTTTTGTGTTTACAACTGGAATTTTAACAAATACGTTACTACCATATTGTTTTAAAATTTCAGCTTCTTTTGCCATAGTTTCTAAATCATCTGCAAATACTTCAAATGAGATAGAAGCATCAGGAATCTCGCGAACAGCTTCTTCAGCGAAAGCTTTATAATCAGTTACACCTGCTTTTGCCATTAAACTTGGGTTAGTAGTAAAACCATCAACCTGTTTATTTTTATAAGCTGCTTTCATTTCTTCAATATCTGCACCATCCGCAAATACTTCAACATTTAATTTTGCCATTACTTATTCCTCCTGACTTAATTAAATAATTCAACAAAGAATTATTTGATAACGGTTATTAACCATACAACTTAGTTATACCACTTACAAAGCATTATTTCTAATCTTTTGCTTAAAATCAGAATATTTTTACAGTAAAATTAAACTTTTATTATATATATTGACTATTGGTACAGGAGCATATAATCAATATGTTAATATACTATATAAACATGAATTTCATTAGTTTTTTGTAAATTTATGGTATTATAGTTAAATGAATTGCATTAGGAGGTACAAATGGCACGTTCAAAACTTTATTTTTATTTATCTAGTTTATTGGTTATTGTTAGTTTTTATTTTAATACAAGAAACCCTCTATTAAACATGCATTTTAATTCGATGATAAAATTAATATTTGTTTGTAGTATTATAAATGCTATTATTTTAATAATTTCCATTATTTTTGCTGATAAATCAATCAAACATCTACACGAAGAGTCAGATTGGATACGAAAAGCAAGCAAAATATTACCATACGTTATATTAGTTGTAATTGTTATTCATATTATTGCTTCTCTATCAACATTTGGCATAATATTCTAATTAAGGGGGGCTGGGACAACGATGTATGTCTTGGCCTCTATTTATTGTGGTCAAAGCGAATCTTTGATTTTTAAAAATTATGCCTAAACCTAAGCAGTTCTGAACGATTTCAATTTAAAATATATTCTATATTTCTATTTATACTTGATATTATGCTAACAATAAATAAGAATTAATAGCAACGCGATGTTGCTAAAACTTGTCCTGGTTTTTAGAAAGGAAGCATGCTAAAAATGCAATATTTATATATTTTTGTAGGAGGCGCTGTCGGTGCGCTACTAAGATACTTGTTTTCATTTATCAGTGTTAATTCTGCTTTTCCTATTGGCACATTTATCGCTAATATTTTAGGTGCTTTTTTAATGGGTTTTCTAGGGACACTGACTATAGAATATTATAAGAATAACCCACTTTTAAAAAAAGGTATTACTACAGGTCTATTGGGTGCAATGACTACCTTTTCGACATTTCAATTTGAACTTATACATCTATTTGAGCAACAAGCTTATTTATCCCTTACTTTTTATGCGCTAAGTAGCTATGTTTTAGGAATTTTCTTATGTTATATCGGTGTTAGATTGGGGGAAGCAGCTCATGATTAACTGTTTACTAATCATGTTGGGCGGTGGCATAGGTGCAGTCATCCGAGGATTTATCACTAATTTTTGTAATCACAAATTCAATAGTAAATTACCAGTTGCAACGCCTATCGTTAACATAGGTGGTAGTTTTATCATTGGACTCTTATTAGGCTCGCTGCTCAAGTTAGATTGGATTGAACCCTTTTTAATAGTTGGTATTTTAGGCGGTCTTACTACCTTTTCTACTTTATCATCTGAACTCGTCCAACTATTAATGATTAAAAAGAAATTTGTTTATTTCATTACTTATTCTGCACTCCAATATGGCGTTTCCTTTTTAGCCTGTTTATTAGGTTACATATTATAAAGTGCAATCTTAAAAGTTCATTATAAAAAGCCATAAATTCATTAAATTGAGTTTATGGCTTTTTGCTTTCATTTAAAATTATTCATATATAATAATGACAAGTTCATTAGACTTGTAAATCTATAACATATACATAATTAAATCAAAGCTAATGATTATGTATCACTAACTCAATAATTTAATTATTGTTATTTTACTAAAAATAGCGTTTTATATAATTTTTTAATGACCACTGTATTTTGCAGGATCTGGTCCAATTCTACGTTCTTCATTGAGGTTATCTAATTTTTCTATTTGTTCAGCTGTTAAAGCGAAATCAAATACATCAATATTCTCTTCTATTCTAGAAGGAGTAACCGATTTTGGGATTACTACGACACCATGTTCAATATTCCATCTAATGATTACTTGAGCCGGTGATTTTCCTACTTCATTTGCTACTTCGTTTACTGTTTCATCTTCCAAAATTTGTGCATTCATTAATGGTGACCAAGACTCCATATGAATATTTTGAACTTCCAGATATCTATTTAAAGAAGATTGTAATAAATATGGATGGAATTCTACTTGATTTATTACTGGTTTAATTGAAACTTGCGCTAATAATGCTTCTAAATGTTCAACATTAAAATTACTTACACCAATATTTTTCACTTTATCATTTTTATAAAGATCTTCCATACCTTGCCATGTATCAATCATCAGTGCTTCGTCAGTCCCAGGCCAGTGCATTAGATATAGATCTAAATAATCTAAGCCTAGTTTGTTTAAACTTGTTTCATATGCATTTGCGACGTTTTGTCTACCATAGTCATCAAGCCATAATTTAGAAGTAATGAATAAGTCACTTCTTTTTAATCCTGTTGAAGCTAATCCTTCAGCAATACCTTGACCTACCTTGTCTTCATTTTCATAAATCATCGCCGTATCGATATGTGTATAACCACTTTCAATTGCATGTTTTACTGATGCTGCACATTCATCGTTATTCTCCACGCGGAATGTACCTAAACCAACAATCGGCATCTCATTCCCATTGTAAAATGTAATATTTTCCAAGTTAAAATCCCCTTTTTATTTTGTTAATTATTATACTAATAAATATTTCGAAATATATAAATAAAAATGCCTAAATACTTATAATTAGTTCTTATTTTTGTATTTTCTTATGATATAAGATGACAGCTTCACATTTAATTTAACTTAATTTATTTATGCAGACGAATTAGAATTTTTTTTAATTTATCCTTAACAAAAAATGTCAACAAAAGCCTGATGGCTTTCGTTGACATTATGTACTACATTTCATTATTTTTCTTGAACTATGAAATTTGTAACTTTAGTTAAATGATTCAATTTCATCCATAACACGTTGTAAATCTTCAACGTTATATTGAATACGACCATGGAATACGAATTTATTAAAGTATTCATCCAATTGTTCTGGACCAACTAGCACTTTCGTATTTGAACTTTGCGCATAGTTTGAAATTGTTACATCACCTTCATTTTTAGGATTAAAATATAAAATTGTTGTCGGTGTGAATTTTAAATTTAATTCAGTTTGAATATCACCAGCAAGTTTCTCAATCTCATTTAAATGAGTAGTGTAATTAACAAAAGACAATGAATTTTCATCTTCATTTTGATCTAATACAAGGGTTTGTGGTTCTTGTCTATCAAGGTCCAAGGTATTAAATACCTGTTCCATCATAGGTTGTTCTTTAAACTGTGCGGCACTCACACCATTGTATACATGACCTTTTAATAATTGTGAATCAATAATATATAAACCAGTACGTGTAAGTACTAGGTGGCTAATACGCTGTACATCATTAAATTCATTTTTAGGTAAAAATATATTGGCCATAATATGCATATCTTCTGGACGAATTCTTTTTTCATTTACTAATCTTTCTCGAATGCCAATTAGTCTCATATCAGTTACATATTCACTTTGATTTTTAGAGAATAATTTTAATGCATCAATTTCCCTGTTTTTTGAACTAACTGTAGCATTATATTCTTCTTTTTGCTTTGTTACTGTTTTTTTATTTTCTATTCTTTCTTTTTCTAATTCTTCTTCATGCTCGTCGCTTAGTTTTTGTTCTCTGGTTTTGTATTGTTCTTCTACCTTTTGTTGTGCTTTCTTTTTACTTTTCAAAGCAATGATAAATAAAATGAAACAAATTATTGCTACAACAATTGCCACAATTAAACCAATCTCTAATGGTCCAAATGAATTCATAACAAAAAACGCTCCTTTATGTGTTCAGTAACTTAATTATAATAGATAAACGCATAGCATTCGATAGTAAAGTTAAAAAACTTTTTGTTCTTGTTAAGCTTTAACTGTATCTTTTAATAAATTAATTTTATCTAACTTTTCCCATGGTAATAATACATCTGTACGACCAAAATGACCATATGCAGCAGTTTGTTTATAAATTGGATGTTTCAAGTCTAACATTTTAATAATCCCAGCGGGTCTTAAATCAAAATGTTCTCTCACTGCTTCAACCAATTCACTTTCATTAACTTTTCCTGTGCCAAACGTATCTATAGAAATAGAAACTGGTTCAGCTACACCGATAGCATATGCAAGTTGTACCTCACATTTATCTGCTAATTCAGCAGCAACGATATTTTTAGCTACATAACGTGCAGCATATGCAGCTGAACGGTCTACTTTAGTTGGGTCCTTACCGCTAAAGCATCCCCCGCCATGACGTGCATAACCGCCATATGTGTCAACAATTATTTTACGCCCAGTAAGTCCTGCATCACCTTGTGGACCACCTATTACGAAACGCCCAGTAGGATTGATATAAAATTTTGTATCCTCATCTAAAAGTGCTTCTGGTACTGTTGGATAAATAACATGATGCTTGATATCATCTTGGATTTGTTCTAATTCAATATCTTCAGCATGTTGCGTTGATACAACAATCGTATCAATGCGATGTGGTTGATCTTGTTCATCATACTCTACAGTTACTTGTACTTTACCATCAGGGCGTAAATAGTCTAATATCTCATCTTTACGTACATCTGATAAGCGTTTAGCAAGTTGATGTGATAAGAAAATCGGTAAAGGCATGTATGTATCCGTCTCATTTGTTGCATAACCGAACATCAAACCTTGGTCGCCCGCTCCTGTAGCTTCTATTTCTTCTTCAGTAGCATCTTCACGATATTCTAAAGCTGTATCGACACCTTGAGCGATATCTGGTGACTGTTCATCAATTGCCGTTAACACTGCCATGGTTTGGCTATCGTAACCGTATTTAGCACGCGTATATCCAATCTCTTTAATTGTTTCTCGTACCACTTTTGGAATATCAACATATGTTGTTGTTGATATTTCACCTGAAATTAACGCCATACCAGTTGTTACTGTAGTCTCACAAGCAACACGTGCATGAGGGTCGTCTTTTAATATTTCATCCAATATAGCGTCAGATACTTGATCCGCTATTTTATCAGGATGTCCTTCTGTTACCGATTCTGAAGTGAATAATCTTCTATTGTAAGTCATAATTTGCTCCTTTAGTTTTAAATTACGAAAATTCTCTCTCTGTTGAGCTCATTAAAAAAGCCTTCTACACTATCAATAAATAGAGAGAAGGCCCTTATACGTCCATTCGCTCTTATCGTTCAGACGCTATTTGTCTGCAAACGGTTTGGCACCTTTCTTCGTATTAAGAAGAGGTTGCTGGGCTTCATTGGGTCCATGTCCCTCCGCCACTCAGGATAAGAGAATCCGTTAAGTTCTATAGTACAGAATCAACGATATAATGTCAATTTTACATTTATTAATATTTATTTAAAATTCCTTTTAAATTGGTATGGACTAATGATATATATGTGTTATACTCTGTAATTGTAAAGGCTTACAATAACTAAATAGCGTTGGAGGGATTAGTATGGCTGTAGATACATACACTTATACAAGCAAAATTGAAAGTATTTTAGACAAAAAATCTTCATTATTTCAATTATCTACAACACAGTTGTATAATAAAATTTTAAATAATGATGAAGGCGAACTTACCGAATTAGGTGCAATTAACGCTAGAACAGGTAAATATACAGGTCGTTCACCAAAAGATAAGTTTATTGTAAATGAGCCATCTTATAGAGATGATATTGACTGGGGTAATGTTAATCAACCGATTGAGGAAGAAACATTTTTAAACTTATACGATAAGGTACTAAATTATTTAGACAAAAAAGATGAACTATACGTATTCAATGGTTATGCAGGCAGTGATAACGACTCACAATTGAAATTAACTGTTGTAAATGAATTAGCGTGGCATAACTTATTTGCTCAAAATATGTTTATCCGTCCAAATTCAAAAGAAGAAGCACAAGAAATCAAACCAAACTTCACAATTATTTCAGCACCGCATTTTAAAGCCGATCCAGAAATTGACGGCACAAACTCAGAAACATTTATCATCACATCTTTCAAACATAAAGTCATCCTCATTGGTGGTACTGAGTACGCTGGTGAAATGAAAAAAGGTATTTTCTCCGTAATGAACTATTTACTACCTAAAGATAACATTATGAGCATGCACTGTTCAGCTAACGTTGGAGACAAAGGTGACGTTGCTTTATTCTTCGGTCTTTCTGGAACTGGTAAAACTACACTATCAGCTGATCCAACGCGTAAGCTTATTGGAGACGACGAACATGGTTGGAACGAAAATGGCATCTTTAACATTGAAGGTGGTTGTTACGCAAAAGCAATTAACCTTTCTTATAAAAAAGAACCTCAAATTTATGACGCTATTAAATACGGTACCATTTTAGAAAATGTTGTAGTTGACGAAGATGGTGACGTTGACTTCGATGATAATCAATACACAGAAAATACTAGAGCAGCATATCCAATCAACCATATTGAAAATATTGTAACACCATCTAAAGCGGCTCACCCTAATACAATTATTTTCTTAACTGCAGACGCTTTTGGTGTTCTACCACCAATTTCAAAATTATCCAAAGATCAAGCAATGTACCATTTCTTGAGTGGATTTACTGCTAAATTAGCTGGTACAGAACGTGGCGTAACTGAGCCAGAACCTTCATTCTCTACATGCTTTGGTTCACCATTCTTACCTCTAAACGCTAAAGTTTATGCTGATTTATTAGGCAACTTAATTGATCAACATGATGTTGATGTTTATCTTGTAAACACTGGCTGGACTGGTGGTAAATATGGCGTAGGGCGTCGTATTAGTCTAAGTTACACGAGACAAATGGTAAATCAAGCAATTACTGGAGAATTAAGAGAGGCTGAATATATTAAAGACGATATGTTCGGTTTAGATATCCCAGTAGAAGTTGAGGATGTTCCTCAAACTCTATTGAACCCTATTAATGCTTGGAGTAAGCCAGAAGCATATAGAGAACAAGCTCAAGATTTAATCAATCGTTTCAAACATAACTTCGAAAAATTTGGAGTAGAAGTAGATGATTTAGCAACACACGGCGGGTTCAAATAATATTTAATATCACAAATATCATATATAAAATAGAGGAGCGGGCGTAATGCCCACTCCTCTATTTTTATTTATTCTATTATATTTTATTTTTTTCCACATCTGTCATCCACTTCTTGATTTCATAAAGCGTTTCTTTTAAAGCAAAAGGTCTCGGTATGTGACCTTCTGACATTTGATAAAACGTACGGAAAGTCGTCCCCTTTCCCTCTAATTGCTGCGCTAAATAATAGGCATGATGAATGCCTACTTGCTTATCTTCTCCACCGTGAACAATAAATATAGGTGGACTTGACTTAGTAATCTGAGCTAATGCATCTCGCTGTTGATAGGCATCAGTCTGCTTTTTAGGATGGCCAATCATGCGTTTCAACATGCCCCTTAAGTCAACACGTTCTTCATACATTAAGTATATATCAGACACACCACCCCAAATAATATAACTTGAGATTGGTAAATCTTGAAATGTGAGCAAACCTTGAAGTCCACCTCTCGAAAACCCAACCATATGAATGTCAGCAATAGGGTATTTTTGATGCAGTATGCGTATAGCGACCGTGACATCATTTAAATCTGCCCCATAAAATTCATCTTTACCCTCACTACCATTATTTCCTCTATAATACGGACCAAAGACTAAAGTGCTTGTATTTGCAAATTGCATCATTCTGGCTGCTCTTACTTTGCCTACTTGACCTTTACCACCACGTAAATAAATCACAATTCTTTTTACATCTTTTTTTGGCGTCATTACTAAGCCTCGAACTTTTAAGTTATCGACACAATATGTGACTTCTTCAAATATATGATGTATAGATTCTATTGGCATACGTTTTCTATTTATAAAATCCAAGTGATATCACTCTCTCTAAACAGTGTAAAATTGCATCATCCTTCAACAAATAACTTTTTTTACTTTCTGGAACATCAGCTATATTCTTATAAAATAACGGTCCATTTGTTTCTAAATAATCGTCTTGTCGACTTATCTCTGATACATTTACCATAAATACATCTTTGGTGAAGCTAACGCCGTTTACACGTTGTACTTGATATTGTGCAATATACTCGCATTGCGCTATCGTCGCCCCTGTTTCTTCAAACAACTCACGCGCAACAGCTGCTTCACTTGTTTCTCCATTCTCTTTTTTACCGCCTGGGAATTCGATGCCCCGTAATTTATGGTTTGTAAATAGCAACTGATTTTTATATTTCGGAATAATAAGTACATGATTTCCATCAGCAATATCTTCTTTATCTTTATATGATAAATATACGTTGTCGTTATCTTTGTCTTTAAACTTCATATACATCACTCTTCCCATTATTATGTTAAACTAACTATGCTAAAGCTAAGCTATTTGTTGGAGGCAAAATTTATGAAAACTATATTTCTTGGACTAATCCGTATATATCAACGATTCATATCACCATTAACGCCTGCAACTTGCCGTTTTTACCCTACTTGTTCGGAATATACAAGAGAGGCAATTCAAGTATATGGTGCATTCAAAGGTACTTGGTTAGGTATTAAAAGAATTTCAAAATGTCATCCGCTTCATAAAGGCGGTTTTGATCCAGTGCCTTTAAAGAAAAAAGATAACAAAAAAGATTAATAAATTCGTGTTAATCTTGTACTCTTAACCTTTGGAGGCTCAAAATAAATTGAGCCTCCTTTTAATATACCTGCGCGGTCGACTATATCTTTTTCAAAATAATAGCCTTCTGGTGTAATATCACTTGGATAATCACAAAGTTGGGCTAGCATCGCAGTAAAATACCTACTCAAGCCATACTCATACATGCCACCTATGACTATTTTTACATTTTTATCACTAAGAGCTTTAATGATATCCAGCACCTTATCAATGCCTCCTAATCTAAATGGCTTCAATACAACAACAGCTATAGCGTAAGCATCTATAGCCTCTAGAATGTTATTTACAGTGTCTGCCTTTTCATCTATGGCAACTGGTGGTAATTCATAGATATAAAACTGTTTTAGCATCTCTAAAGATTTAAATGGCTCCTCTATATACAATAATCGGTTATTTCCAATTGTTGTTAGCTTGGTTATCTCCGCCTCGGTTATAGATTCATTTGCATCTACAACAATATCTGGTTTGAATGATAATTTTTCAACTGTTTTAATATCATCTAAAATTGAATCAGACCATTTTATTTTAACGCGTTGAGGTCGCGTTTGAGATAATTGCAAGATATTTTCTTCTGCTAAGCCACTAACCGTTGCACCATATGCTACGCTAAAATCTGTTAATTTAAAAAACATTTGGTAGCAAGCCATTACAATCATACTTCTAGTTGCCGGGTATTTAGATAAATGGTTTAAACTACTTATTATATCATCAAAAGTATAAAACGCTATGTCTTGAATACTTTCAAACCACTCTTTAACTTGAATTTGAGCTTCATCAATCGTTTCATTTGTATACCAATCGGTTTCAAATGCGTTACACTCTCCATAGTAATATACATTATTATCCGTAACTAAAGCTACAAACAATGCTTTACGTTTCTCCAGTTTTATTTTAGGTGTAATAATTGGTGTATTAAACCGTTCATCATAAAGATATAGATGCATATCAACTATTTTCATATAGACTCCTTATTACTTTTATAAATGATTCCTCTGCAATTTGCCTGTTGATGTATACGGTAAAGAAGTAACACGCTTAAATTGCTTTGGCACTTTATACTTTGCTAGATGGTTTTGAAAGAACGTTATTAAATGTTTATTTGTTAAAGTTTCTGATGCAACATAATATAAATAAGGTACTTCACCCCATGTATCATCCTCAATACCGACACACATTGCATCTTCGATAGACTTATGCTTTTTGGCAACCGTTTCTATTTGATAAGGGTATATGTTTTCCCCACCGCTTATAATTAAATCCTTTCTACGATCAAACACCATGACATAACCTTCTTCATCGATTTCTGCTATATCACCTGTTTTAAAATAACCATCCTCAAAGGTATCTTGTTTATTTGTCGGGAAAAGATAACCATTCATAACATTGTCACCTTTAATCAGTAATTCCCCATGGCCATAAACATTAGGTTGTGAAATTTTCACTTCAACATTATCGCTAGGTTTCCCGACAGTATCTGGTCGGAGTTTCAACATTTTTGGTGTAGCTGTTAAAAATTGTGAACATGTCTCAGTCATACCAAAAGAATTGTATATCGGTAAATTATAATCTAATGCTTTATTTATTAACGACGTAGTTAGCTTAGCTCCGCCAAGTAATATTTTTTCAATTGCAAATGGCTGTTGCCATCCTTTGTCCATTAACCATTTTAAAGTCTGCGGTACTAACGAAATATGTGTAGGATTCTCTTCTTTAATTATCTTTAACATTTTATCAGCATCAAATTTCGATTCAAGCCGTAGTGTAAAACCTTCAATTAACGCACGTAACACAACACTTAAACCAGAAATATGATAAATCGGCAATACCGATAACCATTTCGTAGATTGATTAAATCCAAGGCTTTCTTTACAACCTAATGCACTCGCATAATGATTATCAAAAGTTTGTGGTACTGCTTTTTGTGGACCTGTAGTACCAGAAGTAAACATAATAGATGCGATTCGAGCGATTGAAAACGGCGCTTCGAATTCGTGCCCTTCCTGAGTCTGCAATGTTTGAAAATCTATCACTTTAATATCTCTTAAATGAAGTTGTTCCATCGCTATGATGGTACTTACATTTATAGATTTCATTTGAGCAATCATTTCTTCCTTAGTTAACCTCGTATTAACCATGGCTACTTCTATTCCT
Organism: Staphylococcus sp. 231237_7MaSpsaltlick; assembly: GCF_043107035.1. Lineage (NCBI taxonomy): Bacteria > Bacillati > Bacillota > Bacilli > Caryophanales > Staphylococcaceae > Staphylococcus > Staphylococcus sp. 231237_7MaSpsaltlick. The sequence continues at coordinate 252,219 of NZ_JBICNX010000007.1, forward strand.
GCTACCCATGCAGCATTAATTAATACTATGGATTCTATTGTATTGTTAACATATAAACCTATTCTGCTTAATTCTAATTGTTTTAGACTATAGGCGAGTCTTTTAGCGCAATCATACATCTTCCCAAAAGTAATTTGATTCGCGCCATCATCGATAAATATTCCTTTACTATTTTGTTCAGCTTGTGTTTTTAACCAAAAATCCAATCTGTCATTCCTCCATCTCAATTATACTTATTATAACGTGTTTATATTTATTTAACAGGGTTCTTGCACAACACGTGTTATTTTTACTATTTTTCCTATTTCTTAACTATTTTTATCACCTTATAGTGGAAATGTTACTTTTATTTTGAAATTCAGTTAAATCAACTGATTTAACTGGTTAAAATTAAATTTTCACATTTAATGTTTTGTCTATATCAAAGATTGGGTAAGTATTTATTGTAAAAATGATAAAGGAGTGAAGCAGATGAAGTTAAAAAGTTTATCAGTAATAGTATTTTCTAGTCTATTATTAGCTAGTTGTGGAAATGGTTCATCTGACAGTGATACAAAATCTGAAAATAAAAAAGATACAAAATCTGACAACCAAGTCATCGCTATCAACAAAATTAAAACAAGCCCTGAAGACGCTATTAAAAAAGCTCAACAAACATATAATAACCAACATTTAAAAGGCATCTCATATGAAAAAAGCAACGGCGAATGGGCATATAAAATTGAACAACAAGGTGATAATAAAGAGTCAGAAGTTATTATCTCTGATAAAAATAAAAAAATCTTGAACAAAGAACAAGAAAACGAAGATTCACTTAATAAAAACGAAACATTTAATTATAATAACGCCATCGATTATAAAGAAGCCATTAAAAAAGGTCAAAAAGAATTTGACGGAGACATCAAAGAGTGGTCACTATCAAAAGACGATGGGAAACTCGTTTACGATTTAGACCTTAAAAAAGATAAAGAAAAACACGAAGTAACTATTGATGCTAAGAATGGCAAAGTATTAAATAACGAACAAGATAATTAAACATATATCTAGGTAAACATTTAATTATTGTCAGCGCGTCAAAGTCAATTCCTCTTAAAATACATCCCCTATTTCATCAAAGAAAACATGACTGAAAATAAAATGCTTAAACTAAATGGTTGAATTCCGATAACTAAAAAATATAGAAACTAGTGTTTTTTATAATAAAAATCACTTGAACTGCGCTCAAGTATATAGCTCCAAAAAAATCTAATCCATCTAAAAGGAATTTATCGCTCTTATTTGACTAAGATGACTAGATAGAAAGGGTATCACTTTTACTAACTTAATAAATCAAGAACCACTTCTTTAAAGAAGTGGTCCTTTTAGAAATGGGCTTAATAATTACTTAAGTTGATTAGGGCTCTTACATAAGAACCACTTTAGTCACCGACTCTATACCAATTATTAACTCCTAAATATGTTACCAAATAGTCAATTTCTATTTTAATTTATATTATACTAATCGTATAATATCTCCTTTAATATACATCCCCCCTTATATTATTAACCCACTAACATTATTTAATAATTAAAATAAATCATATTACTATTTAATATTTCATTACCGCATATAACTTTCATTAATCTAACTTATTTTTTTATTAGTTTTGCTTGTACTTATTTTAAAAAATAACTAACTACATATACTAATAATGCCTTCTTTGCTAACTTTGTAAAAAAGGAGGCGTTTAAAAATTAAAAAAGTCAGCATAGTTATGCCAACATACAACAACGATTGTTCTCTTTTTCGTACAATTGATTCTGTTATTAATCAAACAATGGAGAAAGCCAATTATGAGTTAATAATTGTAGACGATCATTCAAATAACTCAAATACATTAAAAATTATTAAATCTTATGCAAAAAAGTACAGTAAGTTAATTAAATTCAAACGATTAAAATTCAACAGTGGCAGTGCTAGCAAACCTAGAAATAAAGGTATTGAAATGAGTAGTGGTGAGTATATTTTCTTTTTAGATTCTGACGATTTATTACACCCACGTACCTTAGAAGACTTATATAATTATGGAATTAAACATAAAAGTGATTTGATTATTGGAAAATACGGCGTTAAAGGTAAAGGTAGAAGCGTGCCTAAAGCTATATTTGAAAATGGAAATGTTCCAAAAGCTAATATTATCGACAACAGTATGTTCTATGCTTTATCCGTACTCAAAATGTTTAAAAAAACAATTATAGATAAAAATAAATTAAGATTTAAAACATTTTCACAAACTGCCGAAGATCAATTATTCACTATAGAATTTCTAATGAACTCGAGAAATTATGCTATAAAAACAAATTACGAATACTATGTCGTAGTAAATAATTTTGATAATGGTACACATTTATCACATCACAAAAGTACAGGGAAACAATACTTTGCAACAATTAACGAAATTTATAAAGTCATTTACAAAAGCCCTATTTACAAAGATCAGAAAACACGGGACCAATTTGCTGGAAAATTTACCACGCGGTTATTTAGGCACGGGCAAAAGAAAAACTTTGCAATTAGTAAAATGAAATATGAAGATAAAATTGAATGGTTGAAGTATTTTTCAAAAACACTTAATAGAGTGCCTAGAAGCGCTGATCAGTACGTAACACAAATTTTCAATATGAAATTAGAAGCCATAAGACAAAATAACCTATTAGCTGTTATGACAGCAGATAAATTCATTAAAGGAGAATAACTAAAGTGCATGATTTCAACTATAATGATACAAAAAAGCTTGAATTAAATAATTTGAAAGTAGTATTCGATTTTACCAATGACAAACTAATCTACGTGACATACAGCGATTAATTAATTTAGGAAAATCATTTTTATAATATCGTTTTAAGGAGGATTTTAAATTAATGAAGCGCTTTCTTTTAGTAATATTGATTTTATTGCTTATCTCTTATGTTTTAAAAGAAGAAAATGTTAGTGCATCATCAATAAACAATAACCATACATATATAACTGAACCCACAAAACCTATAAAAGATGCTACACCTGTTGATTATGAGATACCACAAGAGAACCTTAGACCTATAGAAGAAGCCACTGGAAGTGAAATAGAAAGAATTTTAGCCAAAGATAACCATATGTTAGTGAAAAATTATACATCTTATCCTTATAAAACTATAGTACTCTTAAACATGATATTTACCAATATAACTTATATTGGTACAGGTACTGTGATGGCTCCTGATACTATACTTACAGCAGCACATAATGTTTACGATTCAAGATTTGGGGGTTGGGCTACTGAAATAACTGCTTATGCTGGAGCTACAGCTAACAAAGCTACTTTCTGTAAATTTCTTTCACAAAATAAACTCATCTAACTATATAAATGATTTGTTTAAAACCATATCATTAAGTAATCTTTACAGTTTGAGATGTAATATTGGATAATCTCTTCCTTGTTGATCCTTTTGAGATTCTTTATACTTTTTAAATCCATTTTTGATATAAAAATTCACAGCATTATAGTTATCTTTATTTACATCAACATATTGAACTTTGTTTTCTTGAATTAAATACTGTAGTATTTCAGTACCATATCCTATCTGAAAATATTTTGGATCTATAAAAAGCATTTCTAAATTTTTTTCGTTTGTACCTGAGAAACCAATTGCTTCGTAGGCATTAAACCACAAATCAGCTTCGACAAATTTAAAATATGTAGGAATTTCAGCTTTTATTTCCAATCTATCCTTTTCTTTTAAAAAATCGTGAGTTGCAATTACAGATTTTTCCCATATTTCTAATGCTTTTGGGTAATCTTTTTCTTGAAGTTCTATTTTTGTTAGTTTCATATTTTAACTCCTTATACTTAATTTATAATTCCGTAAATTAAGATTTTTTAAATGTATATTTTTTTTGTCGGTATATAACATCCCTCACTTATTTATTTAGTTGAGGGTTCTTTATTTTTAAGTTATTTATAAGTAAAATTATTTTATCTAAATTAAGTTTATCACTATTCTTTATCCCCATAATCTTAAAAAGTGGATAGTTATTTCACCGATCATCTTTTTTAATTATATTACTTCTTTCTAAAATATATTTTGATTAGAAAACTTTTCTTGAAAAGCAAGTAAACTCTCCTTAACAAAATTACAATCTTTTTCTTTAAAATGGATTGCAGCTTCATGTTTTAATGGCAATCTATCTTTCAAAATTTTAACTCTATCTTTGAATAAATCCTCTATACTACCGTAACTCATTATATCTTCATTTAAACAATCGGGTATTGTTAGTAGTTCACTACCTATAGTATATGCACTAAATAATTGATAAAACGACTCATCATCAATTGAATCTAAATATAATAATTCTTTATTTTTATCTCTTGGATGCTTAAACAACTTGTAAAAAAACTTTGATATATAATTCTTCTCTTGATAATATCTTTGTTCTGTTAAAATTTCATTTTCTAATAATTTTAAGTAACTATTTATATTTATATTTAAAGACAATAATAACACCTCATTGATATTCTTTATTATAAATACCCTATATTATAAATATTAAAATATTTTGAACTAATAAAATAACCAAAGAAATATAATAACTAACAAATCGGTATTTTAAAATATCGTACAATACTACAGTGATATTTATGACTAATATATTAATAGTATTTTTACAAATAATTGTCTATTAACTATAAAGCTTCTGGTACTAATAATATAAGTCTTTCTCCAGGTATCATACAGAGATCAATTTCGCATTCGTATTCACCTGGTGTATCTGAGGTTGTTATTTTCATAGTATTAATTTAAAAGAATGGAATAGTTTTACTAGCTTTAACAATATCTTTTGTAAAGAAAAATTGCTTACCTTCTCCTGTATAAGCTGGATTCAAAACCATGTTTGCTTTAGTGCTGTATAGCCATTCTGGATTGATTCCTGAATTTAATATATCTTGAAACTCTTGAAAAGTTTTACTCCAATCTAAATTGGGTTCCATGTAATCACCTCAAGAATATAATAGAACATTTGTTCTTATTAATCAATTTAACACTACTTTTTACAATATAATATAGTTAATGTCACGTTATTTCAGACAAACAAGCAGAACAATCATAGATTACGAAAAAAATTTGAAAATAAGTTAGAACATACAAGGAGTAGTAGATAAAGAGAAAAGTTGATTTGATAAGAAGATAACAAAACTTACAATATGTCATAAAAACAAAAACACCGAAACCCTATTATATCAAGGATTTCGGTGTCTCAAGAAAGCTCAAATTATGTAATTAACGGAGAGTGAGGGATTCGAACCCTCGAGACGCTTGTGGCGCCTACACACTTTCCAGGCGTGCTCCTTCGGCCAACTCGGACAACTCTCCATATAAAAAAACAGAAGCGATATTTCACTTCTGTTTGTATGACCCCGACGGGACTCGAACCCGTGTTACCGCCGTGAAAGGGCGGTGTCTTAACCGCTTGACCACGGGGCCATGGCTCCACAGGTAGGACTCGAACCTACGACCGATCGGTTAACAGCCGATAGCTCTACCACTGAGCTACTGTGGAATAATTATAATGGAGCGGGTGATGGGAATCGAACCCACAACATCAGCTTGGAAGGCTGAGGTTTTGCCATTAAACTACACCCGCATTTTAACGATTATGGGGCGGATGATGGGAATCGAACCCACGAGTGTCGGAACCACAATCCGATGCGTTAACCACTTCGCCACAACCGCCAAAGTAAAAATCAAAAGAATGGTTCAGGACAGAGTCGAACTGCCGACACATGGAGCTTCAATCCATTGCTCTACCAACTGAGCTACTGAACCATAATGAAAAATGGCGGTCCCGATGGGATTCGAACCCACGATCTCCTGCGTGACAGGCAGGCGTGTTAACCGCTACACTACGGGACCTTTAAAAATTGCGGGAGGCGGATTTGAACCACCGACCTTCGGGTTATGAGCCCGACGAGCTACCGAACTGCTCCATCCCGCGTTAATATTATTAATGACGACTACCAATTAAATATACCATAAATGTTAAGTTAATGTCAACGTTTTTTTAAAATTAATTTACATTAGCTTAATCAAAATTAAAACTAAGTATAATGTTGGCTGTTTGCACATCACCTATCAAATAAGACTAACTCAGTATATAAAGATTTCGAGATTTAGTCAATGGATTTTAAAAACTAATTTGTGTAAAAATGGTTAATAATAATATTATTTTAATTTTAGTTCCTTTTTTATATAAATAATTAGCCTCTCCGGAAATTTATTTATAGTTTTAAGACATTGTTCCAATAAAAAAGCATCATAAAAATTCAATAGTTAAAGATTTGCCGTTTAAATAACTTTAATTAAGATTATTATTTATTGACTCATAATACCCAGCATTTTACTTTGCAATCTTGTAAATGTTGTAAATCCATCATCTTCCATAAAATGCCCTCCATATTCAGTCACTTTACATTTGCCTCCTAATTTATCCATTAGTCTTTTAGTTTCTTCATATGATACATGTTTATCATCCTTAGCACATAAGCCATAAAATGCTTCCACTTTTCTTTTAACTTGCTTATAATCAATTTGAAATTTTTCTGTAAGAGCTAATTCATTTGATACTTGAGCATCTTCCATAAATCCTGAAATACTAAACAAACCTTCTATGTAATTTACATGCATTTCTTCAATATATTTTAATGATGCTAAAGTACCAAAGCCATGCGTAACAAAATAAGTTTCATATTTATTAATTTGGATTTGTTGTTTCATTTCACTTACCCATTTTTCGATTTTGCTATCTTTTTCATATGGTAAATTAAATAATTTTACATTATAGCCTTCTAATGTAAGGTTATTTGCTAGCCAATCATACCAATGATTCGATGCGTCTCCATATTTTGAATGTACTATTACGATATCAGTCATAAATATCCCCCCCACTTTATGTGAATCACATTAGCTATCTAATATGCTAATTTTGCAACTGTTTCATTATCTCATAGATTCATATGAATTATAAACAATTCAATATCCATAATAAAAAAACCGTATCATCTATATAACTATTCGATAAGTAGAAGATACGGTTAATTGCTTTTATTTAATTATTATAATTCTGCTAATAACTCTTCTACAGCATTTTTACCTTGTTGAATACAATCAGGTAAACCTACCGCTTCGAATGAGGCACCTGTAATACGTAGTTTTGGGTAATTTTGTTTAATATGTGTTTGTATTGATCTAATTTTATTGATATGACCAACATGATACTGTGGCATACTTTTAGGTAGTCTATTTACAATACTAAAGTCTGGAGCGCCTTTAAATGTCATCATCTGGCTTAAATCTTTTTTAACAATATTAACTAATTCTTCATCTGTATGTTCATCTACAACTGTGTCATCTGGTTTACCTACATAAGCACGTATAAGCACTTTTCCTTCTGGAGTCGTAAATGGCCATTTTTTACTCGTCCATGTACAAGCTGTTATATCAGTTTCACTTGTCCGCGCGATTACAAACCCCGTACCATCATACGTGTTTTCAATATTTTTTTCGTCAAAGGCCAATACCACTGTTGCTACTGTGGTACAGTCCATAGAGTTAAAATAATCAAATGCAGGGTCATTACCAAACCATTGCATAAATGTTTGATGTGGCGCAGTCACTAGCACACTATCGAATGTGTCTTTGTTATCTCCACTGATAATTTCATAATTGGTTTGTGAAGTAATAATATCTTTAATTGGCGTTTGGTATTTTATTTCAACACCTTTGTTGACAATATATTCAGTCAAATATTCTATAAATGAACTAAGCCCGTGTTTAAATTGTTTAAATTGACCTTTAGGCGCACCTGGGTATAATTGACGTTGTTTTTGGCGTTGTAATTTTTCATGTCTCATACCTTTAATCAAACTACCAAATTGTTCTTCTCTATGCTTAAACTCTGGAAAAGTACTCATTAAACTTAAATCATCAATATTTGTACCATAAATGCCACCCATTAAGGGCTCTATTAGATTTTCTAATATCTCATCGCCCAAACGTTCTCGGAAAAATGCGCCAACTGAAATATCTTCGTTCATTTCTGTAGGCTTTTTAAATAAATCTAATCCAGCACGTAGTTTCCCTTGGGGAGAGATTAACTTTGTCTTTAAAAATGGTTTTATATCAGTTGGTACGCCTAATATAGACCCACCAGGGATTGGGAATAATTTATTCTTTGCATATATATAAGACTGTCCAGTTTGATTGGTAATCAAATCATTTTCTAAACCAATATCTTGAGCAATATCAGTCATAATTTGTTTACGTCCTAAATAAGATTCTGGACCTAATTCAATAGTATAGCCATCTTTTCTATAAGTTTGAATTTTCCCACCAGTTCTATTAGATGATTCAAAAATAGTTACATCTACGTCAGGGCGTAGTTTTTTTATAAAATAAGCACTAGATAATCCTGTAATACCAGCACCAATTATTGCGATACTTTTACCCAAATTAATTCACGCTTCCTTTAATAAACATTTTTAACTTCATCAACGATTGCACCGATAAACAATGGGTCTGTATTAGGCATTGAAGGTCGGTAATAATTTACACCTAGTTCATCACAAACCACTTTACATTCATAATCGTTATCAAATAATACTTCCAAATGTTCACAAACAAACCCTACTGGTGTATATATGAAATGCTTGTATCCATAAGTTTCATATAAAGATTTAGTTAAATCTTGGACATCTGGTCCTAACCATGGCGTACCTGTATTACCTTCAGATTGCCATCCCTCTGCCACATGAATAATATCAGATTGTTCCTCTAATAATTGTGCAGTATGATGCAATTCATTCGGATAAGGATCATTATTTTTCTCAATCAATCCTTTAGGTAAGCTATGAGCCGAAACTACTAACACAGTTTCATCGTGCTCTTCACGAGGGATTTTTGTTAGTGTTTCATTAATTTTTTCAGTCCAGTATTGTATAAATTTAGGCTGTTGATAATAATGTGCTACATGTTTAAATTGTATACCGTATTTATCTGCTTCTTGTTGGGCACGTGTATTATATGATCCCACTGAAAAACTTGAATAATGTGGCGCTAATACAACCGTAACTGCTTCATCTATGCCATCTTCATGCATTGATTGTACAGCATCTTCTATAAATGGTGAGATGTGTTTCAAGCCTATATAAAGTTTAAATTGCACCTCGTCATATGCTTCATTGAGTGCGTCACGTAGAGCTTCAGCTTGTCTATTTGTTGTGCCTGCTAAAGGAGACAGTCCTCCTATAAATTGGTATCTATCTTTTAAATCTTGTAATTCTGCATCAGACGGTTGTTTACCATGTCTAATATCAGTGTAATAAGGTTCTATATCACTCTCTTTATATGGTGTACCGTAAGCCATTACTAATAAGCCTATCGTTTTTGTCATTTTAAAATCATCCTTTGTATAAAAAATTTTAGATGTATATGACATAAGAATTTGTAAGTCTTGATAGCCAAAGTTTATGTCGTACTATCTTTGTGTATATTCATGTACAAACGTAGTAACTCGTTTTAAGGTTTCAGGTTTAACTTGTGGAAAAACGCCGTGACCTAAATTGAAAATATGCTTCCCGTGTGTCATACCTTGATCTAGAATCACTTTTAATCTTTCTTCTATAGCATCCCAAGGTGCTAATAATAGAGATGGGTCTAAATTACCTTGTAATGTTTTGTTAATATTCATTGCATTTGCCTCTTTAATTGATAAACGCCAATCTAAACCTAGAACATCGATTGGTAAAGAATTCCATTCATCAGCTAAATGGCTCGCACCAACTCCAAACAAAATAACTGGCACATTATATTTTGCTTTTATACCACTTATCAACTTATTCATAGCTGGTTTTATATAATAACGATAATCTTGAACGTTTAACGCGCCAACCCACGAGTCAAATACTTGTATGATTTGGGCGCCCGCTTCTACTTGAGCAGCAGTATAAGTGATAGACATGTCAACGAGATGGTCCATTAATGCAAACCATGTAGCTTCATCACTATACATCATCGCCTTTGTAAAATTATAATTTTTTGAAGGGCCTCCTTCGATCATATAACTTGCTAAAGTAAATGGCGCACCAGTAAAACCTATTAAAGGAACGTTTAATTTTTCTTCAGTTAATAATTTTATTGTGTCTAAAACATATGGTACATCTCTTTTGGGATCTATAGCACCTAGTTTTTCAACATCTTGAATATTTTTAATCGGGTTATGAATAACTGGACCAATACCCGATTGTATTTCAACATCTACACCAATAGGTTGTAATGGTGTCATAATATCTTTATAAAGCACTGCTGCATCTGTATTATAATTATCTACAGGTAAGTGTGTTACATATGCACACAATTCTGGTTGGTGCGTAATTTCAAATAATGAATACTTTTCTTTTAACTTTCTATATTCAGGTTGTGACCTTCCGGCTTGTCGCATAAACCATACTGGCGTGTGCGACACAGCTTCGCCATTAATCATATTTAGGATTGTATTATTTTTATTATGCACCCTGTAATCCTCCTACATTGTAATCATTCTTATCTATAATACCATACTGTATTATTGTTCGTATTTCATTGTACTTAAATGTCATAAAAAAGACAAACTGTTCGCTTTTCACGATTTAATCATTTGACTATTGTTTTATAATAGAAATCAATTATAATGTTATCAAAGCTTATTTTATATCTATTTGAAAACTTAGATATATCTATAGTAAGGTATAGTAGTTAACTATACTTTCATAAACAAAGCAAGGGGGAAAATCTTTATGAAAATTTTTGCATCTTATGGGACGTTTGGTTATTTAAATCAAATTAGGTTAAACAATCCCGACCATAAATTATTACAATTTTCTGCATCTGATTCTTCAGTGATTCTAGAAGAAACAGCTGAAAAATCAGTATTAAAACAACCTTTAATTTATAATATCCTTGAGTCTGAGGGAGAATTAAACGAAAACCACTTTTATTCTGTAATCTTTATACCAACATCAGAAGATCATGCTTATCAACTAGAAAAAAGATTAGAGAATTTAACTACTGATTTCAGACAATTTGCAGGGTATAGAAGCTACCGTTTCTTAAAACCTGAGCATGGATTAACTTACAAGATTTACTTTGGCTTTGAAAGTAGAACGGATTATGAAGACTTTAAAGCTTCATCTGTTTTCAAAAATAATTTTGATAAACTTGCGCTTAGTCAATTCTTTGGTTCAAGTGGTCAACATTCAAGTTATTTCGAAAGATATCTGTTCCCAATCGACGATAATTAATTTTTTCGTAAAGATTATATCAAAATAAAGTGGTCGTTGCTCATTTCATTTAATGATGTATTGAGTAACGACCACTTTTTTAATCTCTTAATAACGATTCTTGGTATTTGAGTTTTTTGATAACATTTCTAATTGTTAGCCATCCTACCAAAAAGAATAATAAACCATAATAGCTGTACACTGGAAATGTAATTGCATAAACAATCACAAACAATACGCCTACAATAAACATAAGCCTATATAAAAATTGTTCATAGCCTTTTATTACTTTAGTATCTGAACTTGGCCAAACTTGCGGCCACAAGCCATAAGCTTGCTGTGTATAAAACTGAGCCATTTGTAATAAAATGATATACATAAAAAGACTACCTATGATTAGCGTAACTAATGGTTGATGTAACCAAAACATTAAAATCATCGCTAATACAACTAATCTTAATATGATGTTAAATGCATCCTTACCTCTTGCAAAACTTCTAATAAATAAGTAGAGATACATATAGTTTTCATTAAACTTCTTATTTTTTGGCGTAATTAATAATGGGTCAAGATAACTCCTACGTACTGCCGTTTCCTTTAAGTGCTTAACATCGGTAAACATATTTACAAATTTATAATAATTCATATGATGTTGTTGTTCTGACTTAATCATTCTTTCCCATGGGAATAATTGATTTTTATTTTGGTATTTAAGTAAAATGATTAAGCCGATTAATACTAAAATTGAAGTTAAACTAGAAAAATGTTTTGCTTCTAGCGCAACATAGTATCCCGAAGTATAAACGATAAACAATACAAGATGGAGCGACCAACTTTCTAACTTATACTTATACCATTGCCATTTCACTAATAACCCTAAGTAAGGCATAACTAGCATTAATACAGCAAAAAGTATATAAAATTCAAATGATTGGTTATTTATTACGAAAAACAACGGAAATAACACGATTAAAATTAAAATCTGAAGTCCTATACGCGAAAAATAACTATAGACTAATGATTGTGACATGTATAATTCCATATTCTTTTCAAATGGCAATAAAAACAATCGGTCTGCATCTTTCAGTAAAGTTCTTAGTGGAAACATTGAAGTAATTGCCACAATAACACTTGCTATCAAGGCGTAATTAATATGCTGCGGTATAGACTTCAACCAATCCCCATATCCTAATATAAACGCTCCTAACAAAATTACAAGGAATACTGAAAAATGACCGTTGAAGATGAATTTATTGTAATATTGCTTTTCTTTACTGATTTCCTTTTTTCTAGTAAAAAATAATTGTTTAGCATCCTGTGTCATGAATTATTGCCACCTTGTGTCACATGGATGTATATCTCATCTAGTGTTTTACCTTCTAAGCCGGTCTGTTTCCGAAGTTCTTCCAAATTACCGAAAGCAACGATTTCTCCTTCATCCATGATTAAAAATCGATCACAATATCTCTCTGCAGTTGCTAAAATGTGCGTACTCATTAAAACCGTGCGATTTTCATTCTTTTTCTCAACCATTAAATCTAACATCGATTGAATTCCCAAAGGGTCTAAACCTAAAAATGGTTCATCAATAATGTATAACTCTGGTTCTACTATAAAAGCACAGATAATCATTACTTTTTGTTTCATACCTTTAGAAAAATGACTCGGGAATATATTTAACTCATCTTCTAACCTAAATGTTTTTAATAATGGACGTGCTCTTTCCATTGCCTTTTCTCTACTAATATTGTAAGCCATAGCCGTCATATAAATATGTTCTTGTAACGTTAATTCTTCATATATAACTGGAGATTCAGGAATATATGATAGTTTCCTTCTATAAGTTTCTACATCTTTGTTGATGTTAATATCTGAAATAGTTAGACTACCTTCCATTGGTGTAAGTAATCCTAGCATATGTTTAATTGTTGTACTCTTTCCTGCACCGTTTAACCCAATAAGACCAACAATTTCTCCTTGATTGAGTTCAAAATTTATATTCTTAATTACAGGTCGTTTACCATATCCGCCTGTTAAATGTTCTACTTTTACTGTCATATGGCACCTCCACAAATTATATTGTATCAAAAATAAAGCTTTAGGTATAAATTTATTGCGAAAACTGACGTGAATAATATAGTAATGCTATAATAGGCAGTAACAATCTTACAAGGAGTGAAGCTTTTATGTCAGAAACAGTCTTCAGTAAAATTATTGATGGTGAAATTCCAAGTTATAAAGTATATGAAGATGAATACGTATACGCATTCTTAGACATTTCACAAGTTACAAAAGGTCATACATTATTAATACCAAAAAAAGCATCTGCAAATATTTTTGAAACTGATAGTGAGACTATGACACATATCGGAGTTGCTTTACCAAAGGTAGCAAATGCTATAAAATCAGCTTTTAACCCTGATGGATTAAATATTATACAAAATAATGGCGAATTTGCCGATCAATCTGTTTTCCATCTTCATTTCCATTTATTACCAAGATACGAAAACGATGTGGATGGGTTTGGTTATAAATGGGAAACACATGCTGAAAGTATAGACGATGAACAAAAGGCAAAAATCGCACAAGAGATAGCTGCTCACTTCGATTAAAAATGCTTACCTTATAACATATGGGGTATATAAAAATTATTAACCGTTGAGATACTATTTAGAAATGAGGAGAATTTTTATGAAAACAGCTCAAATATTATTAGGTCTAGGTGCCGGAGTTGCAACTGGCCTAGGTGTAGCGTTGATGAATCGCGATAAAAAAGATTCTAATGAATATGTTGAACATGCTAAGAAACCAGTCGGCGCTGAGTCTGAGTTTGATAGAGAAATCACTACAATTAAACAAAGTATAAACGACATCACTAACTATATTGCTCAAATAAAGTCTGAAGGTACAGAATTTGGTAGTTCAATCGGTGATGAAGTTAAAACGATGATTGGTGATTTCAAATCAGATATCGATCCTAATATCGATAAACTACAATCTCATATAGAAAACCTTCAAAACCGTGGAGAAGAAATTACTAAAGCATTCGAAAAAGATAATTAAATTAAAAATTACGCGGTTTAAAGACTGTTATTAACATTTTGAACTGTGGCTCGCCTTATATTTATGTGAGCTACAGTTCTTTTTTACATTCAATATTTACTTATCCAGACTTAGAGCTTGGTGTAAAGCTAAAAATTAAGGATAAATACTTTCATCAAATTTATCTTGACGTTTTTTTTATTTAGATAGATAATACGAAAGTATATAGCATGCGAATTATAATATAAAGGAGTATGACCGAACTATGTATCTTTGTACACGGCAAATAGATATTAATGCACGTTTTGGTTTACCTAGGATTGCATTCCTCAGTTTAGTCACAACTATCATTACATTTCTCATTGCTTATGAAATTTTATACTTCTTTTCAAATACTAAACTAACAGATAAATATTTTTTAGTTTTCTTGTTGCTTGTATTAGTATTATACCCTATTCATAAAGCAATCCATTTATTATTCTTGTTTCCGTACTATAAGTCGTTTAAAAAATATAAATTATTAAAACAAAGAAACATCCCTTTTTATAATACGTACGTTAACACACCTATAAACAAATATTATTTTTGCTTTGATTTAATGACGCCTGTTATTTTAATCACTTCTATTTGTGCTTATTTAAGCACTTTATTTCCGCAATACGGACATTACTTAATGTTTCTTATTGCCTTAAATATGGGGTATTCAGTGATGGACTTTTTATATTTAAAGATTATTTTATTTTCAAACGAAGGCACTTATATTGAAGAACATCAAACAGGTATTAATATATTAAACAAAGTGAAATTAAAACGCGAACACCATATATAAATATTATTTTTCTAACTTATTGTATTTAAAGTAATATGCATGTTTTGGTTTCATTACTGTTACTATAATAACTCGTTAATTCAAAATGGAGTTACAACGTTTTTTACAACTTAAATTATTTTTTGTCTAATGGGACAACTTAATCTGATTTTTATAATTTGATTTTGTTGCCCTATTTTTTTAAATAAACTAATACTATAGTCTTAGAAATTACGTTTCTAATTGGTGATTACCCAATAATATGTTATATTTACGTTGTTATTCTTACAAAAGGAGTTTCCAACCATGAAAACATTGAAAAAAGTTATAGTTCCTGTTACAGCAAGTGCATTATTGTTGGGTGCGTGTGGTAACAGTGCAACAGATTCAAAAGAAGATACGATTATTTCTTCAAAAG
The DNA here is from genome assembly GCF_043107035.1 of Staphylococcus sp. 231237_7MaSpsaltlick. NCBI lineage: Bacteria > Bacillati > Bacillota > Bacilli > Caryophanales > Staphylococcaceae > Staphylococcus > Staphylococcus sp. 231237_7MaSpsaltlick. The sequence continues at coordinate 267,814 of NZ_JBICNX010000007.1, forward strand.
CTGGTGACGTTAAAGTAGAAGATGTTATGAATAAGATTGGCGATGAACAAATTGCTAACAGTTCATTCTCTATTTTATTAAATAAACTACTAGCTGATAAATATAAAGATGAAGTAAATACTAAAGATATTGATAAAGAAGTTGAAAAAGAGCAAAAGCAATATGGTGGCAAAGACCAATTTGAAAGCATGTTAAAACAACAAAAAATGTCTCTAAGTGATTACAAAGAACAAAAAAAATTACAAGCTTATCAAAAAGAATTGCTTAATGACAAAGTAGATATCTCAGATAAAGAAATTAAAGAAGATACTAAAAAAGGTTCTCATATCTTAATTAAAGTTAAAGAAAACAAAGATGATAAAGAAGGTTTATCAGATAAAGACGCTAAAGCTAAAGCAGAAAAAATCCAAAAACAAGTTGAAAAAGATCCAGATAAATTTGGCGAAATCGCTAAAAAAGAATCTATGGATAAATCTTCAGCTAAGAAAGATGGAAGCTTAGGTTATGTTATCAAGGGTCAAATGGAAGATAAATTTGAAAAAGCCCTTTTCAAACTTAAAGAAGGCGACATTTCTGACGTAGTCAAAACTGATTATGGTTATCATATCATTAAAGCAGATAAACAAGATGATTTTGATAAAGAAAAAGGCAAACTTAAATCACAATTAATTCAATCTAAAGTTCAAAAAGAACCTAAATTATTAACAGATGCGTATAAAGAGCTATTGGATGAATATAAAGTAGATTACAAAGATAGAGATATCAAAAAAGCAATTGAAGACTCTATATTAGACCCTGAGAAAATTAAACAACAACAACAGCAGCAGCAACAACAACAAATGATGCAGCAAAGTGGCGCTGGCATGTCTACAGGACAATAATAATTATAAAAAAGAGGTTAGGAAAATTCCTAACCTCTTTTTATATACTGTAAAGAAATGTAATTTAAATTCCACTCTAATATTTTCAAATAGCTTTAACTATTAATCTAAAGATGTCGGGTTGTAAAATTGTCGGCCATCTAACCCAAAGATACGTTCCGTAAATTGTCCTTTATTTGTTTTCTTAAATGCTTTTTCAAACATATTCATTTTCGCATCTATATTATCAATAAAGAACAGTATTTCAGCCTCTTTCATGTGTGGTAATTTAGGTGACCCAAACTCCATCTTACCATGATGTGCTAAAATCATATGACGTAATAATAATACCTCTTCACCATCAACGTTTAATTCTCTAGCAGCTTCAGCTACTTCATCGCTTGCAATCGAAATATGTCCTAATAAGTTTCCTTCAACTGTATAAGATGTAGCTACTGGACCACTTAATTCTCTTACTTTACCTAAATCATGTAAAATAATGGCACTGTATAATAAACTACGATTCAATAATGGATAAATATCGCATATTGATTTAGCTACTTGCAACATTGTTAATACATGGTAACTTAAACCACTTGAGAAGTTGTGGTGATGCGTACTTGCAGCTGGAAATGTAAAGAATGCTTCTTGATGTTTACGTATTAAATGACGTGTAATACGCTGTAATGTCGCATTTTCAATTTCTAACATATAATGTGAAATCTCTTCTTGAATTTCTTCAGGCGTCATAGGTGCGCCATCTACAAAATCTTGTGTATTCATATTATCTTCTGGTGTAGCCAATTTTATTTTATTAATTTTCATTTGTTTACGGCCACGATAATTTATAATATCTCCTGTAACATGTACAATCTTTTCAGGCTCTAATACTTTCATGTCCTCTTTACTTACAGTCCAAAGTTTCGCTTCAATATCTCCACTTTTGTCTTGTAGGTGAAGTGTCATATAATCTTTACCTTGAGCAGTTACACCTTGTGTAGCTTTATGAATCAAGAAAAAGTGATTAACTGAATCTCCAGGATTTAAATTTTCAACATTTCTCATTATTTACCGCCTTCCTCGATTTTATTTAATGTAATGATTTGTTTTGAAGGCACGCTCGTATCTTTCACACATGTAAAATACAAAATTTGATAATTACTTGGCATTTGTCTTAAATAATTCATCATAATGTCTTTTCTATATTTATCAAAATGCACAAAAGCGTCATCAATAATAATTGGAAATGGATAATATGGTTTCAGAGTTTGGATTAAACTCAACCGTAATGCAATATATAAAATTTCTTTCGTAGACTGACTTAACTCTACAGGCTCATACATCTGTCCATTTGCTTGTTTTACCATTAAATCATCATTAGCATATGTGACTTGCACATAATGACCATTTGTTAAATGTGAAAAGATATTTGTTGCTTCGTTTATCACTTGTGGCAAACGTTTATCTTTAATTTGCTTAATATGCCCTTCTACTAAAGCTTGTAGATAACTAAGGCTAGCCCAGTCTTTAGCTTCGTCATTTACTTTGTTTTTAAGTATATGGAATCTATGTCTTAAATCAGCTAAAGTTTTATCTGTTTCCATATCTGTAATTTTAGCATTTAAATCACTTACTTGTGACTGTAATTCTAAATATTGGTCATTATAGTCATCAACTTGACGAGCGAGCACTTCATCCTCGTTTGTTAATTGCGCAGCAGTTTTCTCACTCAATCTAGAACTAGAATCATAATTGTAATTTTGATTTTCTAGGTATTTTGATAAATCATTAAAACGTGCCATCTGTTGATGATAATTTTGGTGTTGAACATGATGTTGGTAATAAGCCTCTTCATCATTGACGTTAACAAAATTAAACAATTGCGAAATTACATTATTATTTTCGTTTAACCTATTATGAAGTTGTGAAACCTCACTTTCAATCAATTTGATTTGTTCATTGTTTCTATTCCATTTATCTAAATTATTTGTTTCTTCTTTTAACCATTGTCTTATATCGTGGAATAATGACAGTTCATTAAAATATGAAAATTGATTTTTTGTAATTTCTTGCGCATGAGCGTAAAATTCATCTAATTGTTGTTGTAATTCATGTACTTTTTTATGAAGTTCAGTAATATGACCATCATGTTCTTTAATTTTATTTATTGTATTAATGCTGTCGATAATTAATTCATCTGACATTTTATTTGATAAGAACAAATCTGATTTAATATCATTGATATTGTTCTGCGCAGTTTGGTAATATTGCTTGGCTTGCTCTAATGTGTCTTCTAAGTAAGCTGCTTTCTTATCAATTGCATCTTTTGTTTTAATGGCAGATTGATATTGTTCGCGCACCCTATATTGATCGTCCAAATCAAAATCAAGGTCATAATTGTTTTCTAAGTGATTAACTTGATGTTCCAAATCATCAATTTCTTTTGAAAATGTTTCACTATGTCCAATTTCTTTTGTTTTTACAAAAAATATACCTATGACAAATACAAGAGATAAAATAGCAAATACAATACCGAAAATAATATTTGCAGATACAAATGAGAATATCGTTAACCCAATCCCTATTACCGCTAGTATCATTAGGCTCATTCGTAATAAATTTTGTTTTTTCTCATTTTCACGTTGTTCAGTATCAAACGCTTCTTTCATCTTTTGATAAAGATTATTTTTTTCTTGTAATTCAAATACTCTTTTATTATATTGTTTTTTCTTCTCAAAATTTTCTTCTGGCACAATATCCGCTTCTAATGACTCTATTTCAGCATGGTTTGTGTCTTTATCAATTTTATTTTCTTCAATATTACGTTCAAGTTGTTGTATATAAGCAGTTTGTTCTTGCTTAATTTTAATTTGATTACTTACATGACTTTTCATCGCTTCAGAATCGTCTACTTGATGATGAACACTTTGCCAACCAATATTAGAACTTAATCCTGATTTTTCCCGCGTTTTGTCTTGAATTTCTTTTTCTACAGCTTTTAGTTCATATTCTTTTTGTTTAATTTCGTTTTCTTGTTGATGTAAATGATTAAATGCATCTAAATCACTCTGTTTTGGTACATTTACTTTTTCATTTTCTGCTTTAAGATGAGCTAAACGCTCTTCACGTAAACCAATGTCACGTTTTAAATTTTGTGTTTGTATTTTTGCTGATTCATAACGATCAATACCTTGTTCTGGAAACACAATTGGTTCAATATTTAATTGAGCTTCTAGTTCTTTCCATTCTTGAGTCTGTTCATGTAATGCAATCTCCTTTTGTTTCTGTTCATGCATTTTTGATAGTTGTGTTAAGTTTTGCTTTAAATTACTCAATCTACGTTCAGCTTTATCTTTGTCATCAACTAATCTTTTATATGAAGTTAATTTCGATTCTTCTTCTCGAATTTGCCCCTCAAGCTCTTTCAACTGTTCTAATTGTTGATTTATAATTGGATTACGTCCGTTTTTTTTATATAACATTTCTTTTTTGTCGCTTAATATTTCGCGCATACTTGTAAATTCTGTTGAACCTAAAGCCCCTGCTTGTAACAGGTAATTTTGTAACTGAGTTTCATCCATTTTTTTATGAATATCCTGAAGCCCAAGTACATCAAATGAAAAGATACCTTGATATGTACGCTTAGAAATAAAGTTTAGTTCTTTATTCAACCAAGTTTCATCTTTAATAGTTCCGTTAGGTAAGTATACTTTTACGTCACCTGTTGCACTACCTTTAACACGTTCAACCTCTACTAACGATCCATCATCTTGAATTAAAGTTAATTTACCACCGTACTGGTTTCCTAATCGAGGCTCTAGGCGTGGTTCATTTTCTTTCTTAGTTGGGAAGCCAAAAAGTATGGAATGAATAAATGCTTGGATTGTTGATTTACCAGATTCATTTTCCCCATAAATTTCAGTAAATGATTCATCAAATTCAATCTTTCTTTGTATAAATTTACCATATCCGTAAATCTCTAATGATTTAATTTTCATTTTATTCTCCCCTCATATCTGACTTCAAGAGTTCTTCTGCATGTTCAATAAGTTCTCGTCTATCAAAATCACTATAGTTTTCTAAGTACTTAGACGCTTTAGGATTTAAATATAAGTCATTCATCGCTAGATTATATATGGTATTGTCCTCAATTAACTCTGGAGAAAATTCTTTAACTAATGTATTTTGATCATCGTACTTATTTTTAATTGTTAAGTCTTCGATAAATACAAAATTATGTTCATTTGCTTCATAGTCACTAATCATTTCATGAATTTGTAAAATATCTTGTTCAGGTATCCACTCGTCTGAATCTATTAATACGTTCAACTGATAGATTGCTTTACCATTTTTTCTAACTTGAGTCTTAAATGCTTGTATATCATTAAAGATACCCTGTTTAGAGGTTTGCTTTGTTTCTAGCGTCGCTTTCTCAAATCTTATAAATTGCGTCGGTATAAATTTAGCATCAAGTTTTAAGTTGTCCCCCTCAACAAGTAAACATCCTTTTTCACCAAGCTCTTTAAAGTGTCGTCCCTGTATATTACCTGGATAATGTATTTGTGGCATATCGCTCAATTGTTGACGCTCGTGTATATGGCCCAACGCCCAATAATGATACAATTTATTATTTAAATCTTCTAATCTAAATTCTGTGTAACGGTCATTCGTACTTGTTTTACTATATGTACCATGTAAAATACCGATATGAATACCTTTATAACCTTGACTAATTGGGTATGCATCAAGTTTATTCTCATAACTTACATCATTTTGATAACTAAAACCATGAAGGTAAATTTCTTCTCCGTTTTTAGTTATTGTTTGGTATGTTTCAACATTTTCAGAGAAAACTGATACATTGTCTGGCCATACAGTACCAATACTCGATGATAAAGGATCGTGGTTACCGTGACATAAATAGACAAAAATTTGTTCTCTCTCTAAACGTTCAAATTGTTCCTTTAAGAACACTTCTGCGCGTAATGTGCGATTTTGTTGATCAAATAAATCGCCTGAAATAATCATAAAATCGACTTCTTCGGCTAATGCTAAATCTACTATTTTTTTAAAACTTTCATAAGCACTTTTTTGGATATCTTCGAAAATAGGCTGACTGAGATAATCTCTTGATTTAAAAGGGCTATCTAAATGTAAATCAGCACAATGAATAAATTTCACCATACAGTATCTTTCTCCTTTATTGAAAGGTTTATTTAAGCTGATGCATGTTTGTTGTTTCAGTAATATATTACAAATTTCAACCAATACTAAAATTTATGCATACAAATACCTTGTATTAGTATATTTTACCACATTGTCTATTAGACAGTCGATAAAACAAAAGATGCTCAAATCAAGACAATATCACTTCTAATTATTATTAAATGAGTTAGACAATAGCATTTTCATCATTTTTTAATTAAAACATAATCTTTAAAAAGGGCACAAAAAATGAGGCTGACACATAAATATATGCCTCAGCCTCATTTTTGTATTGGTAGTTATTGACTGTTTGAAAATGCGCTTAAATTAAGCTATTTCGTTTATAGTCTTAACTATCATAATGGATAACAAAATCGTAGTTATAAAATAATCAGTTTTCTGTTCATTCCATTTTAAACTACAACACAATATTTATTTGTATTATAGTCTTTATACATTACTCTAACAATAATTAGTCAGCGTAAATTTCATCTAAAGGTTTTACAATGATTTGATTAATTTCTTGGAATACTTGGCTCATATTTTGTTCAGCCGCCATTAATTCAGAAATGTTAGAATCATTTTCGATTTTTTGAGCTTGTTCTTGTGCTTTTTGCAGCTCTTCTTCACCGATTTCTTCACCTTGCATTTGTTTTTGTTGGAAATTTAATTGTGTTTCACGGAATTCATCAAATAAATCTTTTGATTCTTGATTTTCTTTAACTTTTGCATAAGCATTTTGAATAGCTTGATATTCATCACTTTCTCTTAATGCTTGCTCTAATTGATTTGCATGATCGTATAAATTTACTGCCACTATGCTTCACTCCTTTTTTGTATATGTGCTAAAACCACATCGATATTACAATAACATAATTTAATATGTTATACAAAAATTGCAATTATCCCTTGTAATAAACCAATAATACCACCTAATAAGAACCCTAATAACATAATTAATTTTAACTCTTTATTTGCTATATCTATTATGAGTTTCTCAATATATGCTAAGTCAAACGTATTAATCTGTTCTTCAACCATTTGACGTAAATTGACTTTCTTCATAATTGGTGAGATATGTTTAGACGCATTTTCAATAATCACGTTTGTTAGTTGCTTGGATAACTTATTTTCTAAAAATTGTATAAAGTTTGGCATAAGAGTATTTAGTGGTTTTGTTGCCATATTATTGATATCCATATAGCCCATAGCCAAATCCGTTACTGATGTTTTAAATGATTGGAATTGTTGTTCATTCAGCACTTCATTTAACTGTTTAGATTTAAATGTTGCATATTCGTTTTCAATAATTTGATTTGCGATTGCTTTAGCTTTAGGATGATTAGTCAATCTGATTAATTCATGTTGGATACGATCAGCGATGCTTTCTTTTGTCATAAACATTTGTAATAGCCCGACAATTTTCCCTTTTTCATTAAAGAAAGTATCTAACATCGATGCGATATCTAATGCACCTTTTTCAGATTTCAAGTAAACACGTGCTCTATCAAATAGTATTTCTGGTACTGCTTCAATCTTACTATCTAAACTTTTTTCAATGTCTTCAGGAATCAATTGTTCAATAGGAGTGCTTCGATGATCATAATAAAATGCTTCTAATTTTTCTGACATAATCGATTCTATTTTCTCATTTGCTAATTGTGCAACATCTATGTCGACTTTATTCGCTAAATAATCAAAAGATATGCGATCCTCTTTTAATTTTTTAATTTGTTTTTGTATTACTTCTTCGATTGCAGTTCTAGAAGTTGGCGCATTTAATTTAGACTGAATCATACTCTCAGTTAGTAAATGTTCTTCTATAACTTGGCCAATTTTATCAGCAATTTCTGCTCTTCTTTTTGGTATTAAACCTGGTGTAAATGGCACGCGTTTGTTAAAAATATAATATGTTTTGAATGGATGAAACAACATTTTTACCGCAATAACGTTTGTCACTCCACCTATTAATGCACCAATTATCATCATAAAAATAATTATTAAAAATGCATGCATAAAAGTTTCTCCTTTTTATTTTACTTTATAACATCCTACTATATAAAAATTCACTCTTAAACATTGTACAATACATATAGTCTAATTGTGTAGAAGCATACACCTATTCATTTTAAAAAACAATTGAAAATAAAAAAAGACCTAAATCTTTTGTTTAGGTCAAGTAGTGTATAGTGACTAAATCATTCATATACAATTTAAAGTCCTATGTCACCAAATTATATAAATAATGATTCTTCTATCACAAATTGAATTAATATTATACGTGCATTAACTCTTCTTTAGAAATTCTACCAAAATATGTTTCTGCTTCTCTTAATTTAGAAGTACCAAATATTGGTTGTGTTTCTTGGTTAAGTACTCGATAAATGTCACTTACTTTATTACTTTGTAAGATGAAACCATTACGGCTATCAACAGTGTTCCAGTAGATATCACTTGTTGTTGAATGGTTAGGGTACGCACAGTGATTACGAGAAATAGTTTGTACCATTTCTAGCGGATCACAACCAAATGTACTATTTAAAACATCTGAATCTCTAAATAATGCACAAATTGACACACATGTTGTCCAGTTAGGTAGTACTCTTTCTTTTTCTATTTGTACTAAAGTCTTTTTTGAAAGACCAATAGTTTGGGCCATCGTATCTTGCGTATAACCTGCTTCAATACGTACCATTTTAAATTTTGTTTGAATTAAATCTGTGAAATTCTGTCTATCCATTACTTTAATCTACCTTTCATCTAAAGAATATTTTATCCGGACACAAGAAATTGCAATAATACACGCTTCTTGAAACACAAATTACATCTTAATACAATTTTTAAGAAAATAAAAGAGTGAAATCAAATTTTCATCGTTTTTTATCATTGGCGCAATTATCAAAATAATCAATCTTATATCTTATAATTAATTTACAAACAAAAATCACTTTGTTTGTAAGCGTATTATTTTCATGAAAAGTGTCATCATCTCTCATTACTTATTACTCATAAAAGATAAAAACACCATTTATTATTATATCCTATTTCTACTATAATAGTATAGTTAAAACTGTAAAATGTTGTAATTTTGTTGAAAAAGATTTTATTTATTTACATTGTTCAGAATATTCCCTATAATTTTAAGTACTTTTTAAATTTTGAGGTGCTTAAATGGAAGATAAATACATATTACTCGCAACATGCAATGACAAAGTCGGTATAACATCATTAATTACAAATATTATTGCAGAATACGGCTCTAATATTTTACATCTTGATCACTTTACTGAATACGATCATGCACAAGATACCGAAGGGAAATTATTTTTAAGATTTGAGTTTGAAAAAGCAACACAACTGAAAGAAGCTCTAGAAAATACTTTAAGTCAAAATGACATTAATTTTGATATTTTTGATACAAGTGATAAAACAAAAATCGCATTATTTGTATCAAAAGAAGACCATGCTTTTAATGAAGTATTATTAAGAGTTCAGCGTAAAGAAATCCCTGCTGAAATCACTTGTGTTGTCAGTAATCATGAAAACAATAGGCATTTTGCTGAATCGTTTAATATCCCTTTTTACTATGTGCCAAGTAATAATGATAAGGCGATTGTTGAGCAAAATATATTGGATATTTGCGCAAAACACGAAGTAGAATTAATTGTTTTAGCTAAATATATGCAAATACTTACAGATAATTTTGTAAGTCATTATCCAAATCAAATTATTAATATCCACCATTCTTTCTTACCTTCATTCATTGGAGCGAACCCATACAAACAAGCTTGGGAGCGCGGCGTTAAATTAGTTGGTGCAACAAGTCATTACGTAACTTCTGATTTAGATGAAGGACCAATTATAGACCAAGATGTCACACGTATTAATCATCGTTATAACGTACAAGATTTACGTAAAATTGGACGTCATGTTGAATCTTCTGTTTTAGCTCAAGCAGTTGAATATCATGTTCAACATAAAGTTATCGTAAATGATGGCAATAAAACAATTGTTTTCAATTAATATTGTGTATAAAAAGTGTACTAATTACTGTTATCATCATGATTAATACAATTTTACGCATAATTTAATTTCTAAAACCTTCTATTATATATGATTTTTTAAGTCGCTTTTATCCACAAATTACAAGGGGTAGAAGTGACTTATTTTTATACATCGTGTTTTTCACTAATTTTTTCCTCTATCTTTTCATTATAAACTGCTCACAATACAAGTGTTTTCTGTTGTATAACAGACACACAATACTATAAACCTGTTATATAATATCCTACAGTTTTTCAAATCGTTCACAGTTTGTATTTAAAACTTTCACAAACATTGTGAAAGTTTTAACAATTTCAATGTTACAATATTTTTGAAATTATTAACAGAATGAATGGAGGAGTAAAAATGTTAGAAAAAGAAAAATTACACGAAATTGCTTGGCAAGGATTTAAAAGTGGGCGTTGGCGCCGCCATGTCGATGTTCGTGAGTTTATCCAACTAAACTACTCACTTTATGAAGGCGATGATCAATTTTTAGAAGGCCCTACTGATGCAACATCTAAGCTTTGGGATCAAGTAATGGCTTTATCAAAAGAAGAGCGTGAACGTGGTGGTATGTGGGATATGGATACAAAAGTACCCTCGACAATCACCTCGCATGAAGCCGGTTATTTAAATCAAGATTTAGAAACTATTGTCGGCGTCCAAACTGAAAAACCATTTAAACGATCTATGCAACCATTTGGCGGCATTCGTATGGCCAAAGCAGCCTGTGAATCTTATGGTTATAAACTAGATTCAGAAACTGAAAAAATATTTACAGATTATCGTAAAACTCATAACCAAGGTGTGTTTGATGCCTACTCTAAAGAAATGCTTGACTGTCGAAAAGCTGGTATTATCACAGGCCTTCCGGATGCTTATGGCAGAGGACGAATAATTGGCGATTATCGCCGTGTTGCGCTCTATGGCATTGATTTTTTGATGGCAGAAAAAATGCTTGACTTCAATACAATGTCTACTGAAATGTCAGAAGATATTATTCGATTACGCGAAGAATTATCAGAACAATATCGCTCACTTAAAGAATTAAAAGTATTAGGTGAAACTTATGGCTTTGATCTAGGACGCCCTGCTACTACTTTTAAAGAAGCTGTTCAATGGCTTTATTTAGCATATTTAGCTGCTATCAAAGAACAAAATGGTGCTGCTATGAGTTTAGGACGTACGTCTACATTCTTAGATATTTATGCTGAACGTGATTTAAAAAATGGTACTATCACTGAAAGTGAAGTTCAAGAAATAATTGATCACTTTATTATGAAATTACGTATTGTGAAATTTGCACGTACACCAGATTATAATGAATTATTCTCTGGAGACCCTACTTGGGTTACTGAATCAATTGGTGGTATAGGAATTAATGGTAAACCTCTTGTAACTAAGAACTCATTCCGTTTCTTACACTCATTAGACAACTTAGGACCTGCACCAGAACCAAATTTAACTGTACTTTGGTCAGTACAATTACCAACACATTTTAAAAATTATTGTGCAAAAATGAGTATAAAAACAAGTTCAATACAGTATGAAAATGATGATTTAATGCGTGAATCATACGGTGATGACTATGGTATTGCATGTTGTGTATCTGCAATGAAAATTGGTAAACAAATGCAATTCTTTGGTGCTCGTGCAAACTTAGCTAAAACTTTATTATACGCAATTAATGGTGGAAAAGATGAAAAATCTGGTATGCAAGTCGGACCATCATATGAAGCTATCAATTCACAAGTATTAAATTACGATGAAGTATTTGAAAAGTTTGATAAGATGATGGATTGGTTAGCAGGCGTTTACATCAATGCTTTAAATATTATTCATTATATGCATGATAAATACAGTTACGAGCGTATCGAGATGGCGTTACACGATACTAATATCATACGTACGATGGCAACAGGTATTGCAGGTTTATCAGTTGCTGCGGATTCATTGTCAGCAATTAAATATGCCCAAGTTATGCCAATACGTGATGAAAATGGTTTAGTAATTGATTTTGAAATAAATGGAGATTTCCCTAAATATGGCAACAATGATACTCGTGTAGATGATATCGCCGTAGATTTAGTAGAACGCTTTATGACTAAATTAAGAAGCCATAAAACATATCGTAATTCTGAGCATACAATGAGTGTACTTACAATCACTTCAAATGTCGTTTATGGTAAAAAGACCGGTAATACACCTGATGGACGAAAAGCTGGTGAACCATTTGCCCCAGGTGCCAACCCAATGCATGGGCGGGACCAAAAAGGTGCATTATCATCACTGAGCTCTGTTGCAAAAATTCCTTATGATTGTTGCAAAGATGGTATTTCAAATACATTTAGTATCGTTCCTAAATCATTAGGAAAATTACCAGAAGAGCAAAATAAAAATCTTACAAGTATGCTTGATGGATACGCTATGCAACACGGCCATCATTTAAACATAAACGTCTTTAATCGAGACACATTGTTAGATGCAATGGAGCACCCCGAAGAGTATCCGCAACTTACTATTCGTGTTTCTGGCTATGCTGTTAATTTCATTAAATTAACACGAGAACAACAATTAGATGTTATTTCTCGTACGTTTCATGAAAGAATGTAAAACAAAAATTACAAGGTGGGAGCAAAATGCTTAAAGGACACTTGCACTCTGTTGAAAGTATGGGCACTGTCGATGGACCAGGTATTAGATATATACTTTTTATGCAAGGCTGTTTACTGAGATGTTTATATTGTCATAATCCGGATACATGGAAAGTCAATGAATTATCTAGAGAAGTAACAGTAGACGAAATGGTGGATGAAATAACATCTTTCAAACCTTATTTTGAAGCATCTGGGGGCGGCGTCACTATAAGTGGTGGCGAACCATTGTTGCAAATGCCCTTTGTCACAGCTTTATTTAAAGCGTTAAAGGCAAACGGAATTCATACATGTATCGATACTTCTGCAGGTTGTGCAAATGACACATTAGCATTTCAACGTCACTTCGATAAATTATTAAAATATACAGACTTAATACTCTTGGATATTAAACATATTGATAATGAGAAACACATAGCATTAACTGAAAAACCTAACACACAAATATTAAAAATTGCTAAAAAGTTATCAGATGTTAAACAACCTGTTTGGATTAGACACGTGCTAGTTCCCGGATATACTGATGCTAAGGAAGATTTAATACAATTAGGCGCGTTTATAAATACATTGGATAATGTGGAAAGATTTGAACTATTGCCCTATCATCAACTTGGTGTCCATAAATGGGAAGCAATGAACTTGAGCTATCCTTTAAATAAAGTTCAACCACCTACAGATAACGATGTTAAATTAGCTTATCAACTTGTAAATTTTAAAGGTAACATCCCTTTAAAAATATAACAATACTACATGTTATTTTAACGAACCTCCTACTATGCTAATTGGGTAGGTTCGCTTTAACTTAAATAAAGTATTTTATGATAATGAACCCAAGCTTTTTATAGTTACGCTTTAAACTTTAATATTACTGTCATTTTATTTATATTTGCTTATATTAAAAATTATAATGTATAATCTTATTTGTCAGTTTTTAAAAAGTCAGCATGAAAGAGTGATATATTCAAATGAATGCAATGTGGTTTGTGTTAAAAGAACAATTGAAAAATTTATATTTAATTAAAAGACTAGCAGACTTTCAACTACGTATATCAAATCACAACAATTATTTAGGGATTGCTTGGGAGATTATTAACCCTGCCATGCAAATTGCAGTATACTGGTTTGTCTTCGGTTTGGGCTTGCGAAATAATTCGATGCATGATGGAATCCCATTTATCTATTGGTTAATTGTCGGTATTAGCATGTGGTTTTTCGTAAACCAAGGCGTACTAGAAGGTACAAAATCAATCGCTTCAAAGTATAATCAAGTAGCTAAAATGAAGTTTCCTTTATCAATTATACCTAGTTACATTGTTTTCAGTAGATTTTATGGTCATCTAGGTTTACTTATGATTGTACTAATATTATGTTTCTTTGGGGGGTATTATCCTTCAATTTATTCATTACAATTATTGATATATGTGCCTTACGCACTTATACTTACTATAGTCATCTCGCTATTAACTTCTACATTAGGTGTACTGATTCGAGATACGCAGATGGTAGTTCAATCATTAATGAGAATTATATTTTTTGTATCTTCTATTTTGTATGCACCTAAAAATGAAATTGTAATAACAGTGATGAAATTAAATCCAATATATTTCCTTGCAGAAGGATATAGAGCCGCTGTGCTTCATCATGAATGGTATTTTATAGAGCATTGGCATTTAACGCTTTATAACCTTGCCTTAGTTGTGATTTTATTTATTATTGGTGCTATATTGCATATGCGTTATAGAGACCATTTTGCCGATTTTATGTAAAATCAATAATTCAAAATTTGTATATACACTAAACCCACTTTGTAATCATTCAAAATGATATAAAGTGGGTTTTTAGTGCTGTTTATATTTTATACCGCACAAAATTAGTGGTAGTATTAAGTAAACAATTTTGTCTTATGTCAAATACTCATTTTATTATATTGTAATTAAAGCTTGGAGGAAAAGTTATGAATATAGATATGAATAATCCTGTATTTGCTATTCAAGCTACATTAAAATATTCGCATTCGCAATCAATTGCTGGAGATTTAATTTTGCTCAGTGATTGCATATATTTTAGAACTAGTAATGTAGCAAAAGTCCTTAATTTAAAAGATGAATTTCTATTTTCAGATATTAAAAGTATAAAAATGGGTTTAACATTAACCTGTTTTAGAATCACTATCATGGACAAAGATGGTGAACCATGGATTTTTAATTATATAGATCGTAAAAAAGGCAAACAATTTATAGAACTCTATAATGAAATTAAATAGTTTAAATGTATAGCGCAAAGTGTTAATATGAATTAATTATTTTATTAATGTTTACTATTCAAAAATATCAGCCTAAAACAATAACATGTTTTAGGCTGATATTCTGTAAAAATTATTATAAGTTAGCATGCATATTAAAAATACACTTACAAATCTTTTTCTATTCTATTAAATTGTTAATAGCAAGCTAGAATTCAAAAAACGCTAAAATGATATTTTCAATTCTAGTCAACTGGGTCATAAGCAAACGACAATACTTAATTAATCAGCCACATTTTTTTACTCATACTTGTTAAATTTACAATTCAATAAATCCTTTGATAATTAAATAGATACTTAAACAAATCAAAACAAATTTAAGCAAGTTTGATAACTTTGCGGAATTAATTGATCTATTAATTTTCACACCGCACTTAGTTCCTACATAACTTGCAATAATTAATATCAATCCATAACCCCAAATAATATGTCCTTGGATCATATGTCCCACTGAGCTCGCTAAACTTGAAGTAAAAATAATAATCATACTAGTTGCCACGGCTACGTGTGGTGTGAAGTTAAAAACAATTATCATTAACGGCGTCATTAACACGCCACCGCCAATTCCAAACAAACCAGCACTGATACCTACAAAAAATGCAAAAATAATTCCTATTGTTAAGTTCACATTTTTTTCTGTAGTACTGTCCTTTTTAGATGCTAAATAGTCTTTTACAAAAAGTAAGATTGAAATTAAAAATAAAAATATACCAAATATAATATTAAAG
The DNA here is from genome assembly GCF_043107035.1 of Staphylococcus sp. 231237_7MaSpsaltlick. Taxonomy (NCBI): domain Bacteria; kingdom Bacillati; phylum Bacillota; class Bacilli; order Caryophanales; family Staphylococcaceae; genus Staphylococcus; species Staphylococcus sp. 231237_7MaSpsaltlick. Next base: position 283,610 of record NZ_JBICNX010000007.1, read on the forward strand.
TATATATCGTTCAGAAATTGACTTAGGTAAGCCCCTAGTAACGATCCAGGAATAATACCAATAGAAAATAAAATACCATTTCTAAAATCAATCGTATCTTTACCTTTGCCCCGGTAAGCAATTATTGAAAACAAACCTGTAAAAACAAGTGTCACAGATGAGATACCAATTGCAGTTTGTGTTGTAATACCGCTTAATAAATCAAAATTTGCACCTATAAAAACCAATGTTGGTACAATAATAATACCTCCACCAACACCGATCAAAGAACCTATAATAGAGGAAACGAGCCCTATTATAAGTAATATTATAATTGTCATTGCTTTACACCTCTCAACATTCAAACCCTATATTCTATTTTAAATTATTCTTATATTCATTTATTTTAACACTTTTATCTTCTTCATTTGGTTCAAAATACCAAACTCCATCAGTTTCTATTAAATTTTCACCATCAATAGATTCTTTATCAATAGATTCTGTAGCATCTTTATAATTTGAATATAAAGATTTTAAATCGCCAACATTAAGGTCTGTTTTAACATTTTCTTCACTAACTTTAAGTATTTTGTTTAACTTAAATAAATTGGAAGATCCATTTGCTTTTTTAGATAGTGTATCAATGACCTGACGTTGTCTCTCAGTACGACCTTCGTCGCCACCTGCACCTTCCTCTTTACGACTACGCACGTAATTTAGTGCTTTATCGCCATCTAATTTTACTTTTTGCCCCTCTTTGAAACTAGAACCATTATAACTAAACGTTGCGTTGCTTGTCACAGTTACACCATCAAAAATATCAATCATCTTTTTGAAACCATCCATGTCTAAAGTAACATAAGCATCTACTGGTACATCTAAATTTTGTCTAAGTGTGTCCATTGCTGTCTTTGGACCACCATATGCATAAGCATGTGCAATTTTTTGATTACCAGCGACCTCAGGGATATTACTACTCATATCACGAGGTATAGAAATGAGTTTTGTTTTATTCTTTTCGGGGTTTATTGATGCAATTAATAGTGTATCTGTACGTTGTCCCATGTTTTCCTCAGCACGTTTTACATCTGAATCCACCCCAAATATTGCGATAGAAATTGGTTTATTATTTTTTATTTTTTCTTGGGTTGCTTTCGTTGCTTCATCTGTGCCATCTGAATCATGTATTGCTTGATTCAAATGAAATAATTTATATGCAAAAAATCCGATTATTATAAGTATTAACAGTAAAATAACCGCTACAATCTTGCCTCTTTTCGATAATTTCAAATTACTTCTTTCCTTCCATTCCTTATTAAATAAAAGTTTTTATGTATTATTCATATACTTTGGTCTCTTTTTTTATTTCTCGGATAACTGCCAATAAAATACCTAATGCTATACTGATACTTAACATGGATGATCCACCATAACTTAATAAGGGAAGCGTTACTCCAGTTAAAGGTATCAAACCAGACACACCACCTATATTTACAAATACTTGCATAAACAAATAACTTACTACACCTACACAAATTAATTTATAAAAATGGTTACGCGTTTTATTTGCATAAATAAATCCTTTAAAAATAATAAAGCCGTACATAAGAAGTATAAGTAATACGCCTATGAGTCCTAATTCTTCTGAAATAACCGTAAATATAAAGTCTGTATGTGGTTCTGGTAAATACCCTAATTTCAAAATGCCATTACCTAACCCACGACCGAATACCCCACCGTTACTTATTGATACTAATGCGTTCGTAAGTTGATAGCCATCACTGTTTTCGTACTTAAAAGGGTCCAATACTACTTTAATTCGCTTCATTCTGTATAGATTTTTCGAGTCAAAAACTAAAGTATAGAATATGTATAGAATTACGGGGATTGAAGTAATTGTTAATATTTGAATTTTTATTTTATTTTTAATATCTGAATACATTAAGATAGCCACAATAATTGCTACTGTTAATAATGTACCCCCGAGATCTCCTTGCATTAATACAAGTACTAAGCCCACGCCTAATATACCCAATGGCGGGACAATATTCTTCAACTTATAATCTTGATTGTTGGTTAGTTTTTTATCTAAGATAAAAGAAAGATAAAAAATAGCAACTAATTTTAAAAACTCAGATGATTGTAAACTAAACAATCCAAGATTAATCCAGTTTCTGGAACCATTAACATCTTTACCTATCAGTAATGTCAGAATTAATAATGCAAACGTTCCAACTATTAGAAACTTTTGCGTACTAGCATTTCTTAGCATTTTAATATTAAAGTACATGCTAATAAATAAGATTATACAAACACTTAAAATGAAAAAGATAAATTGTCTTTTCATAAAATAATTAGCTTCTATAGGTGTTCCATTTGTTAAACTCCCTTTAGAAGCAGGCACCATACTTGCGCTGTATACCATTATGACGCCGATAATACTTAGAATTATAAAACTAATTATAATACCAAGGTCCAAACGTTTTAATCGCTTTTGAAATCTTTTCATTATATTTAACATTAACTTTACCCTTTCTTAATACTATGTTTACAATTGTTGCACAAAGGTAATGTTATGGCAATAATTTTTAGGTAGTCCTAAAGTCTTATTTTTAATGGCAAAAATATTTTTAAAGAAAACTTAAAACATATAGTCTGTTTTTATAGAATAATTTATAAAAACAATTAACCAATAACATATTCTCTTTTACAACTATTGATTTTAATTAAAAAAAGAGGACAGAACATTATAATAATGTTTCGTCCTCTTAAATTATCTTCCTAAACTATTTAAAATCATTTATTCTTTGCGGCTAATTTTCTCTCTTCTGATTTAGATATAATTAATGCACAAGCGGCATCTCCAGTTATATTCACAGATGTTCTTGTCATATCAAGTAATCTATCGATACCTAAGATGATTCCGATTGCAGCAGGATCCAAGCCTACCGCATTTAACACCATAGCTAACATAATTAAACCGACTCCTGGAACACCAGCTGTCCCAATTGAAGCTACTACGGCGATTACGACTACCGTTATAATTTGAGTAAAAGATAAGGTTGCACCAGATATTTGAGCAATAAACATAGTAGCAACACCTTGCATGATTGCTGTACCGTCCATATTAATCGTTGCACCTAATGGTTGGACAAATGAAGCAATTTCACGTCTAACTCCCATTTTCTTTGTACATTCTAAAGAAACAGGCAAAGTTGCGGTTGAGCTTGAGGCACTAAAACCTAATGTAATAGCAGGAATAAATTCCTTATAAAACTTCAATGGACTTGATTTACCAAGAAACTTAATTGCAGAACCATAAACAACAAAGAAATGGATTGCTAAGGCTAACAATACAATAAAGAAGTACATTCCAAGTTGCTGAATTGCCCCAAATCCTGCCCCTGTAAATGCATGTGCCACCAATCCAAATGTCCCAATCGGAGCAAACACGCTCATTATCATAGTAACGATATACATTAACACTTCATTGGTTTGTTCTAAAAATTTATGTACCATCTGTGCTTTGGAACCGACCATAATAATACCAACCCCGATAAATATTGCAAATGTAATAATTTGCAGCATATTTTCTTCGGTCATTGCCTGTAATGGATTTTTAGGAAACAAATTAATAAGTGTTTGATCAAATGTTTGCTTTGCAGCTGAATCTTGCGCACTATTTTCTTTATTCAGTGTTTGTTGATAACTCGATACATCGTCACTATTTAAAAGATCAGATTTACCTGCACCGGGTTGTAATACCAGTGCCAAAGTAAGACCAATAATAATTGCAATTGCAGTCGTAGTTAAAAAGAAGGTAATTGTCTTGAGTCCAATTCCTCCCAATAATTTAGGATCCCCAACACCTACTACACCCAATACAATAGATACAAATACTACTGGTACTACAAGCATAAAGATTAAATTCAAGAAAATTTGTCCAATAACATTAAATAGGTATTTATCTACATTCTCTACAAAGGCTGAGCCTGCAAAAATATTAAAAATAGAACCAATTGCGATACCTAATATTAATGCTATGACAATCTTTAATGAAAGATTTTTTGTTTTCATAGCAACATCCCCTTTTGAGTATTAACTTTATTATATAGTATTTTTATATATTTTAAAGTAATTTTTCAAAATACTAAAAAAATTGCTACTTCATAGTATATTTTTAAATAAAATACGTTTTTTATATTAGGTTGTTCTGCATCGCATAAATAGCGGCTTGTGTACGATCCGTTACTTGCAATTTATTAAAAATATGGCTTACATGTGTTTTTATTGTTTTTTCCGATACAAATAGAGTCTCTGCAATTTCCTTATTAGTCTTACCTTTCACCATTTCTGCTAAAACTTCTGCCTCACGTTTAGATAATTTATTTGTAAAATGCGGCTTTTTACTAACAGCTTCTATAACATTTTGAGCCTGTGGATGAATAATTTTTTCTCCATCCAATACTTTTTTAATCGTTTTAATTAATTGCTCCGGCTCTACGTCTTTCATTTCATACCCATCTGCTCCTTGATCAATAGCAGATATTACATGCTCATCATCCACATAACTCGTTAAGACCAAAATTTTTATTTCTGGATAGTTATTTTTTATTATCTTTGTAATTTCAATACCGTTCATTTCTGGCATGACTAAATCGAGTAATACAATATCTGGTAAATCATTACTTGATAAGTATGTTAAAAATGATTTACCATCTGAAAATCCTCCAATGACTTCTAAATCATCTACTGTGGATAATAGAAATTCTAAACCTTGTCTTACAATGTGATGGTCATCAACAAGCACGATTCGATTCATTTTAACATTCCTTTCATTATCTTATAGCGGCACTTTTATATAAATTTGAGTCCCGTTATTTTCTTCAGATGTTATATCTATGTTAGCTTTAACTGCTTTTGCTCGTTGTTTCATATTATTAATACCATGTGAATTATTATAGCTAGTTTGCTGCATATTAAAGCCAATGCCGTAATCTTTAATTTCTACATAAAAATAGTCCTGGTTTTGTGATAATTTTAATTTAATTTCTGTATCTTGAGCATGCTTTTTTGTATTATTCATACCTTCTTGGATAATTCTGTAGATATTTTCTTCAATATTACTTGGTAAATTAATTAAACCTTCAACACTAACCGTTAAATCCAATTGTAATACGTCGCTATAATTTTGAATAGCCTTAACTAGCCCTTGCTCTAATCCAACTGGTTTAAGTTGCCAAATTAAAGCACGCATTTCATTTACAGCTTGTTGACTCGTTTCTTCAATGATATTAAAGGCTTTACGGGATACTTCTTCATTAGATATACCTTGTGCAGCATGTGCCGTCAATTTTACAGAAAAAAGTAATTGATTTACTGAATCATGTAAATCACGTGCTAGTCGATTCCTTTCACTTATACGGGCTGCTTCTTTTTCTTGGTCCGTTAACGCAATACGTTTGATTGCAGACCCTATCTGAAAAGCAACAGACTCTAACAATTCTAAATCCTCTTCACTATAACTTGTCTTATAAGGCGTCGCTACATTTAGCAGACCAAACAACTCATCGCCAGAGCGCAGTGGCACGGTTGCATGATGTGTGATGCCCTCTGACTCCTCATGAAATGCACGATTTGCTAGATTAATACGTGAACAATTTATAATGTTTGATGCTTTTGTTAATTTTTTATTTTGATATGCTTGCACACACCAACAGGTTCCTTCACACATGTATTTACAATTTTGTTTAGCTAATGCACCAGGTAAATCATAATGTGCAACTAATTCATGTTGTCCATCATCATCTATAAAAAATATCCAACCGGTAGTAAATGTTGTACCTTCAATTAAATATTTCAATGCACTTTGAATCATATTATATGTTTCGGTTTCTTCATTTAAAAATTCTGCAATTTCTTTTAACAATGCAAGTCTAGTTGGTTTTTCCATTTAACCAGCCCATTTCTTTACAACTTTATATTTATTATACCTTCTCAGTTAATAATTTAAAAATCATGTTTTTTTGTATGAACGCATAATTTAATTACAAATGTAATATTTAATCTAATGAAAGTATTTATCTAATATTTTTAAACCTATGTTTATGGTATGATAATAATTGATTATCAAGGAGGATACGTATGAAATTCGAAATCCCTATTAAATATAATAATTTAACATTAAGAGAAATTTTCCAACAATTGCATCTACCTAAAAAAGATTTGCATAATTTAAACATGTCAAAAGCAATTACAATTAACGACACAACCGCTTCATTAATGACTAGAGTTAACACAGGTGACAATGTGTTTATCCCTACACCAGATGAAGTAAGTAATTATTTACCTAGTTACCGTTTTGCACAAATTTACTATGAAGACGATGATATCGCTATAGTCATGAAGCCAAAAGGTGTTAAAACACACCCGAATGATTTAAAAGAAAGTAATACATTAATGAACCATGTTATTTATACTGTTAAAAGTGACTATGTTGAACCAATTCACCGTCTAGACCAAGAAACTGTTGGTTTATTAATCGTAGCGAAAAATCCATTGATGAAAAAAATATTAGATCGTATGTTAGAAGAAAATGAAATTGATCGTATCTATAAAGCTAATGTTCATAGTTTATTACCAATCAAACCCCAAACTATCGATATGCCGATTGGTAAAGATAAATTCCATTCTAACAAACGTAGGGTATCACCAACAGGTCAATCAGCAATCACACATATTCTTGACTCAAAAATGGTTAAAGAAGATGTCTGTGAATTAGAATTGAAATTAGATACAGGTCGTACTCACCAAATTCGTGTTCATTTAGCTGAAATTGGACATCCAGTTATAGGTGATCCATTATATGGAAACTCTACATTGAGACAACTTCAATTAAATAGTTATAAAATTGAATTCATCCATCCGCTGACCCAAGCACAAATTTCTGTCAGTCTAGATGATGAAGTCTAACCTAGCAGTAAAGTTTTAAAATTTTAAAATTACAACGTTAGTAGTTTTAAGTATTAGTTATGTTTTAGACATAACCATGTAGTTTATTACTATTCACATGTTTAAAACTTACGTAGTATCGTTTCTAAAAAATTTAAAGACATCATAATATAAAGTTACAGAGACTAACTTTATATTGTGGTGTCTTATTTACCAATTACATTTATACTATCATATCAAACTGATGCTTATACTCCATAATAATAAATTAAAACACACTATCATATAAATGACAGTGTGTTTATTAATAAAGAATACAACTTCGGATAAATTTATGAATACTATTTAAATTATATCTACAATTACTTATTTACGTTTTATTTATTTTGGTTCAACCATATCTTCTGGTTTAATCCATTGTTCAAACTGTTCTTCTGTTACATGTCCTGATTGAATTGCAGATTCTTTTAAAGTTAAGCCTTCTTTGTGCGCTTTTTTAGCAATACTTGCTGCTTTCTCATAACCGATGTGTGGGTTTAAAGCAGTAACTAGCATAAGCGATTGGTTTAAGTAATTATCAATGTTTTCAGGAATTGGCTCTATTCCAACAGCACAATTACTATTAAATGTATCCATACCATCTGCTAATAAATATATAGATTGTAATGTATTTAATAAAATAACAGGTTTGTATACATTTAATTCAAAATTTCCTTGTGAGCTACCAATTCCTACTGCTGTATCATTCCCCATCACTTGGACAGCAACCATTGTTAACATTTCACATTGTGTAGGATTAACTTTACCCGGCATAATTGATGAACCTGGTTCATTTTCAGGTATTGAGATTTCTGCTAATCCTGCACGTGGGCCTGAAGCTAACCATCTTACATCGTTTGCAATCTTCATTAAGTCTGTCGCAAGTGCTTTTAAAGTACCATGTAATTGTACTACCTCATCATGTGCAGTTAATGCATGGAATTTATTTTCAGAAGATACAAATGGATGGCCTGTATTTTCTGCTATGAACTTAGCGACTTTATCTCCAAATTCAGGGTGTGCATTAATGCCAGTACCAACCGCAGTTCCACCTATTGCTAAATTTAAAATATGCGCTTTTGATTCATTTAATAGTGTTTCACATTTATCTAGCATATAACGCCAACCACTAATTTCTTGACCTAAACGAATCGGTGTAGCATCTTGCAAATGTGTACGCCCTATTTTAATAATATCGTTATATTGTTCTTCTTTTTGTTTAAATGTATCTCTTAAAGATTTTAATGCAGGTTCTAGTTTCGTTTCCACTTCGTTGTATAAGGCAACATGCATTGCTGTAGGGAACGTATCATTAGAACTTTGTGATTTATTGACATCATCGTTAGGATGGATAGATTCATCGCTACCTTGCTCTTTTAAGTAATTGTTTGCCACAAAGCTTACAACTTCATTAACATTCATATTACTTTGGGTACCACTACCTGTTTGCCATACTACTAATGGAAAATGTTCATCTAATTCTTTATTTAATACACGGTCACATGCATAAACAATTGCATCTTTCTTGGCATCTGATAATTTTCCTAATTCGTGGTTAGCTAAAGCAGCACCTCTTTTTAATTGAGCAAATCCATAAACAACTTCAATTGGCATACGTTCTTTACCAACAGGGAAGTTACGTTTACTTCTTTCTGTTTGAGCACCCCAGTATTTGTCTGCTGGTACTTCTATTTCACCGAATGTATCATGTTCAATTCTAACTGACATTTATAAATCTCCCCTTCATTAATCTTAGTTCGCTTTAAGTATAGCATTAATCATTTTAAACGGGCAATCGTATTATATAGCGTTTTCATAATAAATTCATATTTCTCAAATTACAAATATTTATTTACTCTTTCTACTTTACTTTCAATAACATAACTATTTATATATAAAAAGAAAATCCCGAATATTTCCAGGATTTTCTTCTTAAAAGTTATTGGACACTATAATTATTTTGTAATATTTACATTTTTAAACTGTTCTTTAGCAGATTGAATAATACCTATAGCAGTTAAAATTAACAATATAGCACCAATTACCATAGTTACAGGACTTATTGTGATAAGTAATCCTAAAAAGCCATCTAAATTACTATAAAAATCTCCTAACGGCTTAAACAATAAAACAGTTACAATTATGCAGCATAAAACGCTTATAATAATACCTGTTTGATTACCCTTAACAAATGTTGAAGCATTAACCTGATCCACAAGACCACGTGATAAATTAATTTGCAATTTAACAATTTTAAATAATACTGGTAAATAGATAGCACCAATTGCCATTGGGAAACCTTTAATTGATAATAGGTTAACAATTACTGCAGCTATCATAATATATTTCCATTGCTTACTTAACATATATAAATCTCCTTAAATCAATAATGTTTTAATCATACCACATTAACTTTTAACATGGCATTTCTTTTTGTAACATACACTACATTTAAATTGCAGTTATTTTATCTAATCAGAAATAGGTCAACCCTATTATAAGATTCGTGATTTTTGTTCTATTTTTCCTTTTATAGCTAAGTATATTATCGTGTGATAACTACTATTAGCTAAAATATGTAAAATGGATTTTGAAATTGTAAAATGCTGTGCAATAACATATAAAAAACCCGAAACATTAATTAATGTTTCGGGTAGCTATTTATTAGTCATTTAGGTCAGAACGTACTTCAGAATCATGTGATTTATCTAATTTATCTTCATCATTTTCTTCTGAAATTTGTTCCATCTCTTTGCCTAATTCAACAACATCGTCAAAATCATCGACCATTTCATTCTCAGGTTCTAATGTATCATTTTGTTGATCATTTGAATTCTTATTTTTTGTCATTTGAATCACCTCACATTTGATTATGCAAAACGTGCTGTGAAATAATGTCTCACATCTTCAGGTAAACCTTCTGCAGCCGCTTCATCTAAAATTACATTTACCATGCGGTGAGCTTTTAAATCTGAAGGTTCAAAACTTGTTTTACCATTTTCTTCATAAAGTTTATGAACAACTTCTTTTTTCTCACTACCTGTAATTATTAAAATTACTTCGCGAGCTGAAAAGAGACCTTGGTTAATACTTACATCTAAATTACCTTTTGTATCAATAGAAAGTACTTGTGTAACTAACTTGCCTTTATTTTCTTTAGTTTTGATTTTATCTTTAATAAATGACTCAGTATCTTCACTAAATGATACATTATATATTTGACCTTCTGGTACGCCTAATGCTTCAAAATAAGATTTCTTATCATCATAATCTAATATATTTATTTGACTGAAATCTACCGCATTTTTATCTACATTTTTCTTCAATTCATCCAATACAGGAGCATTGTCACTAGCAAGATGTACACCTGCAATAGTTGTTGGATTATTGTTAAATTGTTTTCTTAAAATATCTGCAGCATATTCAGCTACAACTTTTTCGTTTTCTAAAACTTTAAAGTTCATTGCCATAGTAATTACACTCCTCTTTTTCTATTAAGACGGTTCTAGCATTATTTTTATTAATACCCTACATAATGTTTCTATAAACCACTACTTTATTAAACTAAATGATGATTCGTACAAATAGTTAATATAAGACTTATTATCATTATACAAAGCTTTTAATATATTTTCATTCATTTTGGTAAGTATTAATGTAACTCTGGAAAATTTTGCTGTCTCAAAGCTTCATAAATTAGTAATGAAGCAGTATTTGAAAGATTAAGCGATCTAATATTATCATTCATAGGTATGCGAAGCGCAGTAGCTGCATATTTTTCTTTTACCCAGTCAGGTAATCCTGTTGTTTCACGTCCAAATATGAAAAAGTGATCATGCTCAGTATTTGTAAAATCAAAATCTGAATATGTTTTTTCTCCGAATTTTGTTAACAAATAATATGTACCTTCAGTAGCTTCAAAAAATTCCTCTATACTTTCATGATACATAATATTAACAGTTTCCCAGTAATCTAGTCCTGCACGCTTTAACATTTTATCATCCGTACTAAAGCCTAGTGGTTTAATTAAATGTAAATTAGTATATGTTCCTGCACAAGTTCTTGCAATACTACCTGTATTACCTGGTATTTGCGGTTGAAATAATACGATATGGTTTGTCATGCTATTGTTCTCTCCTCATTTCTAATCCTTTTAACATTTCTTGTTGAACTTCTTCTAGTTCGTTATGATATTGCTGCTCAATAAAGTTTCTAGCATCTTCGCCCTGTATTTGTCCAATTGCCCAATACGCAGTGCCTCTAATCATTGGACGAGGATCATTTAATGCAACATCTTGTAATTCAGGAATAGCACTCTCTTCTTTAAAATGTGCTAATGCTACTATTGCATTACGTTGAATTGGCTTTTTACCTCTCCAAGCACCTGCTAAATGTCCATACGTATTTTTAAATTCTTTATTGCTCATTTTTAATAATGGTACTAATCTTGGTTTTAAAATTTCAGGTTCTAAGACAATATCATCATGCTGGGTGTTAATACCTTTATTTCTTGGACACACTTGCTGACAAGTATCGCAGCCATAAAGCCGATTCCCTATTTTATAACGGTATTCATCTGCTAAATAACCTTTTGTTTGTGTTAAAAAGCTAATACATTTTTGGCTATTTAACTGCCCATCTCCAACAAGCGCACCAGTTGGACAACGGTCAACACAAATGGTACAGTCCCCACAACTATCCAATAACGGGTCATCTGGCGGAAAAGGGACACTTACGAGCATTTCACCCAAATAAGTCCAAGTCCCTAGTTCGGGATTGATAACAAAACCATTTCTACCAACATAACCTAAACCAGCACGTTCTGCCACAGCCCTATCTGATAAAGCTCCTGTATCTACCATTGACTGGATTTCAACGCCATCTACTCTATCTCTCAAATAATCAGCTAGTTTATCCAACCTTTTTCTCATAATAGAGTGATAATCTTGTCCCCATGAAGCACGCGCAAACATACCTCTTCTATCTCCTCTGGTACTCTTAGGTGCACCTTTTAATTTATTGGGATAACCTACCGCAATCGCTATAATAGACCGTGCTGTTGGTAGTGTTAATGTCGGTTCGGTCCTCAATGCTATATCTGATTCTTCAAAACCTGATGCATAACCTTTAGCATGATAGTCTACTAATTTTTGTTTCATTTCATCAAATGGGTCGGCAGTAGTAAATCCGATACTATCGATACCTATCGTATGTGCATAGTCAATGACATCTTGTTTTAATTGCTTTAAATCCATTTATTCTTACACCCCACATTAAAAACATACATCCTACAGTTTAACACACTATTTCGTATTTAGAGTATGTGCAAATCCAATTTTTATCATCAAAAATAAAAAACCAAGCAGATAAGTAATTGTATTAGCATAATTACTTTATCCACCTGGCTTTAATAAAATTTATAATACTCTACTTAAGAAGTTTTTAGTTCTTTCATGCTGTTGTTGATCAAATATTGCTGCCGGAGTACCTGATTCAACGATAACGCCATCTGCCATAAATACTACTTTATCACTCACATCTCTAGCAAAATTCATTTCATGAGTAACAACAACCATTGTCATACCTTCTTTAGCAAGATCTTTCATAACTTTCAGAACATCTCCGACTACTTCAGGATCTAACGCTGACGTAGGTTCGTCAAAAAGTAAAACTTCTGGATTCATGGCTAAGGCTCTAGCAATAGCAACCCTCTGTTTTTGTCCACCTGATAATTGTGAGGGATAAGCATCTGCTTTATCACTTAATCCTACTTTATCTAATAATTCTTGGGCTTGATTCTTTAAATTACCTTGCTTGTCTTTTTTTAATAGACTTGGCGCTAAAATAATATTATCAATTACTTTTTTATGTGGGAATAAGTTGAAATTTTGAAATACCATACCCATTTGTTGACGTAATTTTTCTAACTCTGTATTTTTACTTGTTAAACTATTTTCTTTAAATATAACCTCACCGCTTGTAGGTGTTTCTAATAGATTCATACAACGCAGTAATGTACTTTTTCCACTACCAGAAGGGCCAATGATAGCTACAACTTCTCCCTGATTCACTGTCATATCAATACCTTTTAAAACTTCATTTTTCCCAAAAGTTTTATATAAATTTTTAATATTAATCACTAACTTTCATTCTCCCTTCAAAGAAATACATTACTCTAGATAATGTGAATGTAAGTATAAAGTATAATACTGCTGCCACTAATAATGGCGTGAATGGGTCAAATGAAGCACCCTGGACTACTTGTGCATTAAACATGATTTCACTTACACCTATTACAGAAACAATTGATGATTCTTTAATTACAGTTACAAATTCATTACCTAAAGCTGGTAATATTTTTTTAATTGCCTGAGGTAATATAACTGTTTTCATAGTTTGGCCATAAGTAAGCCCTAGACTGCGCGCAGCTTCCGTTTGACCTTTATCTACCGCATTAATACCTGCTCTAATTATTTCGGCAATATACGCTGAACAGTTAATTACAAGTGCAATCATACCGCATATTAAAGCTGAAATATCTAAACCAAGCATTGCAGTGGTACCGAAATAAACTAAAAATACTTGTACTAATAATGGCGTGCCTCTTAGGAATTCAATATAAGCTGAAGCTATCCATCTAAACACTCTTATCTTACTTAATTTTATTAATGCTATAATAGCTCCAAATACAGTCCCTAATAACACACCAACAATTGAAATTAAAATAGTATTTTGTATCCCTTTTAAGAAAAAGCTACTGTATTTACTAAAGAAGTTACCATCATCTTTTTTCATTGCTTCAGCAGCTGAATCTTTATAATCTTCAATCAAGTTTTTATCCTTAACTTCTTTAATACTAGCATTTAATTTTTCCATTAATTTAGGAGCATTTTTTGGTGCAGCGATTGCTGTGCTTTTAGTTCCTTCATTAAACTTTACTCCATCAGCAAAAGTTAAATCTTTATTTTGTTTTAAATAGGCTTCTGCAACAGGGCCTTCAATAACCATACCGCTTACTTTTCCACTTTTTAAAGACATGATTACTTCTGGAACTCTAGTCAAAGATTGAATTTGAGCATTTTCAATATCCGATTGAGCGATTTTTTCTTGCTGTGTTTGTTTTTGAACACCTATCTTTTTGTTAGCAAAATCATCGATAGTTTTTAAATTATCAGCGTCAGATTTTTTTATAATCATTTTTTGCTGAACTGTCATATATGGATTAGAAAAGTCTACTTCCTTTTTACGTTCTGGCGTAGGTGTCATACCAGAAATAATTAAATCTACTTTCCCAGTTTTAATAGCTCCCAGTAAACTATCAAATTGCATATTTACAATTTTTAATTTTAAATCATTGTCCTTTGCCACTTTCTTTGCTAATTCAATATCTATTCCAGCGTATTCGGTCTTACCGTTAACATTATGCTCAAACTCATAAGGCGCATAATCAGCCGACAACCCGACTCTTAACTCACCACGTTCTTTTATTTTTTCCCATTGTTCGTCTTGCGATTGTGCATGAGCTGTAGGGTTTATATAATTCACTATGGCACAAAATATAATTATACATGCCATGAAGCCTTTTAATATGTGTTTCATCTTCGTATCCCCTCTCTATAATATTAATTATTATACACATTAACGCAATATTATTCAATAACAAAATTTAAAATTATTGTTATATCGCTCTTTCTTTAATGAAAATAAATTATTATGCAATACTTATGTATAAAAAAAGAGCGGATAGAAATCAAAATTTAAGTTTTGATTTCTTAAACCGCTCTATTAAGCGCTTAAAAAGATGCTATAACATGAACCTAGGTTTTGTATATGCCCAAATTCAAATTTGTTGATTGTTATACAGTTAGATAAGTATGAATCCACTATTGTCTTGGTATCTCGAATCTATAAATTTCATCAGAATATTTACCAATAAATTTTTTACATAATTCATGTACGAAAAACGCTGAGACAAAAGGTATAACAAAGTAACCAAATACAAGTAAAATAATATCCGTCATTGGGTCTCCTTCCATACGATTAAAAGCATTTATTGGTCCTACAAGCCCTGTATATCCAAATCCCGCAGACATAGGTGTACCTTGGATACCTATGAAATAAGCAATTAAACCACCAATTATACCGTTTATAGTTAATGGAACTGCAATAATTAAATGCTTAAAATAAACTGGTATCATCATTTTTGCAGCACCAATTATTAGCACAAGGTTCACACCGGCGCTATTGACTCTAATTGAACCAAATAAGAATGTTACACAGGCAGCAACTATACCCATATTTGCAGCACCACTACCTAATCCTGATAAACCAATAGCAGTTGCAATAGCTACAACAGATATTGGTGTTACCATTAACAATGAGTATGTAATACAAATTAATATCGACATCAACATTGGATTTAGTTCTGTAAATGAACTAACTACATGTCCTAAACCTTTAGTTACATTCGATACATAACTTAATGTATATAAGCCAATTACTCCACTTATCACTGGTATTAATACTGGTAGAATAATCATTTCTAATGAACCGAGTTTATCACGTAATAATAAATAAAAAAAACATGCAACAATTACCACAAGGATAGTATTAATAATATCGCCGATACCATTTAACATAAATCCCCCGTCTGTAATTTTAACAGCACCACTACCTAACATAGCTGAAACACCAACCATAGCTGCACCTGCACCATTAAATTTAAATTGGTGCGCTGCTAAAACACCAATTATAAAGGCCATAAATGACTGAATTAACACAACAAGTTGGTATATTGATTCCAGTAATTGATTGCCTTCTTTAAAGAACTTTAATAATTCTCCTAATAATGCATTTGGTAATAATGCTATTACTACACCAGCACCGACAGCTTGTAAAATATTACTAAAAAATTGTTTCCAGCTTGAATCTGAACTTTTAGATTTAACCATAAAATTATGTCCTCCAAATATAACATTAGACTAATAATATTACACATTGTATTAAACTACAATATCAACTTGCTCTAGTAATAATTAATTTTTAAAGAGTTTATAAGTATAAAACTAAAATAAGATACTTCTTTTTAGTAAAATAACAACAAATTTTAAAATGAAATGTTCAATCTAACAATCCAATTCTATATAAACGAAAAGAAAATATAAAAAAAGAAACATCATTAAATGATGTTTCTAAAATGTTAGTTATTTTATTAGTACCGGCGGTCGGGATCGAACCGACACTCCAAAAAGGAACGGGATTTTGAGTCCCGCGCGTCTGCCAATTCCGCCACGCCGGCTCAATAGCTCAAAAGAGACTATATATTAATTATCGTTTATAGCTGCAAATATTTTACAATTTCTAAACGGCATAAGTTTATTATATAACTAACTACATTTGTCGTCAATAGATTTCTTAAATAAAGCCGTAATTAGTAGGTTTAGCAACTATTTTTTAAAATGTAAATTGTAAATTTTGTCACTGTTCAAATCCAAAACTTCAAGTATAATACCACATATAAATTTAACAAATTGAATCAACAGTGAAAACTTCTAAAAAAATTTAAGTTTTTTAAATATAAAGGATCTTCAATGATTAAACTCTAAGTATAAAGTGAAATATAATGATTGACTCTAAACAACAAAATAATAATAATTAATCCGTAATTACTCTACTTTCAACCTCATGTATCATTTGTGTAATCTGGTTATATTCATCTAAAACAGCAACTTTTGGAACGTGCGTAGAAAGTTCATCTTCGTTCAGTTGAACATAAGTCATAATAATCACCACATCATCGACTTCAACTAGTCTAGATGCTGCGCCATTTAAGCAAATCTTACCACTGCCCCGTTCACCTTCAATCACATATGTTTCAAATCTTGCTCCATTATTATTATTTACAATAGCAACCTTTTCATTAGGCAATATATCAACTGCTTCTAATAAATTTTTATCTATAGTAATACTACCTACGTAGTTTAAATTTGATTCGGTAACTCTCGCTCTATGAATTTTTCCATTCATAATTGTTCTAATCATTATATACAATCTCCTACCATAAAGTATTTATAATAATGTATGCTATTTAAATTAATGGTACAAAACACTATTATAATTATTTATATTACCATATTATATAGATATTGCTACAAATATTGGAATTTAAAATATTGATACACGTTAAGACAAAAAAAGATATAAAAAAAACTTCCCATGAGGAAGAATAAATGGAGCGGAAGATAGGACTTACACCTATACCTCATTCCGGGAAGGAATGTGTTCTGAGAGTTGAACTACTCCCGCTTAATTATTAAATTATGGAGCGGAGGATAGGACTTACACCTACACCACGTTCCGGGAAGGAACGTATTCTGAAAGTTGAAATACCCCCGCTTAATTATTAAATTATGGAGCGGAAGATAGGACTTACACCTATACCTCATTCCGGGAAGGAATGTGTTCTGAGAGTTGAACTACTCCCGCTTAATTATTAAATTATGGAGCGGAAGATAGGACTTACACCTACACCACGTTCCGGGAAGGAACGTATTCTGAAAGTTGAAATACTCCCGCATTTTGATGAAGGCGGCAACCGGATTTGAACCGGTGATAAAGGTTTTGCAGACCTCTGCCTTACCACTTGGCTATGCCGCCAATAAAAAACTGGGCTAGCTGGATTCGAACCAGCGCGTGATGGAGTCAAAGTCCATTGCCTTACCGCTTGGCTATAGCCCATTAATATAAAGGGCGGATGATGGGAATCGAACCCACGAGTGTCGGAACCACAATCCGATGCGTTAACCACTTCGCCACAACCGCCATGGCAGGGGCAGTAGGAATCGAACCCACATCAAAGGTTTTGGAGACCTTTATTCTACCGTTGAAATATGCCCCTATTAAATTAAAATAAATGGTGGAGGGGGGCAGATTCGAACTGCCGAACCCGAAGGAGCGGATTTACAGTCCGCCGCGTTTAGCCACTTCGCTACCCCTCCTAAGAATGGTGCCGGCCAGAGGACTTGAACCCCCAACCTACTGATTACAAGTCAGTTGCTCTACCAGTTGAGCTAGGCCGGCTTGCATGAAATGGTTCAGGACAGAATCGAACTGCCGACACATGGAGCTTCAATCCATTGCTCTACCAACTGAGCTACTGAACCATAATGAAAAATGGCGGTCCCGATGGGATTCGAACCCACGATCTCCTGCGTGACAGGCAGGCGTGTTAACCGCTACACTACGGGACCTTTAAAAATTGCGGGAGGCGGATTTGAACCACCGACCTTCGGGTTATGAGCCCGACGAGCTACCGAACTGCTCCATCCCGCGATAATAATATTAATGGCGGAGGAAGAGGGATTCGAACCCCCGCGAGCCGTTAAGCTCCTGTCGGTTTTCAAGACCGATCCCTTCAGCCGGACTTGGGTATTCCTCCACAAATATTAGCTAAAAATAAACTATATTAAATTATGATAAAAATGGCGGAGGAAGAGGGATTCGAACCCCCGCGGGCCGTTAAGCCCCTGTCGGTTTTCAAGACCGATCCCTTCAGCCGGACTTGGGTATTCCTCCAAAATTATATGGACCTTGCAGGATTCGAACCTGCGACCGAACGGTTATGAGCCGTTAGCTCTGACCAACTGAGCTAAAGGTCCTAAATATAATTTACAACTAATAATTAGTGGCGGTGGAGGGGATCGAACCCCCGACCTCACGGGTATGAACCGTGCGCTCTAGCCAGCTGAGCTACACCGCCGTTGTATTTAGGTTGTATTATTAAATATGGTGGAGACTAGCGGGATCGAACCGCTGACCTCCTGCGTGCAAAGCAGGCGCTCTCCCATCTGAGCTAAGCCCCCATATATTTTAGGTTTATCGGGAAGACAGGATTCGAACCTGCGACCCCTTGGTCCCAAACCAAGTGCTCTACCAAGCTGAGCTACTTCCCGTAAATTAATGCGCCCAATAGGGGTCGAACCTATAACCTCTTGATTCGTAGTCAAGTACTCTATCCAGTTGAGCTATGGGCGCATAATTTTATAGGATGATGCCGAGGACCGGAATCGAACCGGTACGGTGATCTCTCACCGCAGGATTTTAAGTCCTGTGCGTCTGCCAGTTCCGCCACCCCGGCAAAAATAATGGAGCAGAAGACGGGATTCGAACCCGCGACCC